>NZ_JH556659.1:732583-795804 GCF_000179595.2 Acetivibrio cellulolyticus CD2 | reverse complement strand
AAAATTTATTGTTTGCACAGATGCTGGTCTTGCATCTACTGCTAACCGTAAATTCAACAATATACAAAACCGTGCTTTCATCACTACACAGTCCATTAAAAAGTTGAAAGCTCATTTGAGGGAATGGGCTTTAGATACAAAAGGATGGTATCTTACCGGTTCTAAAAAGGTTTATGACATTACTGAACTTGATGAAAAAGCTGATATGGATAAGATTTTTTACAAGCAGCGTTGGCTCAGCGAAGATGGCTTAGAGCAAAATCTTGTTGTGACCTTCTCGCTTAAATACAAAAATTATCAGCAGACTATCCGAAATCGTCAAGTAGAGCGAGCAGAGAAAGTTATTAAAACAAATCCTAAAAAGCTTAAAAAATGTAATGCCAATGATTACAAACGCTTTATCTCAAAGTCCTACTGTACATCCGATGGAGAATTAGCTGATAAAGAATTAATCGGTATTGATACAAATCTAATTACAAAAGAGGCTGCTTTTGATGGTTTCTACGCGGTATGCACCAATCTCGAAGATGACGCCTCAGCTATTATTAAAGTTAATAGAAGACGTTGGGAAATTGAAGAGTCCTTCCGTATTATGAAGTCAGAGTTTAAGGCAAGACCCGTTTATTTGCAGAGGGATGATAGAATTAAGGCACATTTTACGACTTGCTTCATTTCGCTAATGATATACAGGCTGTTAGAGAAAAAGCTTTCGGAAAAATATACCTGTGGAGAGATAATATCTGGGCTAAGAAGTATGAATTTTATTGAAATCAAAGGCGAAGGTTATGTTCCGACGTACACAAGAACGGATTTCACCGATGATTTACATGAAAAATTTGGTTTCCGAACAGACTATCAAATCGTTAACATGAGACAACTTAAAAAAATTTTTAAAGACACAAAAAACTAAAAAAGTACTCAATTTTTTAAAGAACAAGAAAAGCTTGAACCCGCCCAAATTCAAGAGGTTTCAAGCTTTTTCTTCTCTTCAACTGTCAAAGATGAGATTATATTAAGTTTTATTAAAATATTCAATAAATATTTTTATACTATTATAAAACTTTTAATACAAATTAAAGTGTGTTTGGTAAATATATAAAACAATCACCCTAACATACATATGATAGAGTGATTGTTTTGATATTTCTCCGATTGGACTTGGTAACTTTTTTATTTTATTTAATAATCACCTTTACTTACGGTTCTACTCCCCAAATCAAGCTGTTATTTTGATAAACATTTACCTTATCCCATTCACCATAACTTGTTGATACACCGTTAAAGGAGTAATCATTTAATTGATTATATATTGACCAATCAGGAGTTGCAAATCTGACTACTACTTCCGTGAATGCTCCCGGCTCCAAAGTTCCGCTACCTGTCTTAAACCCTACTTCAAGGTAATAGTCTGCAGAATTTGAAGGTGTGCCGATTTTCACAAAATTGTGATTAATGTTGTATTCCCCCACAGTTGCATAGTCACACCAGAAATTCTGAGTTTTTTCCTGATCTATTGTATAGCAGTACCTTATCTTTAATCCAGAAAGATCAACCGGTGTCGTCCCCTTATTAGTAATAATAAACCTAGGGGAAACATTGCTTGAAAGCGCATCTCTATGGACATTCCACATTTCAACCCGTAACCTTTCGATGACTGTTACTTTTTGAACAGCTGTTGTAACATTTCCATTTGCATCTGTTGCTGTCCATGTCACAAATGTAATTCCATCAGGGAATGTTCCCGGAGCATCGTTTGTTATTGTTACAGGGAAAATATCTGTTGCATTTGCATCTCCAAGACTAATTATGCTGGTTATTCCATTTGCATCAGCAATAATGTCTGCCGGTATCAGCAATACAGGACTGGTAGTATCTACCACAGTTATCTTCTGTGTTGCCGTCGCTTTATTGCCGTTTGCATCAGTCGCTATCCATGTAACTATAGTAGTTCCTAGAGGGAATCCAACAGGTGCATCGTTGGTAATTGTTACGCTGCTTTTATCTGTAGCTGTGGCTGTACCGATATCAACAGTTGAAAGTATTGCATTCGCTTCAACTGTCATATCCTGAGGTATAGTCAGTACAGGTGGGATCAAGTCCCCGACAATTATTTGAGTTTTTTCTACTCCTACATTTCCAAGCATATCGACAATTTTAATAAAAATATCATATGTTCCGTTATTTACAATTCTGGTATTACTGTCTTTTCCATCCCAGTTTACACTGTAAGCTCCGGCGGGTTTTTTAATACCATTTTCCAATACTTTTACGGTGTTTCCATTTACATCGATTATGCTTACAAATACATGAACTTCTTCGGATAACGCAAAAGAAATATTAGTATAGTCGTCTATTCCGTCATTATCAGGTGTTATTACAGATGGTGAAACCATAAGGCTCTTAACTTCCGGTGCGTATGTGTCCAATTCAATATACACAGCCTGAGTACTTGCACCAGTAAATGCATTGCCATTAAGCCATCTTGTCTCTGTAGCCGTAATATTATTAATTCCTTCTGCAAGTGAGATTTGTATACTAAATCTGCCGCTTTGATCTGCTTTTGTTTCACCCGCTTTTGCCTGACCGTTGTAAATTGTCACAGTTGTACCTGCCTCTGCTTTACCGTTTAGTGTTACAACAGAGCTTGATACAATACTGTCTATAGGAGTGTCAAACTCGGGAATTCCTATTTTAGGCACTATCATATAGCTTGAGAATCCAGGAACATCACATTCAATTTTTACAATTTTATTTCCCATAAGGTCTGTTGCATTGGTATCAATATTTGTAACTGTAACAGCTTCTATTTCTCCATTATCTTTTACATGATATACCGAAAGCATACCCGGATCAATTCCGATCAATTCATTTTCTGTAAAGTTAATAGTAAGTTTCGGATGGTGGTTATCATTGAACTCAACATTTTCAGGAGTCTTCTTCATGCTGTAAAGTGGCCCTATAGGCATCGGCATATCAGGATTATATTGAACTTGTGTATCTGCAAGTTTTATCGAATCAATAGTAACAACAATATCTTCACTAACAGAACCAGGTTCAAAAGTAAGATATGCCTTGTTGTATGGGGCAGCAACATAGGTATTCTGTGTTGCTGAAGCACTTACCTTTTTGCCTATTGTAATTACTTTTGTATCGGCACTGAATGAAGCTCCCAACGATACCAACTGAACTTCATATTCTCCGTTTAGCCCTGTAACATCCCAGTAGCCAAGTACCCCATCTGTTTTAACTGTCTGAAGTTCCTTTGAAACAGGAATTAATCTCCACGGTTCATTTCCTGTAGTTGTTTTCTTTCTATATACCAGAGTATATCCTGCCAAGTTAGTATCTGTTATGCTTCCTTTCAGAGTAACAAATGATCTAGGAGCAGGAGCATTTGCTGCCGTGTTTATGCTGACTGTATATCTGTCATCCGAATCATCGGCATTAGCACCTATACTTGTCTCATTTTTAATTTTATTAACTGTCAATGAATCATTAACTGTTCCATCAGGATAAAGCAGCTCAATATTCCAATCCCCATCAGGATAAATTGAAACAAAAGGATTATCCCTGGCAGTTTGGTTTTCCCACCAGAATGCATAATTATATTTATCTAATGAGTTCATATCAGAACCAGATTTCTGTGATCCCAGATAGGAATCGGATATTGTAACCGGCTGTAAAAATGGTGATCCATCAATTACAGGTCCTGTTAAGGAAAATATATTTGCATTTTGACTGTTGTTAAGCTGCAAAGGACTGCTCAATAACTTTCCAGAAAACTGTAATGTAGTATCTTTCGAACTGTTCCAGCTTGTATCGACTACATTTTTGTCTGCTGTTGCCTTGAGTGTATTCCCTGTAATACTTATTATCACATCCGAATTCGATATACTTTCAACTGTATACCCTGATGCTGTAAACCCGAACGGTGGAGTATACATATTTGAAAGATCAACGCTTTCTATAGGATGATTATAATAACATACAGGATTTACAGTTTTCCAGTGTGAATTGTCGGAACTGTCTAACGCAAATGTATCAGACCATGGCTTTGTTTCAGGTATGTAATAATCTTCAGCCTTTAAAACACCTGTAAAGGTATTTCCATTTCTTGAAGATGACACTATATTTGTTCTGATATATTTATTGTCATCATAGTCAGCCGTACCTTCAGCAAAAACGAGCTGTTGGTTTGATATTACTCCATTGTGTCTTGGTGTAAGTGTTAAAGTAAAGTTTATATTATTGGGGTTATTACCCTGTGTAGAATCAAAAGCACCTATAGTGTCAGTAAT
This sequence comes from Acetivibrio cellulolyticus CD2, assembly GCF_000179595.2. NCBI lineage: Bacteria > Bacillati > Bacillota > Clostridia > Acetivibrionales > Acetivibrionaceae > Acetivibrio > Acetivibrio cellulolyticus. Next base: position 791,506 of record NZ_JH556659.1, on the reverse strand, counting down.
ATTTTCATGAATTGTTCTAGTGCCTTTTACAACAAAATTAAAGTACACATCATCTTCCGGAGTTTTTGTTTCATGTGGAGTACTATAAGCATTTACTGTAAACACCTTACGATATGTAGATATTGTAATTGAGTCTCTAGAAATATTGTCAATTACGTACCAGCCGGCTGTTGTAATTCCTGAGTTATAGCCATTAGTCGAACAACTTACAATTGTCGGTGCAGTTTCAAAACTATCTGCTGGAAAAGTGTAGGTCCCTGTTACTTTAATTATTTTAGTAGTAAGAAAGACATCACCGCTCTTTACAGTTTCATTAAAATATTGAATTTCGGAAATCTGTTTAGTGCAAAGATCTTGTGAAACTACTGTCTCCTTATCCCATATTTCTTCACCAGTTGCTTTAATCAACCAGTTGAAATCCTTTGCATTAGCAAGAATGTCTCCTGATACACGATTTCCATTTACAGTTTTATTAACTGAAGGACTTATATTTCCGTTATTGTCTGTAATACTTACGCTGACATTGCTTATTGTTCCCCCATTAGGTGTAGGTAGTGCTATATCATACGAAATATCACCCTTGATAGGCTCATTTGGTATATATGTAGCTTTACCGCTCATACTGCCGGTTACAACATGTGAATCCGGTACTGTTCCGCTTACATTGAATGAAAATGATACCTGTTCCGATGGAGTTTGTTCTGTATCAAGTACCACTCTCTGAACTCCACTTGCATTATAACGGGTTCTAACAGTGTAATATGTATGGAACACAACCTTCTGTTTGTCCACCGAATCCATCATCACCCAATTGGATACTCCTGTCCTCGAATCGCTGTGTCCATTTGAAGAGTAACTTATAACCTGTGGAATCCCCGTAAATTCCTCACCAAAAGTATATGTACATGTCAACTTAGTTCTTTTATAAACATCAATAATGTGCGGAGCAGTAGCAGTCCCCTGATTTATAATTACTTCCCATCCATCAACAATTTGCTCTGTAAATTGTGCATTTCCATCAGTAATATTTTTTGTCAAATATGTAATATTAAGATTGACCGGTCTGTTCCATGATTCCGTTGCTGAAGCATTAACTGTCCAGTCAAATTCGGTAGGCTCATACACTATATACGTCCCATCAACCTTCACGTTTGTTGTAAAGTCTTTTGGAGGATATTGCTTTCCTGTGGCAGTAATGCTACTTACAAAGCTTGATATACCCGATACAGGAACAGACCCATCCGGTGTTGTGATTTTTGCAGTTCCAGTCGCAAAAGATGTTGATACAGGAATCGAAATTGATGCTGTATCTTCTGAACCGTCTTCAGCTGTTACCTGAATTTTGCATATATACAAACCTGCAGTTGAAGGCGTCCATGTAACAATATTTGCACCCGCATTGGCACTTAAAATCAAGCTATCCAGTTCAATACCTTTATTGTCGTATATCTTTATACTTCCGGATTTAGCAGCACGTGACATTGTATAAGACATTGTAACCTTTTTCCCCGGAGTAATAACCGGTGAAGCTACCGGATCGGATATTACGAAGGATTTTATCTTTATCGGCTCAACAAATCCCTTGCTGACTTTCAGATTTGCATTGACTTTTGATACTCCCATACCGTCAATATCTGTTGCGGTTATCTCTATAAAATAGTCACCGCCCTCAATGTTTTTCCAGCCTGATTCATCTAACCACAAAATAGTTTTACCGTTTCCTACAGTCTGATTTTTGTAATCCTTGTGAAATACGTTCTTGTCATAAGTTCCGGTTGACACATCCTTAGCTTTAAAAATATCAATTGATATGTCAGCATTTTTAATAGTTAGATCATATTCCAACATTAAAAAATCTTCTGCTTTTGTAATGTCAAAGCTTCCCGAAGGTGTCGTTCCAAAATTCACCAATACTGGACTGTCTGTCTTGGAAATAGTCTGATCTATTGTTACATGGCTTATTGCTGCCGACCAGTTTGTTGTTGTATCTGATGCTACTAAAAGTATTGTATAATCTCCACTCAATCCAGTTGTATCCCAAAGCCCAAGCTGTGAACTCAGAATTGATCTTACTGAAATATTGCAAAGTGCATCGTTAAGGTTCGCAGGACTCCTGTAAGCAGCAGGTACAGATATTGGTTTCCAGTTAGTTGACAGATTAAGAGGGTTTGTCGGTACATCAACTTTTCCGGTTGTATACCAAAGTGAGTAGCTATTAAAATCAATTTTGTCGTTTATTATTGGATCAAGTGCAGTACCCTTGATACTTACTATTCCACCAATAACAGCATTATTTTCGGGGAAACCGATATTTGCCGTTATCTGATTTTTTATAACTCCGATCCCGTCTTCAACCTTATTTCCGGCAGCATCATTGACAACAAAATGGAACATATAAGAACCATCTGATACATATTGTCCTTTATCATTTTTTCCATCCCATGCAAAAGAACCTTTATCCTTCAATATCCCGGTGCTGTTATTCCTTAAAACTACATTTCCTGCTACATCTTTAATTGTTATATCAACATATGCAGGCTCTGTCAATTCATAGTAAACAGTAGTGCTCTGGCTTAGTGGAGTTTCCGGAACAAATCTTTTTTTGTCCACATAAAGACTTTTCATCTGGGGAGAATTTCTGTCTACTTTGAGTGTTCCGGCGTTCACTATCTGGCTCTTATTGCCCGCCTCATCTTCAGCCATTATTTTGACAGTAAAGTCTCCATCATCTTTAAACTCTTCTTTCAGTAGTTTAAGTGTAAATGTAGCTGCTGAACCAGGTGTTGGGTTATTAACACTGACCTGCTTCACAACATTTCCACCCTCAATAAATATGTTCAAAAGAACTGAAGAAGATAAGCTTTCTGATACTTCTCCCTTAATTTCTATTGACTCGGTATCAATATTGATTGTATTAGCAGATATTGATGTTTTTGTAATTGTTGGTGCTGTTTTGTCTACGATTATTTCAAAGGTCTTGGACCCATTATTATAAGCCTGATCCGAACCTGTCACTCTGAAAGTGTATTTACCATCAGTTGCCCCGTCTCCATTCCAGACTATTCTTTTAGTTCCCTTTGCAGGAAAATCATCCTCAGGCCCCCATTTTGTTATAGTAACTCCATTGGAATCAACTATTTCAAACAAAAGATTATCAACAAGGTCCGTTTTATCAAACACTGCTGTTTCAATAACTATAGAGTCTTTCACACCATCGTTGCCTGGAGAAAATGGATTTGGCTTTGCAGAAAGTATTGTAAACTCAGGACCTGTTTTATCAACTGTAAATGAGTATAACTCAGCAGGCGGCCCCGATGTCAGGTCACTTTCCGGAGATGTTGTTCTGTTACCGTCTTCATCTGTAGCTTCAATATAATAGTGTATAACTGTTCCTTCAGGCATATCCGGTATGGAAGCACTATAGTCAAACTCATCACCGTAAACATCCGGATCATCTGTATAGGTCATATTTACAGAATGCCATGTTATACTGCCAGTACCTTCAACATCATCTGTAGTATAGTACAATTTTCGACCGTTATTACCAGCCTGATGAGAATCAAGGTCCTGAATATAAACATCTATGGTATATGGACCTACTCCACGATATGGCAATAATTCTTTATAGAAAACTATCGGCTTGTATTTAACCATATCTGCAAAATACCCTGAAAGTCCGAATAATGGTGCAAATTTCATATCTTCAATATCTTTATCAGTAAATTTCCTGATTCCGCTAATAGATAGTGTTTTATCAGACAACTGCCGATACATTATTTCATCATTTACTCCCGTATCCCTATCGTTTAATGATAGTGCATGTCCAATTTCGTGAGCAAGTATGTAACCTTCATGCTTATCTAAAGCCATCTTTTTATCAGCTTCCGCAGTGATTACTTCTACTCTGTTGTTGACAATACATTTGGTTTGTAGATCAAAGACGAACAATCCTTTTTCTTCTCCCAAATATAATCCCGCCATACTTTTTGAATCAGTATTGGATAATCCCGTAATTTTAGTCCATCCGGGTGCAAATATGGCATGAATAATATCTGTATCCTTGTCCGAATTGCTATAGGTATATGTTCCAAGATTCTGAGAAAGCAGGCTTTTCAGTTCATCCACAGAAGCCTCTGGTTTGTCTGTATAATTTGAAACAACAATTTTCTTACCCTCAGAACTGAAATGAACTTTAATACCCTCTTTTTCAATAGAATCTTTCATTGTATTGATGGCCTCAGCTTTGGGTACATAATTGCGCGTAGTGCCATTTACAGCAAGTGGTCTGGTCTCTATATAATCAACTTCCATTAAAAGATCAATCTGACCTGGATCCAGATCTGCAAAGTAAGTCTGAAGATCATATTCTTCCTTATTGGTTAATCCATCACCAAGTTTGGTCCTCCTTTGAGGATTTGAATACAGCTTATCCAAATCATCAGCACTGTCGTTTTTGCTTAAGTCGCAACTTGCAGGAGTATTCTTCCACGACTTCCAATACTTATATTCCCAAAAATCAGGTATACCATCGCTATCGCTGTCAACATTTTTAAAATCCTCTACAAATCCTGCTTCACCAGGAAGTATCGGTCTAAAGCTAGTACTCAGAATACCTGTCGATGTATCCTGTACAGTTATATCTCTTGATATGCTTTCGTAACCCTTTTTACTCACGCTTAATGAAAATGTAGTTACTTTAGGTATCTGCATATTACTATTGCTTTTTCCTTTAGCTACAATTAAATTGTTCAAAGGTGATGAAGGGTTGACAAATATAAAAGCTATATCCGCATCAGGAACCGAAATGGATTGATTCAAACTATTTTTCGGAGTTTCAACGGTACATAGAAGATCCTTTTTAGGTATCTTGACTTCGAAATCATAAGACTCTTTATATTCGTTATCACCAGCATCCTTTATTTGTACAACAAGCTTATAGCTGCCGTTTGGAAGCAAATATCTGCTGCCCCCAATTAATTCGGTAGCATAAAAGGTTATTTCATGCAAAGGAGATGAGATATCGGGATTTTGAGTTACACTCTCCCAGTTTTTGATCACACTTCTCTCTTTGTTGGAAGAATCCACTATGGAAGCACGAATGGTACAATTAGCCGTTGAATATGTATCTCTAACCCTGTACTCAAGTTTGCACAAATTTGATAAATTTGTATTTGTGCCTGGATTGAATTGGGAAACAAACTCAGGTGGAGTTATGTCTTTTTTAATAAATGCCGGCCATAATAAATGCTGCTTTGACATATCAAGATCATTATATCTGAGGTCATAATTTTCAGGATACATAGGAAGATAAATCGATAACCCGTGCGGCAAGTTTTCTGTAACCGGTGCAGGAACAGTAGTCGGTATATTATGCCACTCATTTATTATCAATGTACTATTTCTGGCATCTATGCTGTCCATTACACTTTGTGCCCTGCTGACCAAATCAGGATCACTAATGCTGTTTTTTAACTTATAAGCAAAACTGAATACATCTCCAAATTCGGATGCCTGGGGTAAAGATGGGGGTGTAGTTGATAAATCCCATAGTGAAGGAATCCTCAATGCCTCTTCCTTTGCTTTATTAATTTCTTTATAGTGTTTTGAATAGAAATCTTTATTTAAAAGACAGCTTGCTAAATTATCAATAGGAGTAGTCACATTCGATAATTTACTTATATCCATAGCAATAAGGCTTCTCTGTTTCTGTGTCTCAGATTGATATTGATTTCTATAAATATCAACAATATTTGATGCAAAGTTCCTATCATCTGAATTACTTCCTGAAGAATAATTATTGCCAAGGTTCCTCAGAAGTGTAGTAAAATCATTACCTCCACCCGCTATGTTATTTTCGGAGGCAACCAGATAGTCTGTAATACCGTTTAACTGATAAGAAACTTCAATCATAGACATCAGACAAGCATCCATAAGTGTAACATCAAACTTATAACCTGAAAGTGCAACTTTCAGTTTTTGCAGATGAAAGCCCGTACCTTGGGTATCGTCCTGACAGATTGATTGCCAGCCGTATCCGTGTGAACTTAATAAAAGGAAGTATTGATCAGAAGGATAATTTGTAATTGAGTATTTTATAAAATCACTAAGTGTTTCCATATCTCCAGTATTCAACTCGTTATCACTAACGGGATTTGCAAATACATTCCTCAATGGTATTTTAGAGGAACTCAGGCTCTGTGAGGTTACTTTATAGCACGCAGAATCAGCTTTGCCACTTCCATCATATGCCGCTATAACATCATAATTGGCACTGTCACCAGCTCCCCTCATTTCTTCAATGTCAGACATCAAATTGCCCGATAAAGTATTATCTCCTGCCATATAAGCAATTACAGTCCATCTTTTTTTCCAGATAACGGTTATCTTTTTCTCGCTTGTACTTGAATTGCTGTCAGTTGCAATGATTTTGATTTCATTTTTTCCTCTTGTCAGTGGAATATCTTCACTAACAGTATAAGCGTATCCTGATGTAATAGGTACCGTTTTAGTGTAGGAACCGTTAATAACTGTATAAGATGCCAGATTTCCGCCCAGATCACTCAGAGAACATCCTAAATTAACTTTTTCAGTGTACACTGTAGCATTATCAACCGGGCGATTAATTTGAATTTCAGGTTTTGGATCATAAACTACGGTAGTAGAATCAGTAGAAGTATTACCCACATTGTCAACTGCCTTTACCTTTATAGTATTATTACCAGGTACAAGCTGTACAGTTCTTACATACCTTCCGTTTGAAAGCCATCCTGCTGCTTCTCCAATATTGACAGAATATAAACCTGAGGCAACATCACCTACCGTAACTTCTACAGTACATGTCGGTTCAGAAAGAACAGCACCTTTTGGAGTTATCGCTGTTATTTGAGGAGGAGTCTTGTCGATATTAATTGATGTACTCTTTTCGTACTCTTCATTAAACAAACTGTCCTTAGAATAGTAGTAGAGTTTATGCTTCCCTTCACTTAGTTGAGTTGTAAATCCTCCATAATAATAATTCCAGTTGGTTTCACTATCAAATTTGTAATACGTACTATCTACACCGCAACCACTATCTTTTGCATTCAGACTTACAAACACTTGTGAGCCATACCAGTCATCATGTTTTCCATTATATCCGGAAATCGATGCAGTTGTGACAGGTGCTTCATTATCAAGAGTAATTGAGTCGGAACCGGAACCCAGGGTACTTTTCGAGTCGGCAACATCCACCACAATTGTTTTATAACCATTTGAATCTGTCAATGTGAATAAATATTTACCGCTAGCACCACTATCATTTATTTGGACCACATTTTCACCTTGAGACATTGAAATTGTATATGGCCCGGTACCTCCTGAAATACTATATGCCACAGATACACTTCTATCATTTGTGTATGATGCATCTCCATTTATAGAAACCTTGACAGAAATATCTTCTGCATAACTAATTCCACAAAAACAATATATTGCCATTATTATAGTAAATACAAAAAAAATAATTTTATTAATATCTAATCTTCTCTTCATATTATAGTAATCCCCCCACGTACAAAATTTTGAATTAACATAAGATTTGTGAATTTTGTCAACTTGTATTGAAATTCATATAGCCCCCCTGAATTTTTATTTATGTTTTACTTGTGTACTAATGTATCCAATTACATGATTTAGCTAAAGCCTGATTTTAGAATGAAAATTTTTGCACGAAAAATGTAGTAGCATTGCATCATTATACACGGAAATTATATCATGATAATGCATAGCAGTTTGTCACAACTTTTCAGCAGTTTGTCATGTTTTTTGAGTTTTTCTAATTATAGGATTTGGTTACTAAAGTATATAACCGGAACGGAATTACATGGCGGGATTAATATTTTTACGTAAACTAAATTCAAGATATAACAAAAGCCCAGAACATTTACTATTCTGGGCTTTTAAGTGGCCTGCCTGAGACGACTCGAACGTCCGGCCAACGGATTAGAAGTCCGTTGCTCTATCCAACTGAGCTACAGGCAGATATATAAAGTTTTTTTGGAGCGGGTGATGGGAATCGAACCCACGCAATCAGCTTGGAAGGCTGATGTTCTACCATTGAACTACACCCGCATTAAAGTCGTATTGTATGCGTTAACCGCACCGCCGACTTTTTATATTATACAAACATCATTACATTTTGTCAACACTATTTTTAAATATTTTTTTAGGATTATTATCCTATTGTATTAACCGTTCTCTCAACTCAGCAAGCATTAGATTAAGTGCCTTGCCTCTATGACTTATTTCATGCTTTTTTGCAGCCTCCAGTTGTGCTGCAGTTTTATTGTACTCAGGCAAAAAGAAAAGAGGATCATATCCAAAACCATTTGCTCCAACAGGCTCAATTCCGATAAACCCTTCAAAAGTTCCCCTCACCGTAAAGTGATTTCCATCTGGAAGTATAACAGCTATGGCACAAACAAATCTCGCTTTTCTATTTTCAAAGGGTACATCCTTTAATAATTCAAGCAGTTTGTTATTTCTGTCCGCATCACTTGCACCTTCACCCGCAAACCTTGAAGAATAAATGCCTGGAGCACCGCTTAAAGCATCTACCTCAAGACCAGAATCATCAGCCATAACAAGTTCACCCGTAATCTTATGTACTTCACGAGCTTTAATGAGAGCGTTTTCTTCAAAAGTGCTGCCATACTCTTCTATATCTTCATCTATACCAACCTGTTCCATCGAAACAACTTCAAGGTTCATACCACTTAATATTTCTTCTATTTCCCTTAGTTTACCCTTATTCTTTGTCGCTACTATAAACTTTTTCATCTTTTGTGACTCTCCCAATTTCATTTGACACCTGACCCAAAACATCTTTCTGTATACTGATCAGTTCTTTTATCCCAACCTCTGCAAGGTCAAGCAACTTATTTAGCTGGTCCCTTCGAAATGGAGACTGCTCTCCAGTAGCCTGAACTTCAATAAATTCGCCTGAGGATGTCATAACTACATTCATATCCACAACAGCATTGGAATCCTCTCCATAACACAAATCAAGCATTTCTTCATCACCGATAATTCCAACACTAACAGCTGCAACCATATCAGTTATGGGTATTTTTTCAATGACCCCATCTTCAACAAGCTTTTTGCAGGCATCTACCATGGCAACAAAAGCTCCTGTTATAGAAGCAGTTCTAGTTCCCCCATCGGCCTGTATAACGTCACAGTCGATTATTATAGCCCTTTCGCCTAAAGCATGGAAATTTACTACAGATCTCAATGCTCTTCCGATAAGCCTTTGTATTTCCTGACTTCTTCCATTGAGCTTTAATTTGCTAATATCCCTCTGATTTCTAACCCCTGTAGATCTCGGAAGCATAGAGTATTCTGCAGTAACCCAGCCTTCTCCTGAATTCTTCTTAAAAGGCGGAACCTTATCATCAACCGATGCAGTGCAAATAACTTTTGTATCCCCCATCTCAATTAAGACAGAACCCTCTGCATGTTTTATGTAATTCCTCGTAATCTTTACTTTCCTAAGGTTCGACTTTTCCCTTCCGTCAATTCTCAATATGGTCCCCAACCCTTCGTTTACATTTTTTATTCTAAGTAATATACTATCTAAAACAAATAATGATTTCAACTTATTTATGTAATTATTGCTAAAGTTTTTTAGTTTGCTTTGTTTATTTTCGCAGGTAATAATAAATCCTTTGAGATATCTGTGCCTTCAGGAAGGTCATCTTTTTCACCTTCTATTAGAATTCTAACTTTCTCTACTCCGTTTATTTGCTTCATTGAATAAAGAATCTGTTTTAATAGTCCCTCTTCTCTTGCATTTCCACCATAATCTTTAATTTTTTTGTTGAAATCCAAAGTAAGCAATTTATCCTTTATACTACAGTCAACAAGCTCAACATTTTCTGGCATTTGAGTAAATAGGCGATCAGTTTCCGGCTTTCTTGATAATGATCTAACAATTTCCTCAGGAAGCATATCTTCATTTACACCTATATATTCCATTGAAACAGGCAGTATATATTCGTACTTATCATTCAAATATTTAAACAAATATATGTCAAGTTTCATAATCTTACTTTCAGCATTTAATTTTTCGGAATTTATAAGGATATTATCTCTTCCAAGGTTACCGGAAATGTTTCCCGAGTACTTAAGTTTTTCTTTCTCATAACCGTTTATCAGAATCCTAACACCTTTTATTGTTTTAAACTCGGTAAGCGAATACACTATACCTGCAAAAATGTTCCGCTCTTCCAGTTCAGTCTTATAATTCAACAACTTGCTGTTAAAATCAATTACAGCAATACCTTCTTTTATACTTATGCCCAATATCTCAGTACCTTCTGGAAGTATCGGATATAAACCTATTGATTTTAACGCTTCTCTATTTACTTCATTGTCAATCATAGATCTTAGTGCCGCTTTAGCAATACCTTCTTCTTTTGCTATATCCCTTGTAACAGGTATTAAAGAACCATCAGCATCTTTATAATAAGCAGTTACAGACAATGTGCCAACTGTTGTTTTCCCGCTGCTGGCGTTATTATTTATATCTCTGCTCTCTTGAGTATTAGGCGTTTGTTTGATATTTGTTCTGACTTCAACATTTCTATTTGAATTGTCTTCGCTTATATCAGAATTACTTTCGGTTATATTTGCATTGTGCACAGTAACTTCGTCTTTATCTGCATTTGCTGTATTTTGTTGTTCGCTTGATGTCTTTATACTTTGTAAGCGCGTTTGTACATCATCAATTCCTTCTAAAGGGTTCTGGCACCCTGAAAAGAGTAATACTCCTGAAATTAACAAAAAGCATAAAAAATTCTTCATATCTGATGCTCCTCACTGTAAAATTTTAATTTTACTGTAAGTATAGACAGATATGAAGAATTTTATAATTCTTTAGGTAATTTTTTCTAATAATTCATATAATCTGCTCGTTTACTTGTCATTATATCCATTTGGATGTTTACTATGCCATTCCCATGCCGTACTTACTATTGTCTCCAGATCATTCATCCTAGGCTTCCAGTTCAATTCCTTCTTGATTTTTTCTGAAGATGCTACCAATATAGCAGGGTCGCCAGGACGTCTCGGCGCATCAACAGCAGTGATACTCTTACCAGTAACCTTCCTTACTACATCAACTACTTCCTTAACCGAAAAACCTTTTCCATTTCCAAGGTTGTATATATCACTTTTATCTTCATTCCTGAGTTTCTGTAAAGCAAGATAATGTGCCTGTGCCAGATCTGATACATGTATATAATCCCTTACGCAAGTTCCATCGGGAGTATTATAGTCATTTCCAAACATCTTGATTGAGTCCCTTTTACCCATAGCAGCCTGAATAATCAGCGGTATAAGATGTGATTCGGGACTATGATCTTCTCCAATATTACCGCTTATATGCGCTCCACAGGCATTAAAATACCTTAATATAACATGCTTGATACCATATGCCCCATCAGACCATTTTAAAGCTTTTTCAACAGACAGCTTTGTTTCTCCATATGGATTCGTTGGGAATGTCCTATCTGTCTCAAGTATTGGAATATTTTCAGGTTCACCATAAGTAGCAGCAGTTGAAGAAAATACTACTTTTTTTACTCCCGCTTCCTTCATAGCGGTAAGTAAATTTAAAGTAACCGCAACATTGTTATTATAATATTTTAGTGGGTCTGTAACACTTTCACCAACTTCAATATAAGCAGCAAAGTGTATAACTGCTTCTATATCATTTTGCAGAAATACATTTTTTATAAATTCCTTGTCCCTCAGGTCTCCAACTATAAGTTTTCCTCCAAGAACAGCAGGCTTATGACCCTTTTCAAGATTATCAACAATTATTACTTCTTCATTCCTTTCTAGAAGCTCTGCAACAGTATGACTTCCAATATAGCCTGCTCCACCAGTTACAAGTACAGCCATTTTAACACAACCTTTCATTTTATCTATCTATTAATTTAAATTCATTTTGTCCCCGTTATTTACAATATATAATAATAGCACAAAACAGCAATTAATGCCAGTATTTGTTATGCACATTATGTCCTAGAACTCGAACACTATAGGAATTACGACTTCATAAAAAGAGAGTGGCGTTTGACCACTCTCTGACCCTAGCTCTTTAAAATTAACATAGGAATGCTAAATATATAACTTCGGCTATAATTTCACCCTCTAGCCTTATTTGCTTCTAATCTATTTAACTTCCTCAAGAGATTGAAGTATTGCATCACAAAGCGCTTGTGCCGCTTTTTGTCTGAATTCTTCAGACTTTAGTTTTGCCAAATCTCCGCTATTTGTTAAGAATGCAACCTCCGCAAGTGCTGCAGGCATCTTCGTTGCTTTTAGCACCACTAGATTCGGTCTTTCAACAATTCCTCTATCATATGTGCCTAAATCATTTACCATTTCATTTTGAATCAACTCTGCAAACCTCTTGCCGGAAAAACCTGTACTATCTGCACTTGACGGATAATATAAAGTCTCAGTGCCTTTATACTTCGAATGATAAGCATTGTTATGAATACTTATGAATAGAGTTGCATTCATATTGTTTGCTATATATGCTCTTTCATAAAGGCCTACAAAACTATCATCCTCTCTCGTCATATATGTCTTGATACCCTTGCTCTCAAGCAGTTTATTAAGCCTTTTTGCAATATCAAGGTTCAGATCCTTCTCGTATACTCCCCCATATGAGGCACCAGGGTCACTACCACCATGACCAGCATCTATAACAACAAGTTGGTCTTTATTTGATATTTCCTTTAAAAGAGTTATTGTAGTGTTATTTTCAGAAGCCCTCGTTATTATTTCATAATTGAATCTTTCCTTTGTACTGAACACTAAAGTGGTTTGTTTCGTGTCAGCATTAGTTTCTACATTAACATCATTAACAATATTGTCGTTTATATCTATAATGCCACTTCCTAAATCTGCAAGCTCACTTGGAAATGTTACAGTGTACAGTCTGTTGTCATAATCATACTTATCAGTATATAACTTTTTAAGTTCCTCTCCACCTTCAGTAAGTTTAGCTCCATTCAGTGTGAAGTATACTCTGTCGCCGCTATTGCTGTAAGTAATATTTTTATATAAAGGTTTTTCTATTGTAAGTACAATCTGCTCATCTGACTTGACAGCTTTGTATTGTGGTTGACCGATTACATCAATTACAACTCGCGCAGTAGTCTCCTCAAATTGCGCTGACCTTATTGAACTAATATTACTGCTGGATATATCTAACTTCTGTTCCTTGCCTGCTTTATAATTAGGGATATCCAGAACAATTCTGTCAGGTCCTGTAATCCTCCATATATTATAGCTTTTACAATCTTTTGCCCATATTATAACCTTTTCAGTGCCCTCACTATAGTTATATTCAATTTTTATTGAATCTTCACTACCTGTGTTGATTGGTTTTGCAGTTACTATAGCTGTTGGTGTTGGTGTAACAGTCATTGTTGATTTTGGTGTAACAACTACTGTTGGTTTTGGAGTTACTTTGGTGGTTGCACTAGTTTGGTCGTCATCGGTTTGGGAAACGTCCCCCGTAACGCTTGGAATTATATTTATTGTAAGCGCTCCAGCTTCTTCAACAACAACATATTGGCACTGAGCAATTAGCTGAATAATTACTCTCGACGATGAATTATTCACACCAGCATACCTTATATTCTCTATCTGACTGCTTTTTATATTTATTTTCTGTTCGATACTTGGTGCAGATGAATTAGGAAAATCAATAACAATACGATTAAGTTCCAACTGCTTTATAATGTTGTAACCAGAGTAGTCATTTAAAGACATTTTTACTTTTTCATGGTTTTCTTCATTCTTATAACTTACGCTAAGTTTATTTTCTTCTGCCCTATCTACTTCACCTCTTGATGTTGTAGATGAAATTAAATCAATACTCTTTGCAACATATGCTATAAGAGACCCGTTACTTTCAACCAGCTTATACTGAAGAGCCGTCTTTGTATCTATAACAACTCTTGCACCGTCTGCGTCTTTTCCAGCATATCTAACTGACTTAATCAATGCACTATCTATATCTATAGTTTGCTGCTCCTTTGAAGCTATTGCTTTTGGTAAATCAATTACAATTCTATCAGGGGTAGAAAGTTTAAATGCTTTGTAACCAGTACAGTCCTTAACCCCGATTACTACTGCTTCATATTCGGTTTTATCAATGTGCTTAACACTCAATTGATTATCAGCAGGAACAACAACTCCATCTGCAGGCAGCTGAGTTCCAGTATTACCCGAGCTTGTTGAAGGTACTCCCTTTTGTATGTTAAGCAATAATTGATTTTTATTTTCCGTTACCTGATACTGGGGCTGACCTTCCAATTCCAAAACCACGCGTGCAGTGTTACCTTCAAATTGACTGCATTTGACAGTTTTTAAGAGTTCCTCGTTTACGACAATACTTTGTTTTTCACTCACAACCTTTGTATTAGTAAAATCAACTATAACCCTGTCAGGTGAAGGTAACCTCATTATTCTATAATTTTGGAATTTATCCAAATCTATAGTAACACTTTGCCCACTTTTTCCCTTAATATAATTTATATTATTCAGTCTGGACAATTCAGATGTTTTTTTGCTATTAACAGCAATCTCACCCTTATTGGCGTCCCAAGCAACTTCCATATTTAACTGTTCCCCAACAAAGCGCAAGGGTACCATTGTCCTATCATTAATTACTTTGGCAGGAACCTCCATTTTACTCTTGATACCATTTATCAGAGCATAACTATCATTTATCTTGAGTTCAACATTATTACCGCTGTACGCCACGGTAACTTTCTGGCTTTTTGAATCCCAGGATACAGTCGCCCCAAGCTTCTCAAACACTGCCCTAACCGGAACCAAAGAACGGCCATTAATAATTATAGGGGGAATATCTGAAGTAACAGTCTCTCCATTTACCATCAGTTTGAATATATTCCCTTTATAACTATGTGTCGAACCATCATACTTCAGCAATAAGTCTTGTGCATATGTACTAATACCGGTAATAAGAAAAGTAAATAGCATTAAATAAATACAGACCAATTTTTTCATAGCTGACACCTCGATAAATTTCTCTTTAGTAATATTATGGAGCTACAAAATAGTACTTAGACAAAATACTATCTATAAATAGTATCTTCGACATATACTGCTGTTTTCCTGTCATAATAAGCGGAAAGTAATAAATTTGTAATAGAATTGTAATAAAAGTAAAAAATCTTAACATATTTAATGTAACCTAGGGATTACTTAATGATACAAAAAAACAAAGGCATTTAGTCTATCGATTTTGAACATTTGCACTGAAATTTCTCAAAAAATAAAAGAAAGCTCATAAATTTAAGCTTTCTTCTACTATTCTATAAGAAAAATATTTGCATTAAAAACTAATGAATTATAATGTAATTCCTACAGCGTTAACCAAAAAGTTCAGCTTTTCACTATTGAGATTTCTGTTTATATCAATTCCATCAATATCAAGTAGTCCTACGGGATAAACCGGAATTTGGAGCGCCTGTTCCATATAGTCACTTAAGCCTTTAAGCAGCGATCCTCCACCTATGATAAATATCTTGCCAACCTTAACCCCATAACACCTTGCTTCATAGAAAGTCAAACACATATAAATCTGGTTTATAAGCTTGTCAACCATATCTTTCAATGTTTTATAAACCTTAATATGCTCCTCTGATCCATCGAAAGCAGGCGGCATAGATATACCATACATTTTTTTCAATCTTTCAGCATCCATTATAGACTTTTTAGCTGCTGTCGAAATGGCCTCATCCATATTAGAGCTACCAGTTAGTATAACCTTGTTAAACTCTAGAATTCTATTTCTCAATATATTAATTATTGTAGTTTCAGAACCAAAGTCAATAACAGCAAAAGCATCCTTATTTAATCCCTTATTTGGATTAACAAATTTTACATTATCTATATTAACCTTTATATCTCTGTTAAAAAATTTTGCTGTACTATTGGCTGGTATATCAACTGAAATAGGCTTCAAACCCAATTCGAAAAGAACATCTATGTAACTGTTTATTATATTCTTTCTCACGGCAGTAACAAATATTTTAAGCTTATCCTGGCCATTTTCCTTTAATTCTTGCAAAACCTTATAGTCAATTTTATGTTCTTCAAGATTTATAGGCATATTTTTACCTATTGCACTGTTGACCACAGCATCCAGATCTTGGTCAGAAACCTTATCAACTAAAAAAACACGGGATATTATACTAGTCCCCGACATAACAATCTTGGACTTTTTTACCTTCATATTGTTCTCTCTAATTATCCTACTGATCTCACTTGAAACTGCATCTACGTTTTTTATAACACCATTTTTGATACAATTTAGTGGAGTAGAAGCAATACCAAAATTTTTTATATAAACCTCATTGCTCCTATTAACTGCGACCTCCACCACTTTAATATTTCTAAAGCCTACATCGATGCTTAGATAATTGTTTTTAATAAACGGAAACAACATACATTTTAACTCCCTTACCCATAATCAAAACAGTGAAAAAAACTATAATCTCCCATATATAAGGTATCATATATTGGGAAAAAAATCAATGATTTTTGCTCTAAATATCTATATTTAAAAAACAGCTTTAGTTGCTGTGTCCCAGTAGTTACAAAAATACCATCAGGTCCCTATTTTTTATTACCGTTTGACTCAGAAAGAGATATGATACATCCACAGTATTTCTGGCGATATAATCCAATATCTTTTGCTTCCTGTTGCCCCTTTCGGAAACCCGGTCTAAAATCTTTGTAATAGAATTCAACACCATACTCTAAAGCATATTTTTCACCTAACATCTTGATTAAATCATGATTTTGGTAAGGACTCACCAAAAGTGTGGTAGAAAAAGCATTAAACCCTTTTATTGCAGCTGTTTTTGCTGCTTCCTCAATTCTTGTAGTATAGCACATATTGCATCTGCTAATATTGGTGTTGTCATAATTCTCCCAATCTTTTTGCCTGAATTCATCATTGTAATTTACTTTTATATCCTTAATAGCAGCTAGCTTCTCTACATTTTCCTTTCTTCTTAGTAACTCCTCCTTGGGATGAATATTAGGATTAAAAAACAGGCCTTCAAATTCTATACCTTCTTCACGTATTACACTTACAGGATAAACTGCACAAGGCCCGCAGCACATATGAAGTAACAGTTTCATAATATTTACACCTTCCTACTTATTCATATCTTAAGCCAAAGTGATCATATGCAAGTTTTGTTGCGACTCTTCCTCTTGGAGTTTTATTGATAAAACCAAGTTGAAGCAGATATGGCTCATATACATCTTCAATTGTATTTGTTTCCTCTCCTGTAGTAGCAGCTAAGGTATCCAAGCCTACAGGCCCTCCAGCAAATTTATCTATAATACTCATAAGCAAACTCCTATCCACACCGTCCAAACCAATAGGATCAATCTCAAGAGCATCAAGGCTCATACTTGCAATCTCTTTTGTAATCAGCCCTTCTCCTTTTACCTGAGCAAAATCCCTCACCCTTTTTAAAATTCTGTTTGCAATTCTAGGAGTACCTCTTGAGCGTCTTGCTATCTCTTCGGACGCATCTTCTTCTATTCCTATGGATAATATTCCTGCAGACCTTTCTACTATAGCCTTTAGCTCTTTCGGAGTATACATTTCAAGTTTGTTTATAACTCCAAACCTATCTCTAAGTGGAGAAGTTAAAAGTCCTGCCCTTGTAGTAGCCCCTATCAGGGTAAACTTGGGCAAATCCAGTCTTATAGATCTTGCACTTGGCCCCTTGCCGATGATAATGTCCAGGGCATAATCCTCCATAGCCGGATATAATATTTCTTCAACACTCCTATTAAGTCTGTGTATTTCATCTATAAACAGTACATCATAATTTCCCAGGTTGGTCAATATTGCAGCAAGATCCCCAGGCTTTTCAATTGCCGGACCGGATGTAATCCTTATATTTACTCCAAGCTCTGAAGCTATTATACTGGCAAGCGTTGTTTTTCCCAATCCTGGAGGACCGTATAGCAATACATGGTCTAGGGCTTCCTTCCTCTTCTTTGCTGCTTCTATAAATACGACCAGATTTTCCTTAACTTTTTTCTGGCCAATATATTCATTTAGCCTTCTTGGTCTAAGACTTGATTCATCAACATCTTCTTCATTTACATTACAACCTATAAGTCTATCTTCCATATTATTTTCCTCCAAAACTTAATCAAAATCTCGGGGGCATTTAGCCCCTCTCGATTTTAGGATTTTTGCTCCGCAAAATTCCTTAAATCCGAACAAAACTACCTTTACCTGCTTCTCTAAAGGAAAATCAAATAGAAACCTTAACTTCTGGCAAGCCCTTTAAGCGCACTCTTTATAATACATTCCAGATCCATATCATCTGAATATACTGAAGCTACAGCCTTACTAGCTTCAGTAGCAGTATAACCCAAAACAACCAGCGCACTTATTGCTTCTGAAACTCTTGAGTTGTCATTATTTGCAGGTATAGCTCCATCCTTGCCATTAAAAGAAGTAACCATATCTGTTTTATCTATCTTATCCTTAAGCTCGAGAATTATCCTCTGCGCCATTTTGTTGCCAATTCCCTGAGCTTTCGTAAGTGACTTATAGTCATCAGTAATAACCGAAAGGCCAAATTTAGATGGCGACATAGAAGATATTACAGAAATAGCAGCCTTAGGCCCAACGCCTGAAACCCCCAAAAGCAGCTCAAACATTCCCATCTCCTCTTGAGTCAAAAAACCGTAAAGGCTCATAATATCTTCACGCACATAAAGGTGTGTATATATCTTTACTTCACTTCCTATCGATTCAACGTTTTGAATTGTTGATAAGGAAGTGTAAATCTTATATCCCACTCCATTCGCTTCAACAACAATATATTCATTATGCTTGTATTCAAGTTTTCCTCTAATGTATGCAAACAATAGTTTTCCCTCCGTTTTTTCGTAATGAGACTTCTGATATTACCACCCATAAACCTACTGGGTTAATTCCCGCTTTTTCTTATAGTATAACTTCATAACACAAAGCTATAAGAAAAATTCAATATTTAGTTAGTCCAGCCATCCTGTGAGAATGCCCATGGCATATTGCAATAGCCAATGCATCTGCCACATCATCTGGCTTTGGTATTTTAGGAAGGTTTAGGATAACCTTTATCATTTGCTGAACCTGCGCTTTTTCTGCCCTTCCGTAACCAACCACTGACTGTTTTACCTGAAGAGGTGTATATTCATAAACATCTATACCACTCTCTGCAGCCGCTAATACCGCTACTCCCCTTCCATGTCCAACAGTAAGTGCCGTTTTAATATTTTTATTGAAGAACAATTCCTCTATTGAAATAGCATCAGGTTTATGCCTGCTGATCAATTCCTTAAGAGAATCGTGAAGATACAACAGCCTCTTCGGAAACTCCATAGAACTCTCAGTCGTAATTGCTCCATAATCAACAACCGAAAATTTGTTCCCCTCATATTTTACTACACCATAACCGGTTATTGCAAACCCAGGATCGATTCCTAATATTATCATTTGCCCACATCCCATAAAAAAATATAAAACAATTGTTATATGAATAATTATATGTTTTGTTGCATATTTATACATCTTATTGTATAATATATTCCATTATATTTATTAGAAAAATATATAATCATATTTATTAAATATTCTAACATATTTGAGGAGGTATTAATATGAGTCAAAAGGAAAAAGTAATCCTGGCATATTCAGGAGGATTGGATACATCGATAATTATTCCCTGGCTTAAAGAAAACTATGACTATGAAGTTATTGCGATGGCAGCTGATGTTGGTCAAGGAGAAGAACTTGATCCATTAAACGAAAAAGCTATTAAAACAGGTGCAAGCAAAATTTATATTGAAGACTTAAATGAAGTTTTTGTTAAGGATTTTATTTTCCCAACACTAAAGGCTGGGGCTATCTACGAGGGTAAATACCTTTTAGGTACATCCTTTGCAAGACCTATAATAGCAAAAAGAATGGTTGAAATAGCTGAAAGAGAAGGCGCAACTGCCATTTGTCACGGTGCAACAGGTAAAGGAAATGACCAGGTTAGATTTGAGCTTACAGTTAAAGCATTGGCACCACACCTTAAGATAATTGCACCTTGGAGAATATGGGATATCAAATCAAGAGAAGATGCAATTGAATATGCTGAAGCAAGAAATATTCCAATTCCTGTTTCCAAAAAAGACAACTACAGTATGGACAGAAACTTATGGCACTTGAGCCACGAAGGTTCAGACCTTGAAGATCCATGGAACGAACCGCAATACGATAAGCTGTTAAAACTTATGGTATCCCCTGAGAAGGCTCCAGACAAGCCTACTTATGTTGAAATATACTTTGAAAAAGGTATTCCTAAAAAGGTTAATGGTGTTGAATATGGCCCAGTTGAGTTAATCGCTGTGTTAAACAAAATTGGTGGAGAAAATGGTGTAGGAATTGTTGACATGGTTGAGAACAGACTTGTTGGTATGAAATCGAGAGGCGTTTATGAAACTCCTGGCGGTACTATACTTTATGCTGCTCACAGAGAACTTGAGTTATTGTGCCTTGACAGAGATACACTTCACTACAAAGATATTGTTTCTCAAAGATTTGCTGAATTAGTATACTTTGGACAATGGTATACACCTCTTCGTGAAGCATTATCTGCTTTTGTTGATGTTACACAGGAAAATGTGACAGGTACAGTAAGAATGAAGCTTTATAAAGGTAATCTTATGAGTGCAGGTGCAAAATCCGATTACTCACTTTACAGCGAAGAGCTTTCAACTTTTGGAAGAGACGCTGTTTACAACCAAAAAGATGCTGAAGGATTTATCAATCTCTTCGGATTACCTATGAAAGTTAGTGCTCTTATGAAAGAAAAAAATAAGAACAAGTAAGGTGATAAAATGAAGCTCTGGGGCGGTAGATTTGAAAAAAGCACTGACAAATCGGTTGATGATTTTAATTCATCAATAAGGTTTGACAGCCGCATGTATAAGCAGGATATACTTGGCAGTATTGCTCATGCGAAGATGCTTGGAAAATGCAAAATAATTTCTCAGGAAGACTCTGATTTGATTCAGGCTACTTTAAAAGAAATTTTAAAGGATATTGAAAACGGTCAGGTGGAGTTTGAAATAGACGCTGAAGATATACATATGAATATAGAAAAGATCCTGATTACAAGAATCGGCGATGTAGGGAAAAGGCTTCATACCGGCAGAAGCCGTAATGATCAGGTTGCCCTCGATATCAGAATGTATCTTAAGGACGAAGTAATTGAAATTAAAAAAATACTTGTTTCACTGGAAAATACGCTGATGGATATATCTGAAAAAAACCTGGATGTAATACTACCTGGGTATACCCATCTTCAGAGGGCTCAACCTATTACCCTCGCCCATCATATGATGGCATACTTTCAGATGTTCAAGCGCGATTTATGTAGACTCGATGACTGTTACAAGAGGATTAATGTGATGCCGCTCGGCTCTGGGGCACTTGCATCAACCACATATCCTCTTGACAGGCATATGGTTGCAGATGAACTTGGATTTGACGATATAACTGAAAACAGTCTTGATGGAGTTAGTGATAGAGATTTTGCCATTGAACTTGCATCATGTCTCTCAATTATTATGATGCACCTCAGTAGATTCAGTGAAGAGCTTATCATGTGGTCCTCACATGAATTCGCGTTTGTTGAGATGGATGATGCTTACAGTACCGGCAGTAGCATAATGCCTCAGAAAAAAAATCCTGATGTAGCAGAGCTTGTAAGGGGCAAAACAGGAAGAGTCTATGGAAGTCTTATTGGGCTTTTGACTGTTATGAAATCACTGCCTTTAGCATACAACAAGGATATGCAGGAAGACAAGGAATCCATTTTTGATTCGGTTGATACAGTTAAACTTTGTTTACCTGTTTTCACTAATATGATAGCAACAATGAAGGTAAGAAGAGAAAATATGTACAAGGCGGCACAAGGTGGTTTTACCAATGCCACCGACATAGCAGACTATCTAGTAAAAAAAGGTATTCCGTTTAGAAATGCCCATGAAATAATAGGCAAAATGGTGCTTTATTGCATAGGAAACAACAAAGCTATTGATGAGCTTACTATGGAAGAGTTTAAGGGCTTTTCTGATTTAATAGGTGAAGATGTCTATAAAGAAATAAGTCTTGAAACCTGCGTATCAGGAAGGAATCTTCCTGGAGGTCCTGCTAAAGAAAGAGTACTTGCTGCTATCCAAAGCGGCAGAGAGTTTATAAAGTCGCAAAATTTGAAGTAATGAATGGTTTAAAATAGCTATGGCATATTGATATTTATTATGTCATAGCTATTTTTTATTTAATAAATTTGTGAAAAGGCAGCGTAAAATCCTCTATGGTCAAAGTAAAACTATTTTTCATTTATTGATAGCTTTAAACTTACATTTTCCTGCCTAAAATCCACATCAATCTCAGAAAAACTAATTCCCTTTTTCTTAAGACTTTGTATTATTTCTCCTCTTATTTTTGCTACTACATCATTATGCGTGTTTTTCTCTTTCCTCTTTAAAAACATAGCCTATTACCTCACTTAACTTAATGTTGTTATAGAGCAATTTTCTGCCCCAAAGATATAATATATCATTTCCCTCTAAATGTATAATATTTCCTTTTAAAACACTAAGTTGCAATCAATGAATCATATCTCCATTAATTGAATACCAATCTTCCACACTCATATAGCTGCACATAAACAAAGCCCCTTTACGGAGCTTGTTTAAATACCTGCAAATTAAAATACCTATAGTTTTACTTTTTTATCGAGTGCGCGACCAAAACTACACCATGAGTCTCTAAGCTTAAAACGCATGCTTTCATCCATGGTTCTCTCAATCACATCATTCAAGCTTCTTCTCATTTGAATATACTCCGAAAGGTTAAATTCAGAACTATCCAACAGTTTATCCATATCTCCTATCCACTCGTTCACATGTTCAGAGCCAATAAATTCTTGAGATATCTTCTTTTTCATATGAGAAATAACCAACTTTACTGCTTTTCTTTTTACCTCTGCATCCGTCAGTTCTTTTCTTTTGGCTTTACTGGAATCAAAGCTAGAACAAACCTTAGTCATTCAAAACACTCCCTATCAATATACTGTTATAAAACAATGTACAAATAGAAATACACATTAATTATATTATAATATAGTAAATTATGCAAATTAAAACAAACATGTATTATTATAATTAGTAAATATTATGTTATAGCAAATTAATAAAGGGATGTTGACAACTTGTATGTTGTACTTATTGATCACGAAAAATAGCACTGACTTTTTAGGTCAGTGCTACATAATAGTCTGTATTATTATATATTCATTACTAATATACCACAATTTTTTTCCCTTGGAGCTTACTATTATCTACATTTTCTTCCTTGGACTTAGGTACAGTTACTGTATCAGAGTTGCCATCGCTAATATACTGACCTTCCCTTGAAAGATTTTTAATCCACCAGGCCAGATCAGCATCTACAGGATTAATTCCCGAAGCTCTCACCCGATGAATCGAAAGCGGATTAAACGATTTGCTTACAGGCGAATATGTTGGATCCCATCCCACTTCCATTATTCCGAAGTTCTCATATTTTGTTCCTTCGTACTCACCTTTTTGTACATATTCTTTTAGATTTTTTGAAGGTGCTCCGTATGGCAATGAAAAAGTATTCATCTTGTACTCCGGTATTAGTTCATACATAGTCTTTTGGTTAAGGCCAATTTCCTTTTGAATCTGATTAGCATCTTTTGCCTCTTTGAGGTTTATATGCGTATAAGTATGATTGCCAATTTCAAAACCTTTGTCAGTAAGGTATTTTAATCTTTGTGCTAAAGTACCTTCTCCATTAAAAGTATTATCTCCAAGGTTTACATAGAAAGTACCGCTAACACCAAAATCAGGATGTGTCTTGTTAAATTCCTCAATAATACCTACTGCTGAGTTCTTGTTTACCACAAGATTGCCACTTTCATTTACGAGGTTGAACTGGCCTTGCGTACCATCATCAAAAGTAAATACCATCGGTATACACCCTGCCGGCACCGAGATGTTATTACTCAGATAGTCAGTCATGCTAATTAGCCTGTAACCTTCTTCATAAAGGCTGGGTAAAAGCTTCCTGAATGCATCAAATGTAGTGGTATATTCACCTTTGTCATATTTAGATGGTTCAAAAGACTCTACAAAATTGTGGAACATTACAACCATTATCTTACCTGATTCATCCGGCTTTACAACCTGAAGGTCAATCGAAGGTGCTGGAGTAGGTTCGACCTTAGCAGGTGTTGGAGAAGAAGCTATGTTTCCATCTGATATTGCAGAAGGTTGAGATGATGCTTCCGGAGTTTTAGTATTCTCTACTTTTGGACTATTTGAACATCCGGTTAAAAATATAGACAACGCTAATACAGTTACTGCTGCACTTTTTGCAATGTTTGCTTTAAATATTGAAGTCATTAATATCGCTCCATTCGTCTATAAGAATTAGAAATAATAACCAATCCAAAATCCTCTTTCTATACATTATTTTCTAGAAACATGATATTTTAAAAAGGCTATTTTTTACTTATGTAATGCAGAACCTATATAGAAGAAAAACGAATATTTAGAGTAGCCTTCATCCAATGAAATGACTTAATAAAAATGTTTATCAAGTAATAACGATATGCTCCACACCACCAGCTTAATGCTGTGAATTATGAATTTAGTTTTTAACTAATTCTATTATAAAGCTATTGGTATTTTTCTTCTCATTCATAGGTTCCCATAATTCAATTATATTTATTTATATATAAATTTCAAATGTAAATTTCACCTTGTTTGCATTTTTCAATAAAATATCAGGGACATTTACTTATCAAATCCCTCAAATCAAAAAAGTCTGCAAACTCTTAAAGGGCTTGCAGACTTTTACCTATCTATCGAATTTCATTTTCCCATAAGCATTCTTTTCCAGAATTAAATCAGATATTCTCAAGTCTTCCTGATATTCGCCAATTTTTTTATCATAAGACGCTTTATTCAATTGCTGACCGCTTTTAAAATCATATACTTTGTTCTCATCACTGAAATAAAAGAAATCGCCAGTTACAACCGAACTGTTTCTTAAAACTGCATATCCTTCGTTACAATTAAATAAATCCTTTCCAAGTCCATAATAGTGATCTAGTCCCATGAGGTTCATTATTGTAGGATATATATCAACCTGTCCGCCTGTTTTTTCAACAACCCCGCTTTTCAATCCTGAGCAATGCATAAACACCGGCACCTTTTGAAGTTTTCCCCAATCCAGCTTACTATTACTTACATTAAGCAGCTTGATCAAGTCTTCCCCTGCCTGTGCTTTAGGAAGTCCATAGTGATCCCCATAAATCACCAGCAGGCTGTTGTCATAAAGCCCCTGCTCCTTAAGTTTCTCAATAAAACGCCCAAGAGCAGCATCAGCATAATTTTGAGCTTTCAAGTAGTTGCCGAGGTAAGTTTTATCATACGCTCCAACATCAAATGTTTTCTTATCATCAAAATATGAATATGGATGGTGACTTGAAAGAGTTATAAGAAACGAATAAAATGGCTTGCTTTTGTCAATAGCGCCTAAGGTCTGTCTATAAAATGAATCATCACTTAATGCCCATCCACCCCAACCAATATATTCATCCATTACAAAATCATTAGAACTTATGAACTTATCAAAACCAATCGCTTTATACATTTCAGTTCTATTCCAAAAGCTAGGCGTATAGGCGTGTGCAGCATAAGAACTATAACCCGAATCCTTCAGTGCTTTTGGCAATGAATAATAGTCATTTGTTGCAAATCTAAAATATGCAGTACCTTCCTTTGCCGCATATAATGAGTTGTTTGTCATAAATTCAGCGTCAGAAGTGTTACCTCCTGCAACTTGTACATAAATATTATTGAAGTATGCACTTTCACCAACCAACTTGTTTAAGTTAGGAGTTACTTCTTTTCCATTTATCTTCAATCCAACAACAAACTGCTGTAATGCTTCAACCTGCACAACAATTAAATTCTTCCCCTTTGCTATGCCATTGTAATTACTACCACTTGAATTTTCGCTCTTTCTTTCCAGATGTTCTTTTATATCCTGTTTTTCCTGACTACTTAAGCTCTTATCCCTTAAGTTTTCAGCTAAAAACCTCTTTGTATCAAAGTAGTGAAAGTATCCGATACCTAAATTCTTTACCATATAGTTATTATCGTAAACGGACGAATCATTTTGATTTCTGGCAATTGCAAAACTTGTAACACCTAAGGCAAATGCAACTATCGAAATTATCAATCTACTGAAAATTGAACTCTTAAGCGCTTTCTTCCTAAAAATTATCGGGTACAATAAAAACAGAGGCAAATCAAAAAAATATAAAATATCACTTTTTCTTAGCAAACTGACAGCACTGCCCCCGACTTCGCCTAAGTATCTGGCATTAGATATTACAGGAACTGAAATGATTGTGTTGTAATAACGAAAATACATTGCATCTGCAAACAAAAACACTGATAAAAATATGTTGGCTATAAGAAATAAGACTTTATTCCTTGAATAAAAAATAAACAAAATAGAAAAAAGTATCAAAACAAAGCCTATGCTTGACAGGGTCATAAACATATTAATTTTAGAAAAAAGCGGCCTAAAACTAATATGCGCCTGGAACTGCATAAACACAGCCTTACATAAAATAGCTCCTGCAAAAAAAATAATGTAGATAAAATCAAACAAATTAAATTGTTTTTTTATATCCGCAAATGGATTGGTTTTAATCCTTTCGAGTGAAACATTCATACCAAAAACCCCTCACAAATAAATTTAATATTTAAATAACCAAATATAAGCCTAAATCATATTACATAAAAAATCAAGTGAGTTTTTATGGCTATATTGTTATATTGTAAAATCTGCCAAGATATTCACCTATTTTTTGCTTCTACTATTAAATTATACACAAATCCGAAGAAACATTTCAGTTATTCGTATAATCTACCAACAACCATCTATATTGGTCGACCACAATACTGGCAGAAAAAATTCTCCGCATTCAAATTAAAATCTATAAAGCGCCCACATTTACTGCAATATTTTTTTACTTCATAATTATCAGCATCATCCACTTTTTTAGAAATATCCGGATCAATACTCTCTAAAGCCATTTTTAACTCGTTCTTATCTATTGGAGTTCTAATTATAGCATTAATTTTCTTTCTGTTAAATTCATTAATATCAATAGAATTACTGGATGATATGACACATTTTATTTCAGGGTACTGTATCTTTATAACTGACAAAAGTTGATCACCAGTAGTCTCCTTCATAATATAATTGGCAATTATTAAATCCGGACGAAAGTCATGAACAGTAACTATTGCATTATATTCATCCGTAATGCAAACCTCGTAATCAAACGAGCTTAGCATATCTTTCATGATCTGATTTTGGAGCTTACTATCATTTATTAAAAGAACCTTTTTCATTTAGTGTTATCTCCTATGCATTACTCTAAATAAAATCCAATAACTCTTTTATATCAAATATCTTTATTGTTGGTATCTGCCAGGGCAAACCTTCATACATATACCACATACAGAACCCCTGCCGATATGTTTAAACTTTGAGTTCATATAATCGCTGCATGCCTTTGCATCAATGATATCTCCCCTACTACACCCTTCAGACCAACAGTTGCCGCTTAAAGCCATAGCAGGGCAGCTTTTAACGCACCTATTACAATCATCACATCGTCCAGCAACAATAGAGTTGCTGCAGGGTAACTCCATATCTGTCAGTATAGTTCCTAATCTAACTCTTGGCCCATACTGCGAACTTATAAAAAGTCCGTTTTTACCGATCCATCCCAAACCAGCTTTTACCGCTGCTGTTTTATGAGGAAAAATACCTGAATATTTATCTTCAGAATCATTGACAGTTTGAGAAGCAGGAACAGCTAAAACCTTATAACCTCTTTCCTGTATCATAAGAAGTCCTCGAAGTGTAATCTGATCAATTAGAGCATTTACAGTCCTGTAATGATGAAAATACGTAAAGGTCGGTTTATCTGTTATCTCATCAATAATAAAATCAGAGAGTCTTATTCCAATTGTTATAGCATAATTCAACTTTTTTAAATTTTCTGGAAGATTATCGCTCACATTGGAAAATCCAACTAATGAGGCACCCATTTCTTTTAATTTATTTTCAATTTCACTAATAAACTCCAAATTCCCAACTCCTCATTTAAATGACAATTCAAGTATTATGATATATATTAGCACACCCGGTAAAAATTTAAAAGGATAGGTTTTTCCAAAAGTATCATGGGCAATATAGCTAATAACAATCAAACTGTGGTATAATAATTACCAGTAGATTTTTGGAATGGTGGAGGTAAACTATGAGTGCGCTAAACAATAAAGAACTTGCTGAAAACAAGCTCATTCTTCTTTATATTATTGATATAGCAAATATGCCAATAAGCAATTTGCAAATTACAAAAATAATCCTTGAAAATCAATTTATGAACTATTTTATTTTTCAACAGTTTCTAAATGAGTTATGCGATGTTGAATATCTGTCATCTGAAGTTGTAGACAATAAAACTTATTATTCCATAACAGCTTCAGGCAAACAAACATTGAGTTACTTTACAAATCACATACCAATTGGAATTAAAAACTGCATTGATAGAAGCATTACTGATATAAGAAAAAGAATAAAAACCGAAACTCTGGTGAAAGCAGACTACACACCAGAAAGTGAAAGTGAATTTATTGTTAAATGTCAGGTCCGTGAAGACAATTTTTCACTTATAGATTTAGAAATATCTGTTGGCACAAAAAGTGATTGCCGTACTATCTGCGAAAACTGGAAGAAATATTCACATCAAATATATAGTGAAATACTTGAAAGTTTGATAAGAAAAAGAGATTAAAACTCTTTTTCTTATGGTAGTACTAAAACTTTATTCTCTTTTGACTCTTTGTATAATACAAATTTATTTCCAATAACCTGAACTACCTCAGAATCAGTAAGATTAGCTGCCTCATTACACACTTCCCTGGTATCATCCACTGAATTCTTAAGCACCGAAACTTTAATAAGCTCTCTGGCTTCAAGTGCATCATTAAACTGTTTTACCATATTATCATTAATTCCGCCTTTACCAACCTGAAATATTGGATCAATATTGTTGGCCAGACTTCTCAAATAACTACGTTGTTTACCTGTTAGCATTTAATTCATTCTCCTTTAAAATATTACAGTATAATAATTTATCAAAATAGTTCTTAATATATTACTATACTTTCACAATAAATAATAGGGATAGAATCATCTATCCCCTCATACATTCACACTTCAACTTCCTTTCGGCTTTTCCTTCTATGAACTTCATAATTAGGTTGACCTTTTTTCCATCCTGTTCTGCTCTTCTCAATAACTTGTGATGTTGCTTCCTCATTCAGTACAAAATCATTTTTCATTGGACAAAAATATGCTGCACTGCCGGTTTTACAATTTTCACATTTAATGCACTCCATAACCCTTACTATTGCCCCTCCGTTTTATAATACAGTTTGTTATATATATATTTTACAACACAAAAAGTATGTTTGTCCAGTAGTTCTTTTTGCCCATATTCACTTAGCAAATATTCTGCTGCCCTACTAAGGTATAGCATAAAAGAAGTTACCTATAGTACTCAAATTCAAGGTCGTACATCTTTACCGTATCACCTTCATTAACTCCCATATTCTCTAGAGCTTCAACAATACCTTTTCTTTTGATTGTTCTCTGGAAATACTGGAGGGATTCATAGTTATTAAAGTTAGTCGAATTGACTAATTTACGAACCCAGTTTCCTTCAACAACAAAAGCCTCATCTTCCTTATGAATTTGAAATGGTTCTTCTTCCCCTGCTGTATAAACTACTTCTTCCTCTGTATCATCTGATAAAATAGTGTCGGGTATCTCATCAAGTTTTTGAGAAACATAATACAATAACTCTTTAAGTCCTTCACTAGTTGCAGCAGAGATAGGAAATATCTTATATCCTTCTGATTCCAACTTGTCATTAAATGCCTTGAGATTTTCTTCAGCCCCGGTCACATCCATCTTATTGGCAGCAATTATCTGTGGCTTTTCGAAAAGTTTTGGGTTATACTGCTTCAGTTCACTATTAATAATCTCAAAGTCTTTTAAAGGATCTCTACCTTCCGAGCCTGAAATATCAACCACATGAATAAGCATTCTGGTTCTTTCTACATGTTTTAGGAACTGATGTCCTAAGCCAGTTCCTTCATGAGCTCCCTCAATTAATCCCGGTATGTCCGCCAAGACAAAACTTTTACCTTCATCTATTCTTACCACTCCAAGGTTTGGTTCTATGGTTGTAAAATGATAGTTTGCGATCTTAGGCTCAGCAGCAGAAACCATAGAAAGAATGGTAGACTTTCCGACGTTTGGAAATCCTATAAGCCCAACATCAGCCAAAAGCTTTAGTTCAAGCATAGCAAAAATCTCTTCTCCCGGGTCTCCACTCTTAGCAAAATTCGGAACCTGCCTTGTAGAAGTTGCAAAGTGCTGGTTGCCTGCACCGCCTTTTCCACCTTTTGCTACGACAACTTTCTTTCCAGGAGTAACAAGATCAGCAATAATACGTCCTGTCTCCTCTTCCTTTATAAGTGTACCGACAGGAACTTTTATTACCAAATCTTCCGCACCACGCCCAGAACAGTTCCCTGCTCCTCCGTTCTGGCCCGATTCCGCCTTATACTTCCTTTTATAGCGAAAATCCTGCAGCGTCCTAAGGCCTTCATCTGCGATGAATATTACATCCCCGCCTTTTCCGCCATCTCCTCCATCAGGACCGCCTTTTGCTATGTATTTCTCCCTGTGAAACGATACTGCGCCATTTCCGCCGTCTCCAGCTTTAATATAAATCTTTGCACTATCAATAAACATTAATTTCAACTCCATAGTCACAATGGTTTTTTCACTATATAGTATTACTCATAAATAAAATTAAAATCCCGGTATTTACCGGGATTTTTATTTTTTGCTGTTAATAAGCTACTATTCTAAAACCTCAAGAATTAAAATTCTTAAAAGTTTTTAATCACTTATGCTGTAACAACACTTACCTGCTTTCTGTCCTTACCCAATCTTGAGAACTTAACCTTACCTTCAGTTAATGCAAACAGTGTATCATCACTGCCTATTCCTACATTAACACCTGGATGGATCTTTGTTCCTCTTTGTCTTACAATGATGTTACCAGCTAAAACCGGTTGTCCATCACCTTTTTTAACTCCAAGCCTTTTAGATTCACTATCACGGCCGTTTCTGGAGCTTCCCATACCTTTTTTATGCGCAAAAAGTTGCAAATCAACTCTTATCATCGGTTACACCTCCTCATCTAACACCGACACATAATCTTCATAGGATAATTGTAATTGTTTGAAACCTACAACTATGGTTTCAAGTATTATCCTGACTTTTTCCTTGAGATCCTCAGGAATATCAGTTGGAACTGAACAAATCATGTATCCACTCTCAATACCATAATTCTTTATTCCAACCAATTCATCAAGTGCATTTATACCATTATACGCTATAGCCGATACAGCAGAACATATTATATCCTTCCCTGGATCGGCAAATTCAGCATGTCCTTCCACTATATACTGCCATATAAATCCACTTTCATCTCTTACTATATTGATATTAATCATCTGTCAATCATTACCTTATGCATTAATCTTTTCAATTTGTACTTTTGTATAAGGTTGTCTGTGACCATTCTTTCTTCTATAGCCTTTTTTAGGCTTATACTTGAAAATAATGACCTTCTTATCTTTACCATGGTTCAGCACTTTAGCCTGAACAGTTACCTTTGAAATATAAGGAGCTCCAAAATCCACCTTATCTCCATTTGAAACTGCTACAACCTTGTCAAAAGTAACTGAAGAACCTTCTTCCTGAGTCAATTTCTCAATGAAAACTACTTCACCCTCTTGAACCTTGTACTGTTTTCCACCTGTCTCGATAATTGCGTACATACTATACACCTCCCTACCCAGTCTCGCCAGAGAAGGCAGCAGTAACAACGGAAAATTCGGAGGTATTCAACTCCGCTTAATTTAAGGACTTTTGCTTCGCAAATTCCTCAAATCACCCATTCACTGCATTTTAAAGCCTACACCGTGCGGCTACCACGCAATTCTATCATAATAAAGAGTCTATGTCAATCTCCTTTATTTTCATTTCTTGATTTTTAACTTCTTCAGACCCTTTTACCACTATCCTCTTATTAAACGTGCTTTCAATTCTCTTAAGATTATCCCCGTTTTCACCTAGCAATACCTTGGCAACCGACTGATGGACATCAACCTGAATCGCGTTTGCTATAGTTTTTGTGAAATACTTGCTAATCTCTTTCTCAACATTTCTTGCTACCGACTCTGGCGAAAGTACCTTACCAGTTCCTTCACAACTCTGGCAATCACATAATACAGTAGAGGCTAGTCCTTACCTTCTTTCTAGTCATCTCTATGAGCCCAAGACCTGTCATTCCAACAACTGTAGTCTTTGTGCGATCCTTTTTAAGTGCTTGACGGAGCGTCTCAATAATTTGCTTCTGGTGCTCGGGCTCGTGCATATCAATAAAGTCAATTATTATTATGCCGCCAATATCCCTAAGCCTTAGCTGCTTTGCAATTTCTTTGGCAGCATCAATGTTTGTTCTTAAGACTGTTTCTTCAAGGTTATTGTTTCCTACATACTTTCCTGTATTTACATCTACAACAGTAAGTGCTTCAGTCCGCTCGATAATAAGATACCCTCCGCACTTTAGCCATACCTTTTTAGAAAGTGCCTTTGCTATCATCGAATCTATCTGGAAGTGTTCATATAAATCAATATTTTTATTAAAGCATTCCACTCTAAGTTTCAGTGCCGGCGATGACATTTCGACGAGTTCAAGAACCTTATTATATTCCTGCCTGTCATTAATAATAAACTTGTCAATATTCCAGGTAAACATATCACGCACAGCTCTGTAAACAATATTCAAATCCCTGTGAATACATCTGGGCACAGGACCACTTTGCTCACTTTTCTTTATCTTCTCCCATAGCTTAACCAAAAAGTTTATATCATTTTTAAAGTCTTCTTCCCTTTTTCCCTCAGAAACGGTTCGGACGATCAAACCCATATTTTTAGGTTTTACCTTTTCCGCAATCTTTTTAAGCTTTACCCTTTCCTCTTCGTCTTCTATTCTTCTTGAAATGCCTATATAGTCAGCATTAGGAAGGAGTACAAGCTGTCTTCCTGGAAGAGTAATATGAGTAGTCACCCTGGGACCTTTCGTGCCAATAGGTTCTTTAGTCACCTGCACCGTTATTTCCTGGCCAGGTCTTAATAACTCTTCAATGTTATAGCTTTTCATATCGTTGTACATTTCTTCTTCGTCTTCGGAGAATTCCTTTTGTGACACAGCATCTCCAACGTACAAAAAAGCATTCTTTTCATACCCGATATCGATAAAAGCAGCCTGCATCCCCGGTAGGACACTACTTACTTTACCCCTGTATATATTCCCCGCTAGCCTTTCAGAATCATTTCTTTCGATAAATACTTCAACAAGCTCTTTGTCTTCTAAAAGTGCCACTCTTTTCTCGTTAAGACCCACATCTACAATTATCTCACTAACCATATTACCACCTCATATAGCTAATAATGCGTTATCAAGAGGGTTTAGTATTTTATCCCCTTTATCAATAAAAAGACCTGATCGATGTACCTTTAAAACATTCAAATCCAAACCCGCTGCTTCACCAAATGACTGTAAAACAAATTCCGGCTTTAGATTTGCCATACTTCCTGCACTTAGAAGTAAAGAAAAACCATAATACACATTTACTTCTTTATTTATCAGTAAATCATTAAAACCATTAAGTTTATCTATATACTCTAAAAGAGCAATATTCGTAGAATCCTGAACATCCTTTGTCGCTTCTGTTGAAATCTCCTTATTTCCAATATTCTGTGCACTGAATTTATGAATCATAGGTCTTATATCAACATTTCTTACTTTACCCTTACTTTCCTTCTTAATAAATATCTCTTTGTTTTCCAAAAAAGTAAGGATATTCTCCCGAACTTCCTCTATTTCTGGATTCTGTGCTATTGTAACCAACACTTCGTATGTTGCTTTTGAAATAGACGCCATTATATTGGACTTTGTAGTCCTTACTTTAGCCTCAGTAAGTTTTAGCCCTTCCGGCATTTGTTTATTTAAAGCCTCAACAAACTGTTTGGGCTCCATATCATCACTAAGCTCAAAATCCACATATTCTGCATCACTTGTCACTCCTACAGACAAAGGAAGTCCGAATACAATTTGAGGGTGGGGGTTAAATCCCTGTGAATAGTAAATAGGTATACGAGAACGCCTTAAGGCTCTCTCAAACATCTTCATCATATCCAGATGAGAAATATATTTTACTTCTTCTCCCCTTATAAACCTTGCCCTGATATTAATCAAAACAAATACCTCCACCAAAAACTGTTGCTCCACATCCAGAGCAGTCCACCCTGCAGTTTGGAGTAAGTTCTTCATTATATGCTTTTTTGTTTTCTCTAACCAAATGATCCTTGGAAACACCTATATCAATGTGATCCCATGGCAATACTTCGTCAAATTCCCTCTTCCTGTTAGCGTAGAAATGAGGCTCAATACCACATTCATTAAACGCTTCCATCCATTTGGCAAACTTAAAATGTTCACCCCAACTGTCAAATTTACAACCCTTATTGAAAGCTTCCATAAGGACTTTGCCTACTCTCCTGTCGCCCCTTGCAAAAACTGCTTCAAGCAGGCTCAATTCAGGATCATGCCAACTGTATTTTATATACTTGCTTTTAATTTTACCCTGTAAAAATTTCTGCTTTTCCCTTAGCGTTTCAATATCGTCCTGAGGCTCCCATTGAAAAGGTGTAAAAGGTTTTGGTACAAAAGAGGATGTACTAAGAGCAATGCTGAGCCCTTTACCCCTGTTTTCCTTCGAGGTTCCCATATAAGCATCCACTACTTTATATCCAAGATCTGCAATACCATTAATATCTTCAAAAGTCTCAGTAGGGAGTCCAAGCATAAAGTAAAGCTTTACTCCACTCCAACCGCCATTAAAAGCTGTTTTTACCGAGTTTACCAAATCCTGTTCTGTAACACCTTTATTAATTACATCCCGTAGTCTCTGGCTTCCAGCTTCAGGAGCAAACGTCAAACCACTCTTTCTAACTTTCTGAGCTTTTTCCATAAGATCCAAAGAAAAAGAATCAATCCTCAAAGAGGGCAATGAAAGGTTTACCTTTCTCTGCTCCATTTCACCAATAAGACCCTCAGTAAGATCTTTGAGCGAGCTGTAGTCACTAGTACTTAAAGAAGTAAGAGAAATCTCTTCATAACCAGTGTTATTCACCAAATTTCCGGCATGCTCCAAAAGTCTTTGATGAGACCTTTCTCTTACAGGCCTGTATATATATCCTGCCTGACAAAACCTGCATCCTCTGGTACATCCCCTGAACAATTCAAGCATAATTCTGTCATGTACAATGCCAGTATATGGGACAACTATTTTATCTGGAAAATAAGCCTTATCAAGATCTTTTATAATCCTCTTCCTGATTTTTTCAGGATACTTCTCATTTATAGGTTTGATGCTAAAAATAGTTTTATCATCATTATACTTTACTTCATAAAAAGAAGGAATATAAATACCTTCTATTTGAGATATGGATTCCAAGAACCTCTCTCTTGGTAAATTCTGCCGTTTCCAATCAACATAGACATCCATAACCTCATTAATTATCTCTTCTCCCTCACCCATCATGAAAAAGTCTATAAAATCTGCCAATGGTTCAGGGTTATAAGCACATGGTCCTCCAGCACATACAAATGGATGTTTATTTGTCCTATCACTGCTCAAAACAGGAATCTGCGCCAAATCCAACATATTTATGATATTTGTATAGCTCATTTCATACTGTAATGTAAAACCGACAATATCAAAAACCTTTATTGGATCATGAGACTCAAGGGAAAAGAGAGCTATATTATTCTCTCTCATCTTCTCTTCCATGTCTACCCATGGAGCAAATACCCTCTCGCAATAAGTGTCCTTGCGCTTATTAAGAAGATGATATAAAATCTTCATACCAAGATGAGACATGCCTACTTCATAAACATCAGGAAAACAAAAAGCGAATCTCGCCTCAATCTCCGATAGACTCTTATGAACACTATTCCACTCGTTTCCAATATATCTTGAAGGTTTTTCTACATTTTGCAAAATTTTATCGCTTATCTTTATACTCAATTCATCCTCCAGCTATAGCTTAAGTAATTTAATGCCAAACTTTATGTAACCTATATCAACAAATACAAGTATATATTTTTACCTTACATTAAAATTTAAGACCTATTTTGTTTTTTATTATATATACATATAATAACCAATTGATCACTTTTTAGCAATAAAAAACTTATTTATTATAGAAACTAAATTATTTTTCGTGCTTTATAAGTTGCAATTCGCTATACATTTACAACTTTTGAAACTTCTTTACATATAGGCAAATTTATTGATAGAAGTTTTACGTAATATGTAATATTATGTAATTATACAAAACAGCTTATTAGATTCAAAACCATTGTTATTGAGTCTAATAAGCCTTTTTCAATACTTTTCTTATATTTTATTCCCTCAAAAATAATTCCTACAAGAAAAAAATGCAATTTTTAACCCTACTCAATAGTAACCTTACCATTTGCAGGCGTAATCTGGACCCATGTCTGACCCGGATTAAGAATTATACTATTTTCATTGCTATCAGTGTATTTTGTCTGCTCAGTTCTGGATTTCTTAGACCACTTAATATCTATGTATTTACCATTTGAAATATAGTACCCGTCACCGCTTCCGACAGTATTTACCTCCTGCCGTCCCGCGTTATCTCCTTTAATCAGGTGATTTGACACTTTTTGTATTATAATATTCTTAGCAGTAAGCTGCTCACCTGTTATCCTCTCCATATGTGGATCTGCTTGTCTATATCTCAAATACAGCTTTTTGACCTCATCATATTTATAAGCGCATGTATAGCTTGACGTATACCTGATATTGATATTTACAGCCTTGCTGCCACCTGCAAAGTCGGAATCCTTGTCAGAAAATTTGAAAACAAGCCCTTTATCGGTCTCAGTTCTATATTTAACTCTTCCTACATAGCTTTTTACTTTTTCCATTGAAGTATAAGAATCCTGCCAGTTCTTCCTATCCTTGGTTAAATCCCAAAATACTTCTCCGCCATTGGCTACACCGTTTATATTATTAATTTTGAACTTCTTTATATCCTGTAGCGCCATAGGGCTGTATCCAAAATGAACATATATTGCATCATGCTCCATTACATAATCCAGAAAATAGTGCCTTGAACTTCTAACCGGACCTATCATAGTAGGATCCTTGCCCCAAAAAACGGGCATTAACCTTGTTGTACCACCTTCAACTATTATCTCATATACAATCTGAGCAAGATAAATTCCACCTTGAGGCAAAGGTCTTGTCCCTTCATTATCAATCATAACCGCATAAGGCCTCATACCTTCCACAGGAAGAGTGAAGTTTGCATCCGTCAAACCCTTTTTAGAAGCACTTGTATCTTCACCTATCTGGTCCGAATTAATATTATCCTCAGGAGGAGTAGAATTTATGGGTGTTGCCACAATTCCCGTATTATCAATGCGTGCATTTGTTGTTTTATCTTTACCACATCCCCCTAACAACAATACCTGAGATAAAATTAATATCATCACTAACACTGCATTACCCTTTTGAATTGATTTTTTTATCATTACAATCCCCCGTTATTCTTAGTTTAATCTAAATATTTCTACATAGCTTAAAAAAATCCTCTATGGATTCAGAAAATTTTATAACAAAATGTAAAACTCCCCATATTCTGGATACAGGGAGTCTCTTTTTTGCTTATTATTCTTATTTTCTATAAAAGCACTTTATTGTTCTTCGAAATCAAACTCATCTTCCATTCTGACTCTAAACTCTTCGAACACCGCGTCAAGTTCATCATCGTCATCAACACTTACAAAACTGTCTTCCTCTTCCCCATGTTCAATCTTAAGTATTACTACTTCATCAATAGCCTTTTCTTCTTCGCTCATATCAACAGGAAGAAGGACTACATATTCATTCCCATTAAGTTCAATAGTATCAAGGTGTTCAAATTCAACCTCTTCACCATTCTCATCTACCAAAATAACTATATCATCTCTTTCTTCAGACATATCTTTTTACCTCCCGTTTGCCATTATAGGTATTAATTATAACATACAGAATAAAAAATTCCATCACTTTCACAGTAATAAGTATATATTTTATTTAAATCTCAAAAAAACATATCAGTACTATTTTTATCTAATAATCTTATTATATTCCCAATTACATAAAAAACCGATACAAAACAGCATAAATATTTCTTTTATTTTGGATCATCAAAGCTACGTGAAAAATCCTAAGTAATATTCATCTATGCCTAATAAAATCACTTCTCAAGGTTGTATTATTTAAGTGCAGTGCTATCTAGATACCCTTGTAAAATATAAACTGCAGCGATCTGGTCAACCACATGCTTCTTTTTTGACTTTTTGACCCCCAGTTCGTGCATTGTCCTATTCGCAGAAACAGTACTAAGCCGCTCATCCCACTTGATTATTTGAATACCTTCAATTCTTGCAGTTATAAGTTCAATAAAATCGTTCGTTTTCTCTCCTCTAGGTCCAATGGTTCCATTCATGTTCTTCGGAAAGCCTACAATCAATTTTTTTGCTTCATAAAGATTTACTAACTCTACAATTCTTTTAATCGGCTCTTCAATATCATTCTTCCAGCTAATTGTTTCAATACCCTGTGCTGTCCAACCAAGCGGGTCACTAACAGCTATTCCTATCCGACTGTCTCCATAGTCTATCCCGATTATTCTCATAAAACCCTCCATATTACTTAAGTACATTAATTTATATTATTTGGATTGTGTTATATTTTCATTATTCCTAATCAACAAACCTTTATAGCAAAGCAAGGACATACACTTGCACAATATCCGCACAAAAGGCATTTTTCATCTGCAACCTTTGCTTTATTATCCTGTATATAGAGAGCATTTTGGCCACACATTTCGGTACATTTTCCACAGCCTTCACACCAGTAATCTATATGTAGGTGTTTCTTTCTACCAGCAGCTATAGATCTTATACTCTCAGGAATTGGTTCATTGTTAAATACGCACACATTCATTATAACCTCTTCAACAGATTGCATTCCAACAGCTACCGAGTGTATATATGGAATATTTAAGACAAAATCCATACACTCACTGTAAGAATTCAATAGATTTCCTCCACCAAGCGGTTTCATTCCGTATATACCTTTACCATTATCATAAGCTCTTTTAACCGCAGACAACATCTCTACTATTGTCCCATCACCTATTCCAATTCCACTTTTATTAATAATAGGGTGGATAACTTCTATTCCAGGCATATCTGCACAAGCCTCGACAACTTCCACATTATGTGTCGACACTCCAACAGCCCTTATAATTCCTTTTTCTTTCATGGAAAAATAGTATTCCAATGCTTCACGGTGTCCTCTAAGAGTCATTCTGCTTTCCTGCTCATGAAGCATAAAAATGTCTATAACATCAATATCCAATTCCCTTCTGGCTTTTTCCAGACTATCTCTGGCGCCTTCAGCGGAATAAGCATAAGATTTTGTAGCTATGACAGGTTTGGATTTAGCTTTCTTTATTGCTTCCCTAATATAACCATATGTGCCATAAAGCTCTGCAGTATCTATGAAATTTACACCCTGATCTAGCGCAGATAATATTACATTAGTTCCCTCATCCAAAGGTAGATTTGCTTGAAGAGGTCCGATAATCAACCCTCCAAAGCACAACCTGGATACTTCAATACCTGTATTACCAAGAATTTCATATTTCAAAATCTACACCAACCATTCAAATAAGTTATACAAATACCTTAAAAAACCAAAAAAGTTTTGCATAAAAATACAAAACTAAAAAAATATTAAAAAACCCCGTATATTTTATACGGAGCTCTTTTTACTATTCTCTTCTAAGTAAAACTTAAGAATTTCTTCAAGTAGTTCATCCCGCTCTAATCTTCTTATAATACTTCTAGCATCTTTATGATTAGTTATATAAGTAGGATCACCTGAAAGAATATAGCCCACAATTTGATTAATCGGATTATAACCTTTCTCTTTAAGAGCCTTAAAGACAGAGAAAAGAACCTCCCTTGCCTCATTAACCTTTTCATTCTCCACATTAAACATCATGGTCTCGCTGTTTGCCATAACTAATCACTCTCCTGCGTAAAAGGATGGGACATTGATAGTTTAAATTACCTACTTAGAATATTTAAGTAAAAAGCCCCTATATATATAGTAATACAATAGGATAATTTATGCAATACATTTCAAATTCGATTAATCTGCATTATCTATGCTAAATTTCATTTGTCTTACTTGAATATGCAATTATCTCTACTTGTTACCATCATTTTCGATTTGCCCCGTAATATAGTCTTCAACAGCTTCATTTAACTTCACTTTAAGTATTTTTCCATTCAAATCTGGTTCACCTTCACATAGGACCCTTATATAATTAGGTGTTAAACCCTCAATTAATCCACTTTCTGACTTTACTTCCTGTTCAAACAATACTTCCATTTTTCTTCCTTCAAATCTCTTATTAAACTCCTTAGTTTTCTTTGAAGACAGCTCAATTAACACCTCACTACGTTCATCCTTCTTTTTTGGTGATATCTGGTTGCTAAATTCAGCCGCAGGTGTTCCTTTTCTTTGGGAATACTTAAACACATGCATAGCAGAAAAAGATATCTCATTCAAAAATTTGACTGTCTCATTAAACTCTTCATCAGTTTCTCCAGGGAAACCTACCATAACATCCGTTGTTACCGCCACATCCTTTATACCACTTCTTAAAAGCGCTATAGATGATCGGTACTCCTCAGTTGTATATCTTCTGTTCATTCGCTTTAGTGTGCTGTCACATCCACTCTGTAACGATATATGGAAATGAGGACATACTTTTTCTAATTTACCTATCTCATTTACAAATTCATGGGTTATAGTTGTAGGTTCAATTGATCCGAGCCTTACTCTTTCCACTCCGTCAATTTCATGAACTTTCTTGATAATATCTATAAGTGAGGTAGTTTTAATATCTTTTCCGTAAGAGGCAATATGTATACCAGTAAGCACTATTTCCTTATATCCGTTCAAAGCAAGCTTTCTTACTTCGTCAAGAACATATTCAACCGGACGGCTTCTAATTGGTCCTCTTGCATAAGGTATAATGCAATATGAGCAAAACTGGCTGCATCCCTCCTGAATTTTAATAAATGCTCTTGTACGCTCCTTATATACTTCAACACCCAGCTCTTCAAACTCTCTTGTTTTCATTATATCCTGGACTAAATTGACTTTATTCCTTCCTTCTTCAATGCTCTTAATATTTTCAATGATTTTTCCCTTATCTTTTGTCCCAATAACCAGGTTTACTCCAGGTATACTCAAAACTTCATCCGGAGACGTCTGAGCATAACACCCTGCAACCACAACAATTGAGTCTTCATTGTTTTTTTTAGCTCTTCTAATCATTTGTCTTGACTTTCTGTCGCTAAGATTTGTAACCGTACATGTATTAATTACATAGACATCTGCAAATTCTTCAAAGTCAACTATTTCATAACCATTATTCCTAAACATCTCCAAAATTGCTTCCGTCTCATATTGATTAACTTTACATCCCAATGTATAAAATGCAGCTTTTTTCATTATATCCCCCAAGGCTAAATAAATTATTTATTTCTACTGTTTTGCAAATTTTTATTATAATCACTAATTTAAATATTACAAAATAATGTTCCTTTGTATATAAGTTATATTATACAAGATAACTTTGTATAATATGTTTTCACATATCTCACAAAATACTAAGAAAATTTTAGCAATATCACAATTGACTTGCAACTATAAACAAGATAATATATATAATAAAGGATTGAAAGACATTTGAAAACACAAAAAAGGAGGAATTCGCATGAAATCATTTAATATTTCTTTAAAATCAATTACCGATGTTAAGGATTTTGTAAATATAGTAAATAAATATGACTTCGACATCGATTTGACTTCAGGCCGTTATGTAGTTGATGCAAAATCTATCATGGGTATCTTTAGCTTAGATTTAAGCAAACCTATAAAAGTTGATGTACATTTAGACGATTGTGATAAGTTCTTCGAAGAAATTAAAAACTTTATAGTATAAATCAAGCCACCCAAGACCCTGGAAATTCAAATTCCAGGGTCTTTAATTTTGGAAATTATATAACAAAATACACTAAATACCCATAAGATTTTGTTATATAATTTCTAAAGTAATGTCCTAAAATCAAGTAGCCCTAAATACCTCTGAAGTTTTGATTTCTTCTTCAGTTATCACTTTGATCCCATTACTTTTCAGAATCTCTGCAGTAACACCATTCCCCTTTTTTAGCTTTCCCGAAAAAGTTCCATCATAAATATTTCCTGCTCCGCAAGAAGGACTTCTCGCTTTTAGTATAGCCAGGTCAACATTCAGCAGTTGTGCAATTTTAAGGACTTCTTCAGCACCCTTTTTGAACTCTCCTGAAATATCAACTCCATCTTTTCTAATCACCTTAGCCATTCCTTCAAGCACATCTTGCCCTTCACCATCCAGTATCTCCGCAGGTAACCTTGGAGTGGCACATCCACCCAACTGTTCCGGGCAAACCGGTATAAGTTTGTATTTCGTCATAAGCTCAATAATGTCGCTATTATAGTTGTTTCCTCCATTATACTTGCAATTTATTCCTAATAAGCAAGCACTTACAAGTAAAATATTTACTCACTCCATCTTTTTTATATTTTATAGGTATCTCATTTATTCCTTATTCTGTCTGCTTGATTTTTCCCTTTTCTTTCCGGACTTAATTGTCTTCTTT
The DNA here is from genome assembly GCF_000179595.2 of Acetivibrio cellulolyticus CD2. Taxonomy (NCBI): domain Bacteria; kingdom Bacillati; phylum Bacillota; class Clostridia; order Acetivibrionales; family Acetivibrionaceae; genus Acetivibrio; species Acetivibrio cellulolyticus. The sequence continues at coordinate 748,196 of NZ_JH556659.1, read as the reverse complement.
TCAGACTTTTCCTTTTTCTTGCCAGACTTTTCTATTCTCTTCTTGGGCTTATCTTTCTTTTTTCCCTGTATATGCAACAAAACATCTTTGTCTGCTTTCCCTTTTCGATTACGCTTTGGTTTTTCTTCAGGTATTGCTCCAACTTCTCTGTCAATTTCCCCGTCTTCCACATCTTCACCCTGTATAATAGTAAACTCAATCCTTCTAGCTGCAACATCTGCTCTTGCAAGTACCACTTTAATAACATCACCTATCCTGTAAACTTTACGCGTCCTTTCGCCGATAAGGCAATACTGCTTATCGTTAAAAGTATAATAATCGTCTTCCATATTGCTCATTCTTATAAGGCCTTCTATAGTATTGTCAAGCTCTACAAACATACCAAAGGATGTAACGCTAGATATGATACCTTCGAAAACCTGTCCCTCATATTGCTTCATATATTCTACTTTTTTAAGGTCTTCTGTGTCTCTCTCAGCCTCTTCGGCAACTCTTTCCCTCTGAGAACACATCCTGGCAATTTCAGGCAGTGAATCAATTAATTCTCCTTCTCTTTTTGCATCCATCTGACCTTTCAAATATTCCTTCATAATACGATGAATAATCAGGTCGGGATATCTCCTTATAGGTGATGTAAAATGGCAATAATATTTTGCTGCCAATCCAAAATGTCCTTGATTCAAATGAGTGTATTTTGCCTTTTGGAGCGATCTTAGCATAACAGTGCTTATTATGCGTTCCTCCCTGGTATTTTTAACTTTCTGAAGTAAATCCTGAAGTGCCTTTGGGTGTATTTTATTAATCCCCTTTAAGGTATATCCAAGATTGTGTACAAATTCACTGAAATTTTCGATTTTATCGGTGTCCGGATCTTCATGCACCCTGTATACAAAAGGTACATTTGCCCAGAAGAAATGCTCTGCAACCGTTTCGTTGCACGCAAGCATGAATTCCTCAATTATTTTATTTGCTATAGTTATCTCATACCTTTTAATTTGAATAGGTTTTCCCTTCTCATCAAGCAAAATCTTAGCTTCTTCAAAATCGAAATCAATAGCGCCTCTTTGCATCCTTTTATTTCTAAGTATCATTGCCAGTTCTTCCATCGCTTTGAAATCATCTATAAGGTAATCATACCGTTCTAACAACTCTTTGTCCTTTTCAACAAGAATTTTATATACATTAGTGTATGTCATTCTCTCATTAGTATTGATTACACTTTCAAATATTTCATGATCTACCACTTTACCTGTTGAATCAATCTCCATCATAACAGTAAAGCTAAGCCTGTCTATCTGCGGATTGAGGCTGCAAATACCATTTGAAAGCGCTTTAGGCAACATAGGTATAACTCTGTCAACCAGATAAACACTGGTACCTCTTTTCAAAGCTTCCCTATCAAGGGGTGAGTCTTCGGTAACATAATGGCTTACATCAGCAATATGGACACCAAGCTTGTAGTTGCCATTTTTGAGTTTCTCAACAGATACAGCATCATCAAGGTCTTTTGCATCCTCTCCGTCAATGGTAACCATGCGTAAGCCTCTTAAATCACGTCTCCCTTTAGACATTTCCTCAGTTACTGTCTGACCTATTGACTCTGCCTGTCTAATAACACTTTCCGGAAACTCCTCTACGAGGTTGTGCAACTTAATTATTGATAGAATATCTGCCCCAGGCTCATTCCTATCACCTATTATCTCGATTATTTTACCCTCCGCATTTCTTCTTTTCCCCGGCCATAAAAGTATTTCTGTAATAACTTTCTGACCTGACTTTGCACCATTTACTTCATCCTTTGGTATGAAGATATCTGCTGATATTCTTCTATCGTCAGGCACAACAAACCCAAAGTACTTACTGCTTTCAAAAGTTCCAACAACTGTCTTGTTGGCTCTCTCAATTATTCTAATAATTTCTCCCTCTGCCCTTTTATCCCCGATTACTTTTTTATTAATTCTGGCAATAACTCTATCATTGTTCATAGCGCCATTGAGCGAGTCTGCCGAGACAAATACGTCTTTTATATCTTCATCATCGGGAATAACAAATCCGTATCCTCTCTCATTTCCCTGAAGCCTTCCAACTATAAGGTTCATCCTTTCAGGTACTCCATACCTGTCCTTATGAGTCTTAAATATTTTCCCCTCTGTTTCCAATTCGTCCATAACATTTTTAAACAGTTCTATATCAGTTTTAGGTACGTCCAGAACTGTTATCAACTCACCAAATAACAAAGGTTTATAAGCATCCTCCCTCATAAATTCCAAAATGCGTTCTTTTCTGTCAGCCATATTACATATATCTGCTGCGTGTTATAGCAACATTTTCCTCCTTATTATAATAATAACGATGATCATTCTAATAAAAAAACCAAGATTAATAAAAGATAATTTATCTTACTAAACTTGGTCTATACAATTCAATATATTTATTATTAACATAAAAATGAAACAATACTCAAATTAATTATAAATCAAGAACAAAACACTATAATATCATTTTATCCTATATACTTCTTATAGCTTTTATTGAAGCCTCAACAAACTCTTCAAGTGATATACCCAATTGCTCACAGGACTTAATTTTATCCAGCTCTGTATCTTTGATAAATCCATCTTCACTTATTCTATCCATAACAAATTCTACAGTCAAATCTTCCAATTCCTTTGAAGGAAGAGCCGCTATACATGCAGTCATCAAAACTGACATGGGACTAGCGCAGTAAAGTGCCTTATCAATCTTTCTCTTTCTTTCAATTCCATGATAATCATTGTGCGCTTTGATAGCATAGACAATAGAACTTTCAACCTCAAGTGTTTCCAAAATTTCAGCGCTAACCAGACCATGCTTCGAAGGTTCTCCACCTGTTTTATCGTAATCAATGTCATGCAGTAATCCAGCCATTCCCCATTTATCAATATCTTCTTTAAAATAGAAAGCCAATTCCTTCATAATAGCTTCAACCGAGAGAGAATGCTTGATTAAGTTCTCACTCTTTAACCGTCCTTTTAATTCCTCAAGTGCTTGCTCTCTTTCCATGGGAACCATTACCTCCAATTTATATGCTTATTAAACACGAAAATAAAACCATTGTTAAAACACAGGTTCAGACTCCATAGGTATAACTGAACAACTAAATTAAAGTTGTCTCACATATATATTACTAAAATAAAACTATAATTACAAGAAAAAATGAAGTCTTTCAAAAAGTTTAAAATTTAAAATTTGAGAATAGAAGTGTAGGAAAATAAGTGCGAAATATGTTATTTAGCGCTTTCATTTTCATAAAGGCAACCTTTTCTAAGAATTATCCACTAACTAACCTTTATCAGGTAATTATTACCTACCAAAAAACCTTCAAGCACATAAAATAAAACTGTGGGTTTCCACAGTTTTATCTATTAACATTAGGCATTAATCATAATTTGTAAAGCTATTGAAGTTATAAGAAATCCTATTGCTGCTACAGCAGTCCACTTACCCAAAAGTGCGTCTATAGTTCTTCCCTTATTCTTACCAAAGAAAGTTTCAGCTCCACCAGCTATTGCCCCTGACAACCCTGCTTGTTTACCTGACTGCAATAATACTATTACAATCAATGAGATACAAAACAGCACATGTAATATATTAACCGCTATTTGCATGCTAAAAGACACCTCCTAAGAAATTAACATACTAATTTTAGCATACAGTAAATCAAAATACAAGCTTAACATTAATAATTTTCATAATATATTATTTATTTTTCAAATTAAACCACGCATTAATCCCTAAATATTTGCTTGAACCACCTAATTCTTCTTCTATTCTCAGCAGTTGATTGTATTTTGCAACACGATCACTTCTTGATGGAGCGCCAGTTTTTATCTGGCCTGCATTAGTAGCTACAGCTATATCTGCAATAGTAGAATCTTCAGTTTCACCTGACCTGTGAGATACAACTGCTGTGTAACCAGCCCTGTTGGCCATCTCTATTGCATCTAAAGTCTCTGTCAGGGTACCAATCTGATTTACCTTAATAAGTATTGAATTTGCTACACCCATGTCAATACCCTTTTTTAATCTAGCTGTATTGGTAACAAAAAGATCATCACCTACAAGCTGTATCTTATTTCCTATCTTCTCAGTCAGTAATTTCCAACCATCCCAATCCTCTTCGGAAACACCATCCTCAAGTGAAATTATAGGGTATTTGTTGGCAAGTTCTTCCCAAAAGTTCACCATTTCTTCCCGGGTCTTTCTTATTCCCGTTTTCCAGAACAAATATGTTCCATCCTCCTGATACATTTCTGTCGCAGCAGCATCTATAGCAATTCTAAAATCATTACCCGGTTTATATCCTGCCTTCTCAACCGCCTCCAGTATAACCTGTATAGCTTCCTCATCTGTTTTTAGATTAGGAGCAAATCCGCCTTCATCACCGACAGCAGTACTATAACCTTTGTCCTTTAAAACTTTTTTAAGGTTATGAAAAACTTCCGCACACATCTGAAGAGCGGCTCTAAAACTGTTGGCTCCTACAGGCATTATCATAAATTCCTGAATGTTTACACTGTTATCTGCATGCTTCCCTCCATTAATGATATTCATCATTGGTACAGGGAGCGTCTTTGAGTTTATTCCACCAATATACTGATACAAGCTTACACCTAATGCCTCCGCTGCCGCTTTTGCTACAGCAAGTGAAACGCCCAATATGGCATTTGCTCCAAGCTTTGATTTATTTGGAGTTCCATCAAGGCTAATCATCAAATTGTCAATCGCTACCTGATCAAAAACGTTCATTCCTTCAACCTCAGGAGCTATCTTCTTGTTGACATTTTCAACAGCCTTCAATACCCCTTTCCCAAGGTATCTATTTTTGTCATCATCTCTGAGTTCTACTGCCTCAAAAGCACCTGTGGAAGCTCCTGAAGGGACAGCAGCTCTTCCTAAAAATCCACCCTCTGTCACAACTTCCACTTCAACTGTGGGATTTCCCCTTGAATCAAGTATTTCTCTGGCAAATACATTTTCAATTTCCAAATATTCCTTCATTGTACATTCTCCCTTTTAAATGTAGAATTTTACTTTGGTGTTTCGAACATAATTCTGTTATTTCGCACTAGTATATTCTATCCAACAATACCTGTGTTCAAACATTTTTTTCATTTTTGTTTAATGAATTTAAAAGCAAAACCCTTAGAGCTGAACAAATTTTCAATCAAAATTTACGGTTCTCTTCCAAATGCCAATTTACCAGACACATATAGTGTTACTTTGTTCCACTCAAAATATGTTGTTGAAGCAGAATATGAATAGTCATTTTTTTGATTATATTCGCTCCAGTCATTCTTCGCAAAGCCAACTGATACTTCAGCACTTTCACCTGCTTTAAGTTCGCCCGCTGCTTCGCTAAAACCTATCTCTAAGTATCTGTCCGCAGTACTCTTTTTATTACTTAATGAAACAAAATTTCCGTATACATTAGTAGCACCCTTTGAAAAGGAATCACACCAGAAAGTTTCAGTTTTATTTTCCTCTTTTGTATAATAGTATCTGATTTTTACATTGGATAGCTTGATACTTTGTTTCCCACTGTTAACAATCTTAAACATTGGATATATACTGTCACTATTAGCGCTAGTGTTACCATTCTTATATCTTAAGACAATTTTATTACTTACAACTTTTGATGGAGTACTTAGAGGTTTAGGTGTTGAGGTTTTTCTAGGTGTACTCGTCTTATTTATCAATGTTATTTTAGGCGTTAACTTCAAACTTGGTGTTGGAGTAGGCCTCTTTATAGATGGTGTAGGAGTAGGCTTATATGTTAGTGTTGCTACAGGCGTAGGTGTATTAGTGGGTATTGTTGTGGGTGTAGCTGTAATTGTAGGTGTAAGTGTAAGTATAATCGTAGGCGTCGCTAAAGGTGTTACTGTAGGTGTTTCTGTAACTTCAGGGGCCTGTGGTGTCATTGTTAGTTCGGGTACAGATGCTGTTTGGGTAGCATCAGAAGTACTTGATTCCTTTGCATTACTTATAATGTTTAATTTCACATATAATGAAGTGGTACACACAAATAAGACAAAAATAAAAACTCCTATTATTGTTTTTCTTTTCTTAACATCATAAAACCATCTCATATATTTCCTCCCATAACTGAATTGTTACTCAAAGAATTATTATACTATTTCATATAATTTATAATCAATAACTAATAAATAAAAATTACAATCAAAAAAACAAACTATACATTTAATTACATTCTATGTATTCCACTTGATTGAAAATGTTAATTTCTTCATTTAACCATTATACAAATAGAAAATCTTTTTATTTAAAGAAATTATGTATAGTAATTCGTTGCTAGAAGGATAATTTGTGTCTCTACAAGTCAAATTCTCTTGTCGCTAATTATTATAATTATCAAACAAGTTGGAACATTTTATAAAAATTCTCGTCAAATTAGCTATATACAATACAAGTCATTTTTTAAGGAGGTTGATTTTTACAATGAAAAGGAATATTTTAAAGTGCTTTTCCACTCTTTTGGGCTTACTTCTGCTCATTTCAATGGTTGGGTGCAGTTCAAATGAAAAAAACGCAAATATAAAAGCAGAAGCTCCGTATGAGGATACTAACGTTAAAAGGGAATTCTCAAAAGAATCGGACCTGTCAGTCGAATTAGGCAAAAATACTAAAGCTGATGGAGAGCAGTCAAATGCTTCAACAGCAGATACAAATAATTCAACCGCATTTACAGGAACAGGTGAAACTAGTAAAGCTGTCAACAACTCGATATTAAGCCAAAGAAAAATAATCCGTAACGCAAATATAACAGTCGAAGTTGATAATTTTGACGCAGCTTATGGTAAAATCGAGTTCATAATTGGAAACGTAGGATATGTTCAGGAATCAAAGATAAACAAGGTAAAACAATATGTAGATAATAAGGAATTTCTAGTTACAAACGGAGTCATAATTGTAAGAGTAGACGCCGACAAATTCAATACTGTTCTAAAAGATATAAAAGGCTTAGGCCTTTTGACTGATGAAAATATCAAAACTGATGATGTAACAGAACAGTTCTTTGATGTTGAATCAAGGCTAAGACTTCTAAGATATGAGGAAAGCAGACTTGAAGAATACCTGAAGAAAATCCAAGACCCTGATACCATTTTTAAAACCGAAAGCAGATTAACAGAAATACGACATGAGATTGAACAACTAACCGGAACTCTAAACAAGCTCTCTGATTTGGTTAAGTTATCAACAATAACTATTAATATGAATGAAAAACTTCCCCAATCACTTTCACATACAAAAACCTCTTACTTTAGTCAATTGAAAAACAACTTTTTAGGCAGTCTTAGTGGGGTTGTAGCTTTCCTTGCCAATGTATTGATGTTTATTGCAGCTGCATTTCCGGTTCTATTCTTTCTGGCAATAGTATTCTTTGCAGGTTATTTTATATACAAAAGGTTTTTTAGAAGCAAAATAAAAAAGTCAAAGCAGGTATCTTCCACTGAGAAAAATGATATTGAAACCTGATTGTGTTCATTTAACAAATAAGCTGTGGCATTTTGCTATAGCTTATTTGTTTTGTCCATAAAATTCAAAATATCTCCTTCAATTTCCATCCCTGCGTTTGATCCCTCACTTTGAATAACTAGGTTATTATAATTGTCAAAGAGTTTAATGTTTATATTTGCACAGATGCTTTCAAGAATATTTCTTTCCATAAGTCCATTTTTTGGTGCTCTCAAAGTGCCTCCCTTTGAGTGTTGCGCCTCAATATAAAGAGATTTTTTTCTATCCTTAATTATAATTTTCAATTGCTGCTCCTTATATTTCAAAAGTTCGATCTTAGCACCTGTATAAGTAGCAAATCTGTAAATTTCTTCTTTTATTCTCAAAAAAGCTATAAATCCAATAAAAAAGCTTTTAATCCATGGAATTCTGGCAATAGAAAACATAATCGAAGTGTTCTCCGTATTAAAATGATTACATTGAAGCCATATCCACTCTTTCGGAAATGAACTTCCCCAATCCTTTTCTATATATCCGTAACCTTCATCAAAAGCTACCCGCTCGCCATTACAATTAATACATCCCGAAATATCATGATGAATATTCACAGTTCCATGATAGCATTCCATAAAAGGCACAAAAGAAAACGGACCCATTATTCCTGGACTCATAAGTTTTTTGGGCAGCAAAACAATATTCCTAAACTCAAGATTACCATTTATACAGGTTTTGTCGTTACTTAAATGTAAACACAGCCTTTCCCTGCTAAAGAAATTATCTTCAATAAATATCTCAAAACGGTTTTCACTATATCCGAAGCTAGAAATATCAAATTTGTAATATTCCACTTTGCAGTTTATAGCATCAATTACCTGTATAAACGCATGTGAACTGTCTTTGCTCTTACCATAAGATACTCCCGGTATAATTGCAAGTACATTGCTCTGAGATTTACTTATCAGTTTATAATACCATCCTTCAAAATAATCCCTTTTCTTATATTTTCCCTGATACATCTCAGGAATCCATAGTCTTCTTAGCATATACATAATTAAATCACCCTTCAGGCTTTTTTAAATAATTGAAGATTATACTTACTAAAAAATTCTTCATTATTTTGTGCCACATGAAAGAACTTTATTAATACGCGTATATTTAAGGTATTATTTTTTTGCGACTTAGTTTTTTAAGGCAACTTATATTGGGCTGACTTTTTTGTAATCATCATAACACTTTTAACATTACAAATATCCACTAAATAATATTAGTCAAATATGTTTATTCCCTTGCCCTAAGCTACATATTTGATAGAAATAATTATTGTACTAGATAGCGTAATGTAAAAGTAGTATAATATTATTAATATTACATCAAATTACTTACAACTTTAAAGCAAAGTAATTTGATGTTAAGGAATAACTGAAATATTACTTTGCATTTTAATAAACAATACTAGTAATAATTTTTAACGGAGGGGTTTTAATGTACAAGTCACAAAATATAAAGAGGCTATCTATACTGCTTGCATTTTCAATAGTCCTTTGTACTTTATTTTATTTATTCCCATCTAAACTGACCTATGCTGCTTCAAGTTTTCCTGCAATGCTGCCAATAAGTCGAGGCGTTCCCGCTTTTGGTTCAGTTGGTGTAGCCTCAAACGCCAACGACAATAACTATGGTACTGCATGGTACGGCGGTGGTACCAGTTGGTTGGCATACGATCTATCCAGTGTACCTGTTGATCAACGCAAGCAGATAATAGTAGTATGGTATAATACTGATACCTATGATTACGATACCACACAAGTTAATACATCCTCATATCACAAACCAAAAAACTATACTATTGAAGCTAATTCAGCTTCCGGTGGCAGTAGTAGTGCTCCTACTTCTGGCTGGACTGTTTTGGCAACCGTATCAAATAACAATTATCATTCACGTCAGCATTTAGTTGACTTTACAGGTTATAATTGGATACGAATTAATATAACAGATTCACTTACCAACAGCGTAAATATAAATATGGATATACATAATGCCAGCCTTGGAACACAAGATGACTGGATTATCTATGGTGATTCAATAACAGCTGGTGGAACGGCACTTAACGGAAACGGAAAAGGAACAATTGCACAAATTGTTAATTCTACTAACTCAGCTCACTTTCCTGTCGTTGAATGCGGCGGTACAGGAAGTATTTTGAGTAGGCACGGTTCAGCCAGTATAGATGCATGGCTCTCTGTATTCCCTGGAAAGTATGTTGGAGTTGCATTCGGTACAAATGATGCTTGGGGTAATCAAACCGGTGCGGATAACTATTACAAGAACATGGTAACTATTGTAAATGCAATAATTAGCGCTGGAAAAGTTCCTGTAGTTGCAAAAATCCCATGGTCCAACCTAACAGCTATATCCCAAAACCTTCCTTCATACAACGCTAAGATTGAGGAGTTATATCTGGCTTATCCCGAGATAATTAAAGGGCCTGATTTCTATACTTTCTTTCAAAACAACCCAACCCTTATCTCCAGTGATAATGTACACCCATCAACCGAAGGATATAACGCAATGAGAGAACAATGGGCCAAAGTAATCCTAAGCATTTACGAGAATTCCACTGTAACTCCTACTCCAAGTTCTCCAAGTTTTGTTTATGGTGATATAAACGGCAGCGGTGCTCTTGATTCTATAGACTTTGGTTTACTCCGCCAATATCTGCTTGGAATGAAAACAAGTTTTGATTATACATATGGTGCAAAAGCCGCTGATGTAAACAATGATGGGGCAATTAATTCCATAGATTTCGGATTGATGAGACAGAGATTGCTTGGTATAATAACCAAATTCCCGGCAGAAAGCTGATAGAAGCTTTTTCAAAAAGGTAGTTCCTGGTGAACTGCCTTTTTTTGAGATATTTACTATACAGTGTCCGAAGATCAAATAGTCTAAATGTTGCCGAAATTTTGATTTTAATTGACAAATATATTTGCACAGCCTAAAATCATATTGTGTATTTATTAATGAAGGATTGGCGGGATACTATTTGATTAAACTGACAATAAAATATGCTCTGTTTGCAGGCATATCTACTATAGGTAATTTATCAACTCAGCGATTGGTTCTAATGCTTCTTACGTCTCTAGGATTTCTTAAAGGCTTTGAAGAGTTTAGTTTTTTAGGTATTTTCAAAATTGACCTGCTTCTTATAACGGCAATACTTTTTGGGACATTAGTCGGATTAGTAATAAAATACGTCCTCGATAAAAAGTATATATTCAACTTTGAGACTAAAAGCAATGCGGAAAATACAGGCAAATTTTTGTTATATTCTTTTATGGGCATATTTACTACACTAATATACTGGGCTTTTGAAATTTCTTTCGATTCCTTTTTTGGAACTGATTCAGCTAAATATGTTGGAGCTATAATAGGACTTACAATTGGTTATGTAATAAAATACAATCTTGACAAGCGTTTTGTTTTCAATCATAAGTAGAAATACATTATCTATATTTACGTTCTTACCAGGAATACCTTCCCTTTGGATTAGTGGTCTCTCCACACTATAAAATCTCTCTAGTTGTTTTATCCCTTAATGTATAACCTACCGCGGTTTTTTTGTACTTAAAGAATTATCATAGTGAATAAAGAGTGATTAATTAATTTCAACAACATGCAATTATGAATCGATAGTCATAAAATTATCGTTATTGTTGTAATAAGTAATAGCCTTTAGAATTTCTAGGTCAGAAGCCAATGCTTTTTGATGTAATACATTTTGTGTAACATCTTGAAGAAGTTACTCAGCCTTCTAAATGTTTAGGTTGTATCTGTTCATTTCCTTCTTTTACCCACCAATACGATTCATGACCGTAATAAATATCTTTTGCCCAAAATTCCTCATCTTCATGAGTATACTTTTCACTTGATTTGTCGGGATAATCTACTTGTGTCAAATTACCCAGACAATCGTACTGATAGCTTAAAGTATTTTTGTACTTATCTGTGTACGTTCCTATTTTACCGATCCCATTGTAGTATGCTTTTGAAACTCTACCCACTCCATCAGTATTCTCAGTTACACGCCCCATGTTGTCATAAATGTTGCTGGTGGATACAATTTCGGTAATTCCTTCACTTATAGTTCTTGTAAACTCTGCTTTGCCCCATCTTCCATTTGCATCGTATTCCTTAAAACTGGTCACAACACCGAGTGCATCTGTTTGAGTGTCTAAGTTTCCGGTAACAGAATCGTAGTGGAATTGAAGGATTTTTTTATTCATCTGGTCTGTAACCGTTCCAATTCTGTTACCAGAATCATATCCTAAAATGGTAGTTCCGCCTTCTCCATCCTTTGTCTGTGAAAGCCTTCCATTTGTGTCGTAATCATTGTCCACCAATTTCAACGATGGATTCGAAAAGTCGGATATAGTATCTATATTACCCTTCTCATCATACTGGCTCTCAACATAATTTCCTTTCTCATCTGTAATTGTGGTTTTCTTTATTGTCCCGTTGTCATACATTTCATAGGTGTACGAGAAGTTTCCCTTCGGACCTTTTTTATAAAGCAAAAATTCCCGGTTGTTTACCGATAATTTTTGTTTTTCCACTATTGTTTTTTATTTTCGTGACAAAATGATGAAATTATTACTTCATGTTAACTGTCAAACTACTCAAAATCAAGTGAACTACTCAACCATTATTTTCATTATATCTGTCTGGTAAAATCTCACTTCTCACATATTTTATAATTAGTTCCCTTAATTCAGAATGCCCTTCACAAAACTCATCTTCTGTACAACCAGTTAATTTATAGATTTCTTCCTGATTACAATGTTCCTTAACAAACCGCATACAGCTTTCAAACACCTCAAGTTCATCTTGCGAAAGTTTAATATCAAATAATGTACAATAGCATATTTCTTCATGTTTTAAATATTCCATAATATCCTCCTTAATATCCGCTTGGTCTTAAGCAGACTTCCATCGAGACCATATCGGTTCAATAAACGAATTTGAAACTACCTTTCCATCAACTTCTTACTCAACTGTCTTATTGGCCCAATTTGCTTTTCAAACATCAAATCCCATATATCTAGACATTCTTCTGCTATACTTCTAATCTCGGGCAATGTCGATTCACATGTCTCATCATATAATCCAATTATCAACTTAGAAATTTCATCTTCTATTATCCAAATACCTTCGTCTCTTTCACATCTATCTTTAATTAAATGATAACTCATAGATAGTATAATATCTTTGTAATCAACCACTGACTTTGATTCTTCTTCAAGATAATGTACAAATGCATGCAATGTTCTGCGGCTTAAACCCGAACTCATTATTTCAATTAAAAAATCCCTATCTCTCTCTAAATCAATAAGATTATCATAAAATAATCTTGAGATAGGCATTTCTAAATCTAAAGTACTTGTCTTAAATTTACGTATAATTTTTTTAGCTAATGAGTTAAATTCATCTTTATTAAAATAGATAATAGCCATATCAAGAACTGCTTCGGCTTGTATTTCACTCATTGTATCCACATTATCCATTATATCTGCAAATTCATTTTTCAGAATAAACATTTCCGATAGACAATAAGCCCCCATTTTAATTAGTTCTTTATCTTCGGACTCGAAACAATCCTTTATAATTTTTAATATACGTTCATGATATTCAGGATACAATAAAAAGAGCATATTTTTTGTATCACGGAAACCTGCTAACCTAAAATCTTGTTCATATAGGTTTAAAATCTTTTCTGACGACCAGTCTCTTTCAATGTTATACGAAGGCCATAATGCGAATAGACTTGCCAATTTTACTGCCGGGTTTTCATCAAATGTCAATTTTTCAATAGTATCTTTAAACTGTTCAAACAGAGCACTGTCTTTCCATAATAGCTTAGCTATCGATTGAGCAGCATTCCCCCTTACACAGTTTATTGCATTACTTTGTAGCATGTCAAAACTGTGCATTTCTTTATCTTCACTATTCGTTACGTTTGGTTTACCGAGTTCCGGATTTTTATGGTTAATCGCAATATCCTTAAGAATATCCAATACCTTCTGTGGCCATTCCTCATTTTTACTATTTTCGATAATTGAGCAAAAGTAATCTGCTCTGTGTGAAGTATAATCATATGGATACGTTAAAATCATTGTTTCTAGCAACTCTTTCGGTACATTATCCAAAGCCTTACTATATGCCACACCACTAAATAAGGAATCAATATATACATCTAAGATTTCATCCTTATTTGAAAGAACTAGATTTATCATTCTTATCGGTTCTTCGGAAACAACATCACTAAAACTTCTTGTAAATTCTTCAATAGAGCTATCAATTAATCCACCTGGAACCTCTTCCCAACGGGAATGATTTTTATTATTAAGCTTTTTGTTAGTTAAAATCTCAAGCCACTTTTTGTTATTTAGCTTTTTCTCCGCAATAGGTGATTTCACCCATCCACCATGTACATCTGAATATTTATATAAAGTTGTTCCTTCAGGGAATTTACGATTTAAAACACGTATCAAATCTTTTGCTTTATTGCTTAATCGATTACATGGAAGAACTTCTAGAATTTCTTTCTGCAAATCACCCCAAAAACTCCAATATACTTTAGAGTCATTTCTTTCTCTATTGTAATTAATTCTACGTTGATATCTATCTTTAGCCTTTGGTGATAGATAACTTAAAACCGTCTTTTCTAGCTTAGCAAAAATATTGTCACTACAGTATATAGAATGCTTCCCTAATATCTGTTTAGTAAGAAATAATTCATCATTATTGCCACTTGTCTTGTCAAATATATTGCTATCAAAGTCACTGCATAAATACGTAATTACTACATCACTATATATCTCCGGTAATCGATATAATCCATCCAATATAATTTCATTAAATAAATCATTACCTTTACCCATGAATTCTTTATAGCGTTCCAAAAATGTTTCTGGTTTTAAGGCAATTATTGCTGCGTTGGCTTTCTTAATTATTTGAACACAAGCCCTTTCAAGACCTCTTTTATGAAAATATATTCCAGACCAATCACTAGATGGTAGTCTTTTGTCCTTTTCTGTAGGAATGTAGGGTAATAATAAATCAACAACCTCAATTCCATTTTTAATTAGAATTTCAGAGTCTTCATATAAAAATTCCTCTTCATATTTATATATATATTTCTCTTTACTTTTAATTTTATTTTCCAATAAAAATGCCATTAGCCGTATTGTTCTCATTTCGCAATTTTTGAGTATTGACTTAAAGTCGAGATATACATCGGCCATTTGTGGATACCTATGTAAGCGTACAATACAACCCATCTGTTAATCAATTTGTTAGCATGAGATAATACACCAAAAACCAGGAGGCGTCTTATGTTATATAAAGAATGGGAAAAGTTAATTAGAGAATTCGAAAAAAGCGGAAAAACCCAGGCTCAGTGGTGTAGGGAAAAGGGGTTGAAAATCAAAGCATTCAATTTCCAATATAGAAAATATAGAAGAGATAATCAAAACAAGGAAGAAATTAACAAAACAAACTGGATGCCAATTCAGTTTGAACCAATGATGACATCAAAACTCAACATAAGAATAGGTAAAGCTATAATTGAAATTGAGAACGGATATGACGAAAGACTTTTGCAAACTATAGTTAAATCCTTGGAGGCAATATGTTGAGCATAAGTGGAACAGAAAAAGTATATCTTGCTATTGGAAGTACTGATATGAGACGCTCTATCGACGGTTTGGCAGCAATAGTTCAGCAATGTTTTTCTCTCGACCCATTTTCATCGAATCTTTTTGTGTTTTGCAATAAAAACAGGACAATGATAAAAATATTACATTGGGATCATAACGGATTTTGGCTATACTTCCGACGACTTGAAAAGGGAACGTTTAAATGGCCTTCAGATAACTCTAAAGAGACAATTCAGGTGGGTACTAGGGAACTCTATTGGTTATTAACTGGACTTTCAATTGAGCAAAAACAAGCACACCGGAAAGCAGCTTCAAACGTGGTGATATAGAGTAAATTTAATCAAAAAATATTTGGTTTCCTATGGCTTTTTTGATAAAATTTC
>NZ_JH556659.1:723358-732483 GCF_000179595.2 Acetivibrio cellulolyticus CD2 | reverse complement strand
TCAAAAATTTTTGGAGGGTTTTAAAGGTTACCTTTGTGCTGACGGTTTCCAGTCTTATGAAGGGCTACAGGATATAATTAAAGTAGCATGTCTTGCTCATTTTCGGAGAAAGTGGGACGAGGCTTTAAAGTCATTGCCAAAAGAGGTTAAAGATAAACCGTGTGTTGCAAAAGAAGGACTTCAATTTTGCAACAGACTTTATAGTATTGAGCATGAGCTTGAAGATGCGAGCCCAGACGAAAGATATGAAGGCAGACTCAAAAAAAGCAAGCCTATATTGGATGAGTTTTACAAATGGCTCAAGCAGCAAAGACCTCGAATTACACCTAAGAGTGCCACTGGTAAAGCTGTTAATTATTGTTTGAACCAATGGGATAAGCTTAATAATTACTTACTTGATGGTAGACTTTATTGCGATAATAACATTTCGGAACGGAGTATAAAAGGATTTGTTATATCACGTAAAAACTTCCTGTTTTGCAATACTCCAAGCGGAGCTACCTCAAGTGCAATGATTTACAGTATTATTGAAACTTCCAGAGCAAATAATCTTAAGCCTTTTGAATATCTGACTTATTTGCTGGAAACGCTTCCAAATGTAGATGTCAAAGATCAGAGTGTGCTGGATTCCTTAATGCCTTGGTCGGATGATTTGCCTGAATCCTGCAGACTTAATAATAAGATTTTACAACAGAAGGAGTAGTAATTGTAGACGGGTTGTATTTTACGCTTACATACCTATTATAAAATCTCATTCGCAATTCAAACAACTCATCTGTATCTAGATTAATATCATGTAAAAAACATCTTGAAAATTTATTATCATCTTCTTGCGAACAAAATGCATACTTTTCAATGAATTCAATATCCTCAATTTCATAATTAGGGCTTATACTTATAAGTAAATTAAAGACAATATCTTTTTTTTGTGGATTATTAAACCATTTATCTAAAACCCCACTTTGTCTAAGCAACCTAATATATTTAGGTCTTGAGAAAATAACGTTATTTATAATATGATTACCATATATTTTGTTTTCACAGTTATTAACGATAAAATTTCTGGTATTTTCATCTAAAATATCTATTTGATTTAATACCTCAAGGAAAACGAATTTAACAAAATATCTAATTTGCTTTGCCTCAAACATCTTTTGACCTGCATCAATAAACTCCTGGCTATCGAACTCAAATAAATTTTGCAAAAAAATTTGAACTTGATATCTGTTTCCTGGAGTTTGTTTTTCTCTGTTTCCAATAATATCAACAATATCTTCACCTGCATAATATCTCTTAAGCATCTTTTCGGCCAAAAAGCAGTCTAATATTGATTGGTGAGCAAAAGAAGCTTTATTATCTTGAATTATCAAAAAAGCATTTGAAGATAAGAATTTTAAGCATGACTTATTAACATTCAATATGTTTAATGGAATACATAGTCTACCTACGTTTTCCAGAAGGTTTATAATTTTCTCTTTAGTATCATTTAGATCAGCTTCACTTAATCCAAATTCAAAACATTTTTCAGACAACTGTCCCCACCATTCTGAGACTAGATGGTCCGCTGTAGAACATTCGGTATATTCTTTGCTTTGATCTAACTGTTGCCATATATATAAATTGCTTAGGATTCTTAGTATTTCTTTCAACTTACTTGTTAATTGTTCATAACGTTTCCCAACAATCCCCTTTGCTATTTCATCATCCAATTCATTAACTAGAACCTTACTCCATTGAATAGCATCCTCTTTCATATCAATTTTCTTAAATAATGACTTGATATTATTATCGTTTTCCAAATCATAGGTTCGACACACAAAAACTACAGATATCTTATATTTTCTTTCAAAATTCAATCTCTCTACTTGATTTATAATCTGAGCACATACTAATAAAGCATCTCTGGAGTGTGTTTGCGTCCAACGAAGTGCATCCAACTGATCCAGAATAATTACTGCTCTTCCATTTTTAGAAATACTATGAATACAATGAGCTATAGATGCAGGTAATCCTAAATCTTTCCCCCATATCTCAGCAGTCCTATTTGGGATACGTTTATCTAATTTAATTGCCAAATATGGTATAGTATTTTCTTGACAATAATTGATAATGTCTACTGTACAGCCACTCTTCCCTCTTCCAGCTTTACCGTGTATTATTAGAAAATCCCCTGAATCTATTGCTTCTCTACATATAGAGAATTCTTTTCTCTTAATCAACCCATTCCTTAACGGAATAAATGATGTTTTATATTCCTCATTCAATTCTTCTATCCTAGGCATGATACGTTCATCAGTTGCAAGATTTTTAAACCTTATATTTTTTTCTTTTAAAAAAGTGTACAAAACGGACTGGTTAATTGTTTTTCCTAAAATATCACCATCTACTATCCACGCAATAAATGCATTATAAATTTCTTCTTCATTACCTATTAACAAATAACCAATTTTTGATAAAATCAGCTCTTTTAATTCTGTATCAGGCATTTGACGGTAAGCTATTCTATTTAAATAAGAGATACACTTTATTAAATCTAAATCTTTTTCTGGATTTATCTCCATCACTTTGCAAAAGTTTTTAAAGAACTCAACAAATTCTTTGCTAGCATTAAGTATTTGGTTATTATAAAAATCTTTAGGATTGTTACTGGTATTTTTAGCTCTTTCAATTAAATCCTCAAGAAACGTAAAAACTAAAGGGGATACTAGAGCAACTTTATTCGACTTATCTCTATCCAATTGATACTTCCAATTCGTGAAGATCCCCTTAGCATTTGCAGTTCCATAATCCCAATATTCTTTGCTTCCATTTCTTCCTTTACATTGTTGACCTTCTCTGCTGTCATTTTTTTCGCCAATCCATATATCAACACCCCGTTCATCATCACCAAGGGCTTCCAAAACAACATAATCTAATTTCTCATCTATGACTCTTAGCATTTGGTATATAACCCATCTGATTTCAAATTTATTTCCACCTTTATCGGCTCTGCCTGCCAACTCATAGGGCATAGCAAACACCTCCTAATTATTTCTTTCTGCAACAAAGATACAACTTAAAATTTTAGTTGCATAAATGCTATAATTCTTGCTATATCACCCTATAACATACTCTGCATAATTTTACAATTAGTTTACATTTGAGAGACTTATAACGAAACAATTTCATTCCTATAATTGTATTCTTGTTTCTATATATCGTTTTAGTTAATGAAGAACTTATCACTATTAATTTAGCAATTTTCAAGTGAAAACTATTTTGATAAATACTATTACCTATTCTATATAAAAATCCCATTTTAGTCTACAAATTTTTTACTTTTATAATTTTAATCATTAATGTTGCATAAAGTTTTTTTAAAAATTTCAACCCATACTTTCTGGTTGAAGTAATAATATTTACCTGTAGAAAATATGAAAGCCCCTTTGTTAATATCAAGTGGGTTCGCGACCAAGCAACCACATCCATTAACAAAGGAGCTAACAAACATGGCTGATTGTACTACAATTTTTGAAACATTAACAGGCTTTTTACCAAAGAACATTTTGGAAAAGGCTATTAATGAAACAGGTGCTGAACATGGTACCAAAAAGTTCACTATTCTTCGGCAACTTAATACGATGATGTATGCTCATCTGACTGGAACTACCTGTCTTAGGGATATTGAAACAGGCATAGTAGCTGACAAAAGACTTCAGGAGTACACAGGAACTATCAGCGCTTCACAAATATCTCGTGCAAATAGAGCACGTGATACAGTAATTTTTAAACAGATATTTGAGGCTTCTCTCGCTAAGCTGAAGAAGCATAACGGAATACGAATTATCCCAGGAAGTTGGGAAATGCTTAAGGCACTTGACTCAACTACTGTAAGTCTTTGTATATCTTTATTTCCCTGGGCAGAATATCGAGATAAAACTGCGGCAGTTAAGATTCATACCCTCTACGATATACTTCTTGGATGCCCCGAAAGTATTGTTATGACTGAAGGTATTATTCATGACAAAGAGAAAATGAAAAACTTTGTCAAAGAACCAGGCATAACATACCTTTTTGACCGAGCATACCTTGACTACAAAGAATTTGATAGGTACTGCAGGGAAGGAATCTTCTTTGTATCAAGGCTTAAGAAAAACGCCATCATGAAGGTTATGAATTATAATGCTGTTCTTAAAGGTGAGTCTATTTTATCTGACAACGAAGTTATCCTTGGGGGTCAAAGTACTCAAATGCAGCATCCTATCAGGGCTATCCAAGTAATTGACTCATCAAACGGTGAATTATTTTATATAATTACAAACCGTTTTGATCTCACTGCGGAAGAAATCGCCCAGATATACCGTTTAAGGTGGACTATAGAAACCTTCTTCAAGTGGATCAAACGGCACCTTAAAATCAAGAAGTTCTTTGGAACCAGCTTTAATGCTGTACTTAATCAGGTTTACTCAGCACTTATACTTTATTGCTTATTGCTACTAATGCATATCCTAGTAGGTACTAAACATGACTTTCTAAAGACAGTAAGGCTTATTGCCAAAGGACCTTGGAATACTCTTATACAGCTTCAAGAGGACTTGAGCCCTAAAAGGCCACCGCCTAAAGTTAAGCAAAAGCGGTTCAATTGGAAACAAGAATTTGAAACTGTGCTACGCAGGTATAAAGTCAGTTAATCGTATTAAGTTTTTTGATTTTTTATTGCTTGGGCTTAGGTGGTCACTCCCCTTTTCTCTAGCATGTGGCAGAATTTCCTTCTATGTGAAGGCTATGCCAGCAAATTATTTACATTGACTTTTTATTATAGATTTAATGCAACGCTAATGAATTTTAATGATTCGAAAAAGAAATTTTTTCAAACTGATACTTTAGGTACTTAATAATTCTATGAAAAAACGCTTTTGAATTACAATGCTACATAGCCTTTATGGAGCATATTTTCAGGTTTTAATGGTCAATTTTTAATGTAAATATGTAAATCCTGATAGTTTAATAGTTTCAAGTTATTATAAAATATGGTTTTTAGAAGGGCTTGAAGGTTGTACTGGTCAATATTAAAAAGAAAAGCCGGAACACTGACCCGGCCTTCTTTTTGACTATCTCATTTTAATCTTCATCGTACATTTCATCCTCTTCACGCATTTTTCTATCCAACCATTCATGAAAAACGCTTTCTGGATCATTTACCTTAACTTCTCCACTATCCAATGCTTCCCAATATAAATCACGTATAGAATATTCTTTATAACCTGTAGGTAAATGAAGTTTCTTATCAGCAAAATCAGATTGCAACCTTTCCCATGACTGGCTTAGATTAATTTCTGCATCTTCAGGATACCATTCGGATTTTGTATAATTAACCCAATGTTCCATACTAATTCCAATGTAATCTTCTATTGCTTTAAATAATTTATTATAGTCTTCATAATAAAAATATAACGAAATTTCTCCTTCATCTATTTCTAATACATTTTTATCAAGAAAATCGACTTGTAACTTTGCATTTTGTTTAATAATAACATTTCTAATTATACCAGGGTATTGTTCTATTAAACGTCGATCTACTGAAATAGACCTGCTTTTTCCAATCTCTACATATCTAAAAATTTCCTCTTTATCCATACTATCAACCTCCTGTAATTAGTATTGCAGCCTTTTCACCATTTATAAAGTTAATATTATAATGTGGAAACTTTGCATGCTTAGGATTTTTCTTTACAATATTAGGATCATGTATATAATCACTTTCTGGAGCTTTTTTATTTATTAAATCACCTCTATATGTCCCTTTTGGGTCTTTAAACTCAGGATTCATACGATCTAAACGTGGGGGCTCAACGTCTGGCATTTTGTCCAATAAAGCTCTAGCCTCCTCAACTGTTTTTACAGATACGTCTTTGCCATTTCTTAACTTTTCAATTTGTCCCATTTGTTTTCTAGTGAGACCCTCACCACACATATTATGTACAAACACATTATACACCGACACAAAGTAAGTATGCCAGTCCTCTACTTCAAAATTGTACACCTTAACCGACTTATCCAGGTGCTCAACAAACGCTTCCTTTACCTCAAGTATCTCTCCAGAGTACATTAAAAGTCTGTCACCCAGTTTCAACTCTCCTGCTGCAATCCAACCCCTGCCTTCAACCCAGAATGGGTGGGTTGCTGTCGTCTTTATCTCCTGGTCTCCTACTTTCAGGTGAATTAACTCATTAACCTCTTTTACATATACGTTTATAACTTTCTT
This sequence comes from Acetivibrio cellulolyticus CD2, assembly GCF_000179595.2. Lineage (NCBI taxonomy): Bacteria > Bacillati > Bacillota > Clostridia > Acetivibrionales > Acetivibrionaceae > Acetivibrio > Acetivibrio cellulolyticus. The sequence continues at coordinate 726,239 of NZ_JH556659.1, read as the reverse complement.
TAATCCTTGCTCTCCTGTCTCTGGATTCTTTGAATACACCTCATCGCCAACTGCAATATCCTTTATCTGTTTGTATCCATCTTTCGTATAAATCAACGTCTCTTCTGTAAAGCATGCTTTACCATCAAACAAGTCACTTCCTAATGCTATTACTGAGACTACAAGCATTGTAGCTCTCCATGCTGCGAGTTCATATTTTTCTTCTTTTATTGCCTCAACTACTCCGTTACCTCCATCTACTGCCCCTATAATACCTAATATCGGTCTTAACTCTGCAAAGGTCGCTAATGCTCCAAATTGAGCTCCGCTTATTGCTCCACTTTTTAAACCTTCTACTATATTTCTGCCATCTATTGCTGCATCTACTCCTCCGAAAACTGCTCCTACAATTGCTCCATATGCTGCATTCCTCAATGCTGAAAGTGCTACACAGTTTAGGGTATCAAGAACTCCGTTAATATCAAAGGATATCATCAATTCAGGTATCGAATAATATCCGGTTGGGTCTGTAAAGTTCACAGGACTTGCATTTGCATAGAGGTATTTGTGCAGGCTCGTCGGGTCATTCAGGCTTCCGCTGTATGGATCCATGGTTATGAAATTACCATTCTGAGGGTTCATGTATCTTGCCCTTAGGTAGTAAAATCCGCTGTTTGCATCGTATTGTTCTCCAGCAAACATGTAGTTATTTTCTGTGTTGCCCGTTCTATTCAATATATTGCCGAAAGCATCATAAATGTAAGTATCGGTTACATTACCATCTTTATCCGTTAGCCTTCTGGTGCTTCCAATTCCATCGTACTGGTAGTAGCTTGTAACGTCGCCTCTCTTTTGGCTGATCAAATCATTTCCATAGGTGTAGTAAACCAGAAGATTTCCGCTGCCGTCACGCTCTTCAATAACCTTCGAAAGGCCACTGTAGCTATCTACAAGATATTTTATCACTACACCATTGGAAGTTTTACTGATTCTATTTCCTTCCCAGTCATACCCGTAAGTTTCAACTTTTGTTTTACCTGATTCGGTTAACGTCACTGATATAAGTCGGTTTTCCCCATCATAACCATAAGTTGTCGTTTTAGTTCCATCAACTTTGGTTTTCAAATTGCCGTTGTCATCATAATCGTAAATGATACTGCCTTCACTCTTAATCCTGTTGTTATCATCAGGATCATATTTGGTTATAACTCCGTTATCATTCTTCTCAAGCCTGTTTCCTGCCTTGTCGTATTGGTATGTGATTAGTCTGTTTCCAAGTACAGGGTCTGTTATCTCTTCTTTTTTAAGTCTGTAGCAATCGTCATAATCATATTCCACAATACGTCCGCTGGTTTCTGTTACCTGTTTGCGCTCTCCGGCAAATTCCAAATCATAGTGGTAGTTATATTCTACCGTTACCCCATCAGGCTTGATTCTATTTATATCCGTCAGCCTGTTTTGGTTATCATAAATATACTGGGTTTTGTAGCCATCCTGATGCAATATATATTCAAGATTTCCAACTGCATCATATAAGTATTTGGTAGCTTTATTGTCATTTCCAATTACCTTGGAAAGTCGGTTGTAAGCATCGTACACATAGCTTGTTGCCCCGCCTTTTGTCCTTATACCTGTAAAATTTCCAGCCCAATCATAGAAATACTCTATAGTGGTGTTGTCTGGGTTTGTTTTCTTTGTCAGCCTGTACAAATCATCATATTCATAACTTGTTGTGCCGTTTTTATCTTCTACCTTCTTTATATATCCCTCATTTGTGTAATCAAAGTCAATGGTATTTTCGCTGCCTACTTCTTTAATATCAAGCCTCATGTTGGCATCGTATTTATACACGATTGGCTTTTTGTTATAATCTGTTACCGTAACTTCCCTCTTTTCATCATCATAGGAAGCTTCCATGTACATCTTTAGAGCTAGAGTCTGCCTCTTAAGCCTGCCAACGCCGTCAGACTCCATTTTTGTCACTTTGCCTCTTGGATCTTCTATGCTCTTTAGATTTCCCGCTTCATCATAATCGTAAATCCAAGTTTCTTCCTTGCCCTCAATTCCATATGCAAGGGTCACTTTTTCAAGAAGTCCGTTATCCTTATAGTCATATTTTGTGGCCTTTTTATTCTGATCGGTTACAATTGAAACCCTTCCAGCATTGTCGTACAGAATCTCATATGTAGTGTTATCTAAATATTTTATTGTCTCCAATTTGCCGTTTGAATTATAGCTGTATACAAATTTATTACCCTTTGCATCGAGCATTTCGTCAGGATAAGGTTTATTTGAGTAGATGTACTGCACTTTATCTTCTGGTTTTGCTGAATTGAAAACATATTCCAATCTTCCAAGGCTGTCATACTTATTCTCAGTAGAATTTCCTCTCTGGTCGGTTACCTTTTTTATATTTCCAGCTTCATTGTAATCATATTTCACATATGAGCCGTCCTGATATATTACATATTCCACCCTGTTCATAGCATCATAGGTATAGTAAACAGTTTTTGAGTCCCTGTCAGTATAGGAACTCACATTGCCTTCTTCATCATAAGTATACTTTTCACTTGATTTGTCGGGATAATCTACTTGTGTCAAATTACCCAGACAATCGTACTGATAGCTTAAAGTATTTTTGTACTTATCTGTGTATGTTCCTATTTTACCAATTCCATTGTAGTATGCTTTTGAAACTCTACCCACTCCATCAGTATTTTCAGTTACACGCCCCATGTTGTCATAAATGTTGCTGGTGGATACAATTTCGGTAATTCCTTCACTTATAGTTCTTGTAAACTCTGCTTTGCCCCATCTTCCATTTGCATCGTATTCCTTAAAACTGGTTACAACACCAAGTGCGTCCGTTTGCGTGTCTAAGTTTCCGGTAACAGAATCGTAG
>NZ_JH556659.1:722367-723258 GCF_000179595.2 Acetivibrio cellulolyticus CD2 | reverse complement strand
AGGCTCGTCGGGTCATTCAGGCTTCCGCTGTATGGATCCATGGTTATGAAATTACCATTCTGAGGGTTCATGTATCTTGCCCTTAGGTAGTAAGATCCGCTGTTTGCATCGTATTGTTCTCCAGCAAACATGTAGTTATTTTCTGTGTTGCCCGTTCTATTCAATATATTGCCGAAAGCATCATAAATGTAAGTATCGGTTACATTACCATCTTTATCCGTTAGCCTTCTGGTGCTTCCAATTCCATCGTACTGGTAGTAGCTTGTAACGTCGCCTCTCTTTTGGCTGATCAAATCATTTCCATAGGTGTAGTAAACCAGAAGATTTCCGCTGCCGTCACGCTCTTCAATAACCTTCGAAAGGCCACTGTAGCTATCTACAAGATATTTTATCACTACACCATTGGAAGTTTTACTGATTCTATTTCCTTCCCAGTCATACCCGTAAGTTTCAACTTTTGTTTTACCTGATTCGGTTAACGTCACTGATATAAGTCGGTTTTCCCCATCATAACCATAAGTTGTCGTTTTAGTTCCATCAACTTTGGTTTTCAAATTGCCGTTGTCATCATAATCGTAAATGATACTGCCTTCACTCTTAATCCTGTTGTTATCATCAGGATCATATTTGGTTATAACTCCGTTATCATTCTTCTCAAGCCTGTTTCCTGCCTTGTCGTATTGGTATGTGATTAGTCTGTTTCCAAGTACAGGGTCTGTTATCTCTTCTTTTTTAAGTCTGTAGCAATCGTCATAATCATATTCCACAATACGTCCACTGGTTTCTGTTAGCTTTTTGCGTTCTCCGGCAAAACCCAATTGATAGTGGTAGTTATATTCCACCGTTACACCATCAGGTTTTAATCTATTTATATCCGTCAGCCTGTTTTGG
>NZ_JH556659.1:721966-722357 GCF_000179595.2 Acetivibrio cellulolyticus CD2 | reverse complement strand
GCTGGTTTCTGTTACCTGTTTGCGCTCTCCGGCAAATTCCAAATCATAGTGGTAGTTATATTCTACCGTTACCCCATCAGGCTTGATTCTATTTATATCCGTCAGCCTGTTTTGGTTATCATAAATATACTGGGTTTTGTAGCCATCCTGATGCAATATATATTCAAGATTTCCAACTGCATCATATAAGTATTTGGTAGCTTTATTGTCATTTCCAATTACCTTGGAAAGTCGGTTGTAAGCATCGTACACATAGCTTGTTGCCCCGCCTTTTGTCTTTATACCTGTAAAATTTCCAGCCCAATCATAGAAATACTCTATAGTGGTGTTGTCTGGGTTTGTTTTCTTTGTCAGCCTGTACAAATCATCATATTCATAACTTGTTGTGCCG
>NZ_JH556659.1:632005-721866 GCF_000179595.2 Acetivibrio cellulolyticus CD2 | reverse complement strand
AATCTACTTGTGTCAAATTACCCAAACAATCGTACTGATAGCTTAAAGTATTTTGGTACTTATCTGTGTATGTTCCTATTTTACCAATTCCATTGTAGTATGCTTTTGAAACTCTACCCACTCCATCAGTATTTTCAGTTACACGCCCCATGTTGTCATAAATGTTGCTGGTGGATACAATTTCGGTAATTCCTTCACTTATAGTTCTTGTAAACTCTGCTTTGCCCCATCTTCCATTTGCATCGTATTCCTTAAAACTGGTTACAACACCAAGTGCGTCCGTTTGCGTGTCTAAGTTTCCGGTAACAGAATCGTAGTGGAATTGAAGGATTTTTTTATTCATCTGGTCTGTAACCGTTCCAATTCTGTTACCAGAATCATATCCTAAAATGGTAGTTCCGCCTTCTCCATCCTTTGTCTGTGAAAGCCTTCCATTTGCGTCGTAATCATTATCCACCAATTTCAACGAGGGATTTGAAAAGTCGCATACAGTATCTATATTACCCTTCTCATCATAATAGCTCTCAACATAATTTCCTTTCTCATCTGTAATTGTGGTTTTCTTTATTGTCCCGTTGTCATACATTTCATAGGTGTACGAGAAGTTTCCCTTCGGACCTTTTACAGTATCAACCAGTCCATTTTCCTTATATGCATAACTAGTTGTATTATGTGCAGCATCCTCAACACTCTCAAGATTGCCGTCAGCTTTGAAGGTGTAAATGGTAGGATTACCTCTTCTGTCTATAACTGTAATTATCTCTTTTGAATCTACTGTCTCCTGCTTAAATTCACTTTTTCTGTTAGCGGCGTCATAGACATAAACAAGTCTGCCCGTCTCGTCATAGACGTTTTTGGTTATAAGCTCATTATCAGCGTTTATAACCTTCGTCATTCTGTGCTGGCTGTCATAAATGAATTTTGTCTTATGTTTTTCCAAATCTGTAAAGGATACAAGGTCGCCATATTGGTCGTATTCATAAACAACACCATTTTATTTTAAATCTACATGGAATTACAAATTACTGGCCTTACATAAGCCCGCCTTTAAATTATAAAGCCGGAACTAGCTATTATACTAATCCCGGCATCATGTTGATAAATCGGTGTTATTAAAACGCCTTTTTTTGTAAGGTTTTTAATGTTTAGATGGAAGAACCCTCAATATATCTCCCTATGCCTTATGGTTATTTGTTTAGCTCATTGTGCATTTGACCAAAGAACAATATTCTTGCCATTCTTTCCAGGGCATACAGCTATCGACCCTGGAAGCGGTAACCCTCTTTGCCCATTTTCATATTGTGGGGCAAGTTTTACATATGTTGCTGCAAAATTGCCAGTAGCGGTTATTCCACTTACAAGTCCATTTAGGAAGGATTCATAGTACCTATTTCTTTGTAGAATAGTCAAAAAAATCATGCTTTTGGAGTTTATGCTTTCGTTTTTTAAATATTCAAAATTATTCTCACTAGCAGAAATGAATATATTTACTCCAGCATTCTCCGCAACCTTCATTATTTCCCCAAGATTCAGTGAGTTACCATAATTATCACTTATTTTACCATTTGAATCAAATTTAGATAATAAGTGGAGTATCTCAGGCTGATTTTGCTTTATTAAATTGATTACATGAGTAATAGTATTGCATTTTTCAAACTTTACATTATTTGTATGTTGAGAAAAAATCTTTACATCATTTTCTGCTTCATCAATTACATCAGGCTTATCCCCAAATGCCAATATCAAGATTCCCCTATCCATGAAGCACTTATTTTTTTCCTTCCTAAAAAACGAAGAAAATATCATATCCATATAATTCCTTCCTAACGGCTTATTAGTTCAGTAATTACTTCATTAATTCTAGTCCAAACATCAATTATTTTTATTTTTTCATCCTGGTTTAGATCTGTATTCCTCTTCCAATGGAACACTCCAAAAGGTAAAGAATACTGCTTTATTAGTTTTAGTGCTTGTTTCTCTTTTTTAGAAATCCCATTATTATTTCTCATTTCCAAAAGAATTTCTAATAAGTCTTCTCCATACAACTCTTCAATGATAAGGATTGAACCAATTCTATTATTCTCAATTTTCGAAAACAACAATAAATTCCAAAGTTCTAAAAAGTCTAACTCTGGTAGTCTCATTAATCCAGAAAACTCAAATTCTGAATTATATTGAGAAAATCTTTTAATCCAAATTGATCCATCTATTTTACACTGAAAAGCGTCATTATTAATAAATTCTATTTTTTCTTTTTTAAGTGTCTTTTCTAAGTCTTGCCTTAACCAAATAATTACAAAATATTTTCTGTTTATATCTATATTCATAAAACATGCACTTCCTACGGAATATGATTAATTTTTATTGATTCAACAATTCCATCCATTAGTTTCTCCCAAAGGATTGGGAGTTCTGTGTTGTTAAACACTCCCTTAGGATTAACTGTGCTATCTTTGATAATTACATTAATAGAACCTGAAGCTTTATTTGCAAAATTCACTGAAGCCTTCCCCCAAAGGAAGTTTAATATTTTGTTATTAAATCCAAATATACTATTTCCTTTTTCAAGTATTTTACCAGTAAACGTCATCTCTAGCGTCTTTCCTCCATTTTTAAGTGCAAATTGTTCTGCTGCAGTTTTTGCTTCTTGCCCACTTGCCCAAAAAACTTTTGAAACATTGCTCTGTCCCTTGTTACCAACTCCCGCGCAATTGAAACCAGCAGTTTTATTAAACATTTCACTTTTTAGCGACAATACCGCAAGTAGGCACATTCCAGCTCTAGCTGCTGCCAAATTATAGTCTTCATCTTCTATTGCTGCAAATACTCCTTCTACTCCGTCCTTTACCCCTATTACTCCCAATAACAGCCTTAACTCTGCAAAGGTCACTAATTCGCTATACGCAGCACCGCTTATTGATCCATTTATTACGCCTTCTATTATATTTCTTCCGTTTATTTGTGCTTCTACTCCTCCAAAAACTGCTCCTGCGACTGCACCTATCGCTGCATTTCTCAATGCTGAAAGTGCCACACAGTTTAGGGTATCCAGAACTCCGTTAATATCAAAGGATATCATCAATTCAGGTATTGAGAAGTATCCTGTAGGGTCTGTAAAGTTCACAGGACTTGCATTTGCATAGAGGTATTTGTGCAGGCTTGTCGGGTCATTCAGGCTTCCGCTGTATGGATCCATGGTTATGAAATTACCATTCTGCGGGTTCATGTATCTAGCCCTCAGGTAGTATAATCCACTGTTTGCATCGTATTGCTCTCCTGCAAACATATAGCTGTTTTCTGTGTTACCCGTTCTGTTCAACAAATTGCCGAAAGCATCATAAATGTATGTATCGGTTACATTCCCATCTTTATCTGTTAGCCTTCTTGTACTTCCTATTCCGTCATAATGGTAGTAGCTTGTTACATTACCTCTAGTTTGGCTTATAAGGTCATTTCCATAGGTATAGTATACCAGTAAATTGCCCTTGCTGTCACGCTCTTCTATAACCTGTGCAAGGCCATTGCTGTCTACAAGGTATTTCACCTTTACTCCATTTCTTGTCTTGCTGATTCTATTTCCTTCCCAGTCGTACTCATAGGTTTCAACATTTGTTTTGCCTGAGTCTGTTTCAGTCACTGATATAAGTCGGTTTTCCCCATCATAACCATAAGTTGTCGTTTTAGTTCCATCAACTTTGGTTTTCAAATTGCCGTTGTCATCATAATCGTAAATGATACTGCCTTCACTCTTAATCCTGTTGTTATCATCAGGATCATATTTGGTTATAACTCCGTTATCATTCTTTTCAAGCCTGTTTCCTGCCTTGTCGTATTGATATGTGATTAGTCTGTTTCCAAGTACAGGGTCTGTTATCTCTTCTTTTTTAAGTCTGTAGCAATCGTCATAATCATATTCCACAATACGTCCACTGGTTTCTGTTAGCTTTTTGCGTTCTCCGGCAAAACCCAATTGATAGTGGTAGTTATATTCCACCGTTACACCATCAGGTTTTAATCTATTTATATCCGTCAGCCTGTTTTGGTTATCATAAATATACTGGGTTTTGTAGCCATCCTGATGCAATATATATTCAAGATTTCCAACTGCATCATATAAGTATTTGGTAGCTTTATTGTCATTTCCAATTACCTTGGAAAGTCGGTTGTAAGCATCGTATACATAGCTTGTTGCCCCGCCTTTTGTCCTTATACCTGTAAAATTTCCAGCCCAATCATAGAAATACTCTATAGTGGTGTTGTCTGGGTTTGTTTTCTTTGTCAGCCTGTACAAATCGTCATATTCATAACTTGTTGTGCCGTTTTTATCTTCTACCTTCTTTATATATCCCTCATTTGTGTAATCAAAGTCAATGGTATTTTCGCTGCCTACTTCTTTAATATCAAGCCTCATGTTGGCATCGTATTTATACACGATTGGCTTTTTGTTATAATCTGTTACCGTAACTTCCCTCTTTTCATCATCATAGGAAGCTTCCATGTACATCTTTAGAGCTAGAGTCTGCCTCTTAAGCCTGCCAACGCCGTCAGACTCCATTTTTGTCACTTTGCCTCTTGGATCTTCTATGCTCTTTAGATTTCCCGCCTCATCATAATCGTAAATCCAAGTTTCTTCCTTGCCCTCAATTCCATATGCAAGGGTCACTTTTTCAAGAAGTCCGTTATCCTTATAGTCATATTTTGTGGCCTTTTTATTCTGATCGGTTACAATTGACACCCTTCCGGCATTATCATACAAAATTTCATATGTAGTATCATCTAAATATTTGATTGTCTCCAATTTGCCGTTTGAATTATAGCTGTATACAAATTTATTACCCTTTGCATCGAGCATTTCGTCAGGATAAGGTTTATTTGAGTAGATGTACTGCACTTTATCTTCTGGTTTTGCTGAATTGAAAACATATTCCAATCTTCCAAGGCTGTCATACTTATTCTCAGTAGAATTTCCTCTCTGGTCGGTTACCTTTTTTATCTTTCCAGCTTCATTGTAATCATATTTCACATATGAGCCGTCCTGATATATTACATATTCCACCCTGTTCATAGCATCATAGGTATAGTAAACAGTTTTTGAGTCCCTGTCAGTATAGGAACTCACATTGCCTTCTTCATCATAAGTATACTTTTCACTTGATTTGTCCGGATAATCTACTTGTGTCAAATTACCCAAACAATCGTACTGATAGCTTAAAGTATTTTGGTACTTATCTGTGTATGTTCCTATTTTACCAATCCCATTGTAGTATGCTTTTGAAACTCTACCCACTCCATCAGTATTCTCAGTTACACGCCCCATGTTGTCATAAATGTTGCTGGTAGATACAATTTCGGTAATTCCTTCACTTATAGTTCTTGTAAACTCTGCTTTGCCCCATCTTCCATTTGCATCGTATTCCTTAAAACTGGTTACAACACCAAGTGCGTCCGTTTGCGTGTCTAAGTTTCCGGTAACAGAATCGTAGTGGAATTGAAGGATTTTTTTATTCATCTGGTCTGTAACCGTTCCAATTCTGTTACCAGAATCATATCCTAAAATGGTAGTTCCGCCTTCTCCATCCTTTGTCTGTGAAAGCCTTCCATTTGCGTCGTAATCATTATCCACCAATTTCAACGAGGGATTTGAAAAGTCGCATATAGTATCTATATTACCCTTCTCATCATAATAGCTCTCAACATAATTTCCTTTCTCATCTGTAATTGTGGTTTTCTTTATTGTCCCGTTGTCATACATTTCATAGGTGTACGAGAAGTTTCCCTTCGGACCTTTTACAGTATCAACCAGTCCATTTTCCTTATATGCATAACTAGTTGTATTATGTTCAGCATCCTCAACACTCTCAAGATTGCCGTCAGCTTTGAAGGTGTAAATGGTAGGATTACCTCTTCTGTCTATAACTGTAATTATCTCTTTTGAATCTACTGTCTCCTGCTTAAATTCACTTTTTCTGTTAGCGGCGTCATAGACATAAACAAGTCTGCCCGTCTCGTCATAGACGTTTTTGGTTATAAGCTCATTATCAGCGTTTATAACCTTCGTCATTCTGTGCTGGCTGTCATAAATGAATTTTGTCTTATGTTTTTCCAAATCTGTAAAGGATACAAGGTCGCCATATTGGTCGTATTCATAAACAACACCATTTTGTTTTAAATCTGATGCACTGTTTATTACTCCATCAGGCTTTGAATAGGTTAGCTTTTTGGTAACTGTACCTCTTGTGTACTGTAATCCGTCAGTTTGCGGTACTATTTTCGCACCATAAGAATCGTTAAGGCTCTCAACCTTTCCGGATGCATCAAACTTGATTACTGTGCCGTCCTGAGTTGTAAGTGTATACTTACCCTGTTTATACACTTCTTCCGAAAAATCATATATGGGATATTGCCAAAGTCCAAATACATTGCTCGATAGATTGTCATAAATATGCACTTCTGTATTTTCAGCTGTCAATTTTGAATAGGTTCCCGATATAGGTTCGAAAATCACTTCAAAACTTCCAATGCCTTCTGTACCCAAACTATAATAGCCCATAGGATCGGTTGCTTCAATATTCTTCAACTTTACTAAGAATTTATCTGTTTTTCCGTCAGGATATGTTACTACTATGTAATGGGGCTTATCCTCCTTTACAAAGTAAACTCCTAGAGCCGAATTTTTTGACCAGCCTTCCGTCAACTGAGAGATTTCAGTTAACCTTATACCCTCTATTTCAGAGGTCCATCCGTAGCCGAAATCGCCCTTTGTCTTACATGTGCTGTCATAATATCTTTTCATTTCAAGTGGCATTCCGTTTACTACAGGTATTGAAATATCAGTATATGCTACACTAAATTTCCTTAAGGACATTTTTCCCTCAGCAAGAACTGTTGTAGCTGCCTGACTCGAAAGTCCTCCATTATCATATACAGTTAGTCTTAAATCATATAACCCTTTCTTCACAACATTAGGATCAAATTTGCCCAACACACCGGCTTCCACATTTGTTGTGCCCTCTGCAAAGCGTATGTAATTGTTTTTACCTTTTTCACTGTATTCTAGAACATAATTGCAAATATTTGCATCCTTTGCTGTACCCTTTATTTCTATAGGCATACCTGCAAAACCTCCAAATTCAGGAGAGGCTATTGAAGCCTGGGGTGCAGCACCATCTGAAGTGGTCACACATCTGAGTTCTTTTGAAGTGTATCCCTGATTGCCTGCCTTGTCATCTGCAAGAAATTCCACCTTATATACCCCTGCTGTTTTGGGCGTATATGTTGCTATACCTTGTTCATTCAAAGCAATAACTGTTCCATTGACTTTTAGAGTCTTTGATACGACCCCCACATCATCCGATGCAGCAGCAGTAATTTGAACGCTTCCATTTACAGAAACCTTCTCAGTTTGTAGGTTTAAGGTCACATATGGCCTTATATAATCTGTAACAATTATTGGTGATGGTAATGGCAGTATTGAAGGAAATGGAGTTTGTGTGGTTCTAAATACCCTAAGCTCCTTTACAGAAACTGTTCCATCAGCACTTCCGGTCAAAGTCAGTTTTATAAATCTTGCTTTTGTCTCCTTCAAACTGTCGGTATATGTATCTGAAGCCATAGTATTAGACGTTTTATCAACTATCACTGCATAGTTCTCATCATCCATTGAAGCTTCAATTTTGTACTTATAAGCTTTATTTTCGCCTGCCACAAATTCTGTTTTATTTATGGTAAATTCATTTCCTAAATCAATTCTAATCCACTGTCCCAAACCCTTTGCGGACCACATGGTATTCAAGATTCCATCAAGTGCTTTGTCAGCTTCGAACCCATTACCTGTATAAGATGAGCATGCTGCTATCTTATTTCTTGCAACATCGTTTGGTATTGGTGTTAACGTTTGCAACGGTACTGTTGGTGTCACAGTCGGGGTTGGTGACTTTGTTGGCGTCACTGTTGGTGTTGGTACCTTTGTTGGTGTCACTGTTGGTGTTGGCGACTTTGTTGGCGTAACTGTTGGCGTGAACGTTGGCGTAACTACAGCATCCTTCTTCGGAAACTCCTTTAACATCCCTAACAAATACATTCTCATATAGGCAAAATCAATACTATTGAAATTACCGTCGCCTGTGACGTCTGAGACCCAAAGATCATCTTCTGCTGGAAAATCACTTTTTAACCCTAACAGCACCATTCTCATAAGAGCAAAGTCTATGCTGTTTATAGTCCCATTCCCATCCACATCACCTACAATTAACTTACTTGGAATTTCAGTCGCAGCTTCAGCCTGATTGAATCCAAAAGAAGTAAGCATAGATGATATCATTACATGAATTAATAATACACTTGAGACAATCATAGAAATCAGTCGTTTTCTCTTTGTCATTTTGTTACCCCCCATAAATAATTATAAATTCTCTATACCATTATTTATTCTAACAATTATTTACACTAATGTAAACCAACATATACTAAATGATTTCTTAATCTTACAAACTGTAACATAACTCCTTAACAAACAAAAAAGCCTTGATAGGCTTTCTATTACCAGTAGGATTTCGCTAGTTATTAACGTTAAACATATGATTTAGATATTTGAATTATCCTTAAAAAACATTATCTGCTTAAATGAATAATTAACAATTTCAAGCTTTATTAAATTAATCTCTCAGTAGAGGCTAAAAGCAACATTGAGATACAGATATATAAATAATCCATAGTCATCAGCAACAAGGATGCCCGTACCCTGAATAGGTACTCTTTTATTTATTTTACCCCCAATCTCTCCTCAATTATATGTTTTTTATAGTTGGTAAATCCTACTGTACTCGTATCCAAAAGAGATGTAATATAAATTCCAGACCGTCTAGCCCCTACGTTTTTCATATTTCATTTTGTTCGAAAGAGTTGAAAAAAGGAGCCCTAGATTGGCTCCAGAGCTCTTAAGCTAACTATTTAACTATTAAGGATTCCCCCGTCATCTCAGCCGGTTTGTCAAGCTTCATTATATCAAGCATTGTAGGAGCCAGGTCTGCAAGTCTTCCTTCCTTTAGCTTAACATCACCAAGTCCCACTGCAATCAACGGAACAGGATTTGTGGTATGTGCAGTGAATGGTCCACCAGTTTCATAATCGAGCATTTGCTCAGAATTACCGTGGTCAGCTGTTATAAGAGCCACACCATTTTGTGCCTGTATTGCAGCTATAACTCTTCCCAGACATTCATCAACCGCCTCAACAGCTGCTTTAGCAGCATCAATAAATCCTGTATGTCCAACCATGTCTGGATTGGCATAATTCAATATAATTACATCATATTCCTTTGAGTTAATCCTCTTCACTACTTCATCAGTAACTTCATATGCACTCATTTCAGGTTTGAGGTCATAGGTTGCAACCTTTGGTGAATTGATAAGGGCTCTGTCTTCTCCTTCATATTCAGCCTCAACTCCGCCATTGAAGAAGAATGTAACATGGGCATATTTCTCAGTTTCGGCAATACGAAGCTGCCTTAGACCCTTTCTACTTATGTATTCGCCAAAAGTATTTTCAAGACTTTGTGGTTTGAATGCTACAACTGCATTCTTAATTGTCTTGTCATACTGTGTCATACAAACAAATTTAACAGGCAAATAACCTTTTCCCCTTGTAAATCCTGCAAAATCCTCATCTGTGAAAGTCCTTGTAATTTCTCTTGCTCTGTCAGGTCTGAAGTTAAAGAAAATAATCGAATCGTTTTTATCAATAGTAGCAACCGGATTTCCGTTTTCCTTAATTACTGTAGGCTTAACGAATTCATCATATTCTTCTTTTGCATAGGAAACTGCAACTGCTTCACCGGCACTTGAAGCTTCAAGACCACTGCCTAGTACCATTGCATCATATGCAAGCTGTACTCTTTCCCATCTGTTGTCTCTATCCATTGAATAATATCTACCCATTACAGAAGCAATTTTACCTACTCCGATTTCCTTAAGCTTTGCTTCGAGCTGCTCAACAAAACCTTTAGCACTGTCAGGCGCAACATCTCTTCCATCAAAGAAGCAGTGTATAAATACATCTTTAAAATTCTGCCTCTTAGCAAGCTCAACCAACCCATAAAGATGGGTATTATGGCTATGAACACCGCCGTCTGAAAGAAGTCCGAACAAGTGAAGCTTGGAGTTGTTCTTCTTACAATTATCTATAGCACTTAAAAACTCTTCCTTATCGAAGAAATCACCATCTTCTATAGATTTTGTTATACGGGTCAATTCCTGATAAACAATTCTTCCTGCACCAATATTGGTATGTCCAACTTCAGAGTTACCCATCTGCCCATGTGGGAGTCCAACATCCATACCGCTGGTTCTAATTACGGTATTAGGGTATTCTTTTAATAATTTGTCTATGTTCGGCTTTTTTGCTTCTGCTATGGCATTTCCCTCAGTTTTAGGATTTATTCCAAATCCGTCCAAAATTATCAATGCAACCAATTTATCTTTCATAATACACTCTCCATTCAACTTTATTGCACATTTTCCACTTAACACAAACGTATGTAATTGCATATCGCCATTAATCTTGATATAACTAACCCCCCAGTATTTATAACCGGAGGGTTACATATAATCATCAATGATTTAGCAAAATCTTACTTGTTATACTTTGCGATTTTTTCGAAATCGTCAAGTTTAAGACTTGCGCCACCAACAAGTCCACCGTCTATGTTTGGCATAGCAAAGATTTCTGATGCGTTAGCAGCATTTACGCTTCCGCCGTACTGAATTCTAACAGCCTGAGCTACATCGTTACCATATAATTCTTTAACTACGTTTCTGATAATTGCACAAACTTCTTCAGCCTGATCATTTGTAGCAGTTTTACCTGTTCCAATAGCCCAAATTGGTTCGTATGCAATAACAGTTTCCTTAACTTGCTCTGCTGATAAACCAAGTAAAGCTATCTTTACCTGATATCCAACAAGCTCAGCTGTAACACCTTGTTCTCTTTGAGTAAGTGTTTCACCTACACAAATGATAGGCTTCATACCGTATTTGAATACTGCATGAGCTTTTTTGTTAACTGTTTCATCAGTTTCAGCAAAATACTGTCTTCTTTCAGAGTGACCGATTATTACGTAATCTACTCCAAGATCAGCAAGCATAAGTCCTGATACTTCACCTGTAAATGCACCGTTTGCTTCCCAATGCATATTCTGTGCAGCTACTTTGATATTTGAACCTTCAGCTGCTTTTTTAACTCCTGGTATGCAAACAAATGGCACACCAACAACAACTTCTGCGTCAGCTCCTGCTACTCTTGATTTTAATGCTTCTACAAATTCAACAGCTTCTTTAGCTGTTTTATTCATTTTCCAGTTTCCTGCTGCAATTTTTACTCTACTCATAGTTATTTACCTCTCCCCTTATTTATCCAAAAGTACGTCTATTCCTGGAAGTACCTTTCCTTCAAGGAATTCTAATGAAGCTCCACCACCTGTGGAAATATGCGTAATTTTATCGGCAAAACCAAGTTGCTCAACAGCAGCTGCAGAGTCTCCTCCACCTATTATGGATACTGAACCTGATTCAGCAACAGCTTTTGCAACTTCTTTTGTACCATTTTCAAAGTTTGAAAACTCAAATACTCCCATAGGACCGTTCCAAACTACAGTCTTAGCATTTTTGATTTCGCTTGAATAAGCAGCAACTGTCTTAGGTCCAATGTCCATACCCATCCATCCGTCAGGTATCTTATCAGAGTCAACTGTCTGGCGTTCTGTATCGTTATTAAATTCCTTACCTAAAACATTATCTAAAGGAAGCAATAATTTAACACCTTTACTTGCAGCTTTGTCCAAAAGACTCTTTGCAAGATCAACTTTATCGTCTTCACATATGGAAGTACCGATGCCATATCCCTTCGCTTTAAAGAAGGTGTAAGCCATACCTCCGCCAACTATCAATGTATCAACTTTATCAATGAGATTTTCTATAACTGCAATCTTATCGGAAACTTTAGCTCCACCTAGAATTGCTACGAAAGGCCTTTCCGGATTTGAAAGGGCTTTACCCATAACTTCGATTTCTTTCTGAATCAGATATCCACATACTGCAGGCAGATAATCTGCAAGACCTGCTGTTGAAGAATGTGCTCTGTGAGCTGTTCCAAAAGCATCATTTACATATACTTCTGCCATGCTTGCCAATTCTTTTGAGAAAGCAGCATCATTTTTTGTTTCTTCCTTGTGGAATCTTACATTTTCAAGCATTAACACTTCGCCATCTTTAAGTGCAGCAGCTTTAGCCTTTGCATCTTCACCGATAACATCTTTAGCCATAATTACTTCTTTGCCTAAAAGCTCACCGAGTCTTACTGCGGTAGGCTTCATGCTATATTTATCTTCAAAACCGTCTTTTGGTCTTCCAAGGTGTGAAACCAATATTGTCTTTGCACCTTTATCAACTAAATATTTAATTGTAGGAAGAGCTCCTACTATTCTATTATCATCTGTAATTTTTTTGTTTTCATCAAGCGGTACATTAAAATCCACTCTTACAATTACCTTTTTGCCTTTAACATCTACATCTTCAATGGTCTTTTTGTTTATAAATGCCATAATTATTCGCGCTCCTTTAATTTTTTAGAAAAAGGTCCGGTTACTAAATAACCGAACCTTTTTTATTTAAAAAATTACACTCAATTATTTAGCGTCAACAGTTGCCATGTATGCAATCAAGTCAACAACTTTGTTTGAATAACCCCATTCGTTGTCATACCATGAAACTAATTTAACGAAGTTACCGTTTAAAGGTATACCAGCTTTAGCATCAAATATTGATGTACGTGAATCACCAGTAAAATCTGATGAAACAACTTCATCTTCAGTGTATCCAAGGATACCCTTTAATTCATTTTCTGATGCTTTCTTCATAGCTGCTTTAATTTCTTCGTAAGTAGCTGATTTTTCCAAACGGCAAGTGAGATCAACAACTGATACGTCAAGAGTTGGTACTCTGAAGGACATACCTGTCAATTTACCGTTCAATTCAGGAATAACTTTTCCAACTGCTTTAGCTGCTCCAGTTGATGAAGGAATTATGTTACCAGCAGCTGCACGTCCACCTCTCCAGTCTTTCTTTGAAGGACCGTCAACAGTTTTCTGTGTAGCAGTTGTAGCATGAACTGTAGTCATCAAACCTTCAACGATACCGAAGTTATCGTGAAGAACTTTTGCTAAAGGTGCCAAACAGTTTGTAGTACATGAAGCATTTGATACAACGTTCATGTCCTTAGTATATTTATCATTGTTAACGCCCATTACGAACATTGGAGCGTCTGCTGAAGGAGCACTGATAACAACTTTCTTAGCTCCGCCTTTAAAGTGAGCTGCAGCTTTTTCTGTTGTAGTGAATACACCTGTTGATTCAACAACATAATCTGCTCCGCAATCTTTCCAAGGAATTTCTTCAGGATTCATAGCTGCATAAACGCTGATTGCTTTACCGTTTACAACTAATTTACCATTATCTTCACCTATTGTTCCTTTGAATTGACCATGTACTGTATCATATTGAAGCATGTATTTCATGTATTCAAGATCAATAAATGGGTCGTTTATACCTACTACTTGAACATTTGGGTTATTCAAAGATGCTCTGAAAACTAGACGTCCTATACGTCCAAAACCATTAATACCTACTTTAACTGCCATTAAAATTCCCTCCTATGTATTTATATTGAATTAATATATTAGCTATTGTGTAGCATGAATGGTGTAAATTATTCATCCATTGGAAACATTCTCATGCAACATTAATCATTTTATATTATTTCATTTTTATTTTCAATACCCTTAATATAAAAATAAATAATTTTTTAACAAACTAATGATTTTGTATTAAAAAACTTCAGTCTAACCACTAAATCCGTAACAAGGCCAATCATAAGTATTATTATCTCAAATGAACTTTTTATACGTATTTATAAGCTATAACGTATTTCTTGACAAACCTGACAGGATTATATGATAGTTTAGCCTTTCTGAGTCCTTCTACACCAAGGTCCTGCTCCCTGTTTACATACTCTACATCCTTCCAACAATTTTCACAAAATTGTTGGTTAATAAAAGTATAAAGACCTCGGATATCATCATTTGCCTTTTCTATATGAATTACAGCCGTATTCTGATTTAATATTTCCCCTACAGTATACGCTTCATATCTTCCGTTAACTTTTATCAATGCGCCTTCAAAACCAAGTCCCTTAAAATTACTTAACACTTCGTTATTGGCCATTTTTTCGCAGTAAAGACCTTTATGCAGATCGCAACTTCGCCGTGCACACCACTCTTCATTTATCCTTACACATTCTCCAATCAAATCTTCGCTTAGCCTGACGTATTCATATTCATACTGTTTCTTAAAACTATTTATATGATTTTTCTTCCCGTGATACTTCTTTCCTGACAAATTTATGAGGTCCTGAGAAAGGTAAACATAATCGCTGTTATCTCTGTCATGAGTTATATCTATCTCATCTCCAAAATATTTTTCAAAAAAGTTGAGCTTATCCTCTTCCACCCTCTTAAATATCAGCTTCCATCCCTTAGCCCTAAAATATTCCTTTATCTCATCAATCGCTTGTTTAAAACCTTCTTCTGAATATTCTCCAATGGGTTCAAATGCAAATGGCTCAGTATCATCGGGTACAGAAATCAGACAGAGAAGTTCACCAACTTTTCCAAACCTGAATTTGTAAGAATTGCGCCACATAAAGATATTCGTAAAACTCAATTCTGAAACCTGCGGATTATGCTTGCTTATATATTGGTCAAATAACTGCTTATTATCTATAGTTACTTCCATCAGATCCAGCATTAAAAACCTCCTAGCCCAGAGAATAACAACTGCCCCTTTTTTACATTTCCAAGAGACAGTTATCATCTCAAAAATCCTTAATTACAAATAATATAACAAAAAACCAACTTAATCGCCAAAACCTACACCAAGGCTTTTAGCTATAGTTACAAGTTCACCATTCGGATCTACTGTCTTCAAAGTACCAACCGCCTCCTCAACAGGTACCTCTGAAATACTATTGCCCTTAAGGCTTACCATCATACCAAACCTTTCCTGATTAATAAGTTCTACAGCATGAACGCCAAACCTTGTAGAAAGTATTCTATCATAAGGAACAGGGGCCCCTCCTCTTTGTAGATGCCCTAAAACAGTTACCCTGGACTCAATCCCCGTAAGCTTTTCAATTTCCTCTGCAATTCTGTTTCCAACACCACCAAGTCTTATAGGGTCAGGACTATCTTTGATAACTTTACTGATTACAACATCTCCCTGAACAGATTTGGCTCCTTCAGCTACTACTATGATACTAAAGCTTTTACCCCGGTTTTTCCTTTCCATTACTTTCTGTGCAACTTTATTTATATCGTAAGGTATTTCCGGAATCAAAACTACATCTGCGCCTCCTGAAATACCCGACTCTAAAGCTATCCAGCCAGCATATCTTCCCATGACTTCAAGAATCATTACCCTGTGATGTGATTCAGCAGTTGAGTGCAGCTTGTCAATTGCTTCCGTAGCAGTATATACGGCAGTCATAAATCCAAATGTACTATCAGTAGCAGAAAGATCGTTATCAATTGTCTTTGGCACACCTACTCCTTTAACTCCCATCCTCATAAAATCTCTTGCACTTGTAAGTGTACCATCCCCACCTATAAATACCATGCAATCTATTCCGAACATATCCAGGTTTTCTAATACCCTTTTTGACATGTCCTTGTATTCTATGTTGCCATCTATTTCCGTTCTATACTTGAATGGGTTATCCTTGTTGGA
Organism: Acetivibrio cellulolyticus CD2; assembly: GCF_000179595.2. Taxonomy (NCBI): domain Bacteria; kingdom Bacillati; phylum Bacillota; class Clostridia; order Acetivibrionales; family Acetivibrionaceae; genus Acetivibrio; species Acetivibrio cellulolyticus. Next base: position 706,033 of record NZ_JH556659.1, on the reverse strand, counting down.
AGTACCTAGTATTGTGCCGCCCCTGTCAAGGAGTCCTGATACGTCATCTAACTCAAGCTTGACAAAATTGTTTTCCACCAAACCTCTATAACCATCTTTGAATCCGATTACTTCATAACCGTATTTGACAATTGCGGTCTTAACTACAGCCCTTAATGCTGGATTCAACCCCGGACAATCACCACCGCCAGTGAGCACGCCTATCCTTTTAACCATATTTAAACCTCCATATCTACATTTCAAAATATTAGTTTTACTTTCATATATTTAAAATCTCATCTATCAATTAACTGCACAATTCAAAAGCAACAATACTCATCTACTACTCGACTGAAGCAATTATAGAAACCAAAAATTCTGTTGCTTTCACCATGTCATCAATACAAATCCGTTCTTCAACACTGTGTACCTTATCCATACCTACACTTATATCAACAGCCTCTATACCCTTTTCATTTATTATATTCGTATCGCTGCCACCTCCAGTCGCTTCAAGTTTAAGTTCTATACCTACCTTATTTGAAGCTTCCTTAAGTATTTTGATTATATCATCATCTTCACCAATACTAAATGAGGGATATAGAAGCTCGGATTTGAACTCAACCTTACCTCCAAACTTTTCTGCCGCCTTTTCAAAACAATCTTTCATATGCTTTGTCTGAGTCTCAAGCTTCACCATATTTCTACTTCTCGCCTCCGCTTTTATCTCAAGCCGTTCACATATTATATTGGTTGCCTGCCCACCACTTATTATACCTAAGTTTGCAGTAGTTTCATCATCGATTCTTCCGAGTTTCATACCCGAAATTGCTTCTGCTGCAATCTGAATTGCGCTAACTCCCTTTTCCGGTTCAATACCTGCATGTGCTGCCATACCTGTTATTACTACATCAATCTTGTTTTGCGAAGGTGCAGTAATAGCTACATGCCCAATACTCCCTCCATCATCCATTACAAAAGCAAATTTTGCATTTATTCTGTCTGTATCAAGATTTTTTGCTCCCCACAGTCCACCCTCTTCGGCAACAGTAAAAGCAATAAAAATATCTCCATGGGGCACCTTTTTCTCTTTTAAAACCCTTATAGCTTCGAGGATGCATTCTATTCCTGCAACATCGTCTCCACCCAATATTGTACTTCCATCAGATTTTATAATATTTCCATCTACTATTGGCTTTTTCCCAATACCTGGCACCACTGTATCCATGTGAGCCATCAATAGCACCCCTGGTGCATTTTTATTTCCAGCAATCTTACATATCAGATTTCCAGCATTACCACCAATTTTTTTTCCGGCATCATCTTCTTCAACTGAAAACCCCATATCGTCCAGCTTTATTTTCAAACGGTCCGCCATTTCCCTTTCCTTAAAAGTCAAACTATCAATCCTGACCAGTTCAAGAAATTCATCTACCATTCTCTGTCTGTTAATCATTTAAGATCACCTCATATTTATTCGTTACCAGTTGTATTTTGTTAACTTTCCATGAGTTGTCATTCCATCAAAGTTTTTTTGCCGTAAAGTCTCATAAACAATTATTGCCACTGAATTGGAGAGGTTAAGGGATCTGATCTCTCCTATCATAGGAATCCTTATACACCATTCTCTATTATCTACTAAAATATCCTCCGGCAAACCCTTAGTCTCTTTTCCAAACACTAAAAAGCAATTATCCGGATATTCAATTTCAGCATAGTTTTTTACAGCTTTAGTTGTAGCATAATAAAATGAACAACCAGTATACTTTTCTTTTAACTCCTGAAAGCTATCATAATAAGATATGTCTACCTCATTCCAATAGTCCAGGCCTGCACGTTTTAAATACTTATCTTCAACAGAAAAACCCAGCGGTTTTATCAAATGCAGCCTTGCACCAACAGCAGCACAAGTTCTAACAATATTTCCCGTATTTTGGGGTATTTCAGGTTCAACCAACACTATATTTATAGCCAATTTTACTCCTCCTAAAACTAATTGTAAATTCTTTTCATAAATTATATATTAAAATCAACTGACAATAAAGGAGGTAACAAAAAAAGATGGTCTATTCAACCATCTTCTTTAACATCTATCCAACTTAATCTTAATATGCTACTCAATAACAGAAATATCGATTTCCAACTGGTCCTCTCCATTAAATAATAACGGTACACAAATAGTCTTCATTTTTGTGGGCGAAATTTGCAAATTGTCTCCCATCAGAAACGAAGGTGGTGTGATCTCTATCCCAATACCTTTACTGTATAAAATAGTTGCAGCATTTCCCAGTATCATGTTAGTAAGCTCAGATATAGCGCTCTTAGATATCTCATCAAGCTCAGTTACCGGCATACCGCACATCATAGCTGATGCTATGCCAAGAGCTACATTCTTAGTCATTGAAAATACTGCCTGACCTCTAATCTTTCCTGTTAGTCCAACAAAAATCACTACACTGTCACTCGTATATGGGGAATCTTTCAACGTAACATTTCCCAGCTTTGCATCTATATTTGCTGCCTGTTTTAAAACCGTTTGACTCGCTTCTATGAATGGATTTATATATTCAACATTCATAAACTGATACCACCTTCTCTACATATACTGAATTGCAGAATAAAAAATATTTAAAACCAGGTGTTTAACATTTATCTGAAAATAACCACCAATTTTGTACTGCTTAAAGAAATTTTAAAGACATACAAGCATTTACTTGATAAGCATGATAAACAAGTATTCTTAATTAAAAACTATCTAAGATGTAAGAAAGCAAATTGACTGTTTAACATACAAAAACACGCAGAAATAAGTATGTCATTTTTATAATTCTATAGATAGTTTCTAAAATCCTTCTTTTTAGTATACATTTTTCACAATATTTTTATAATAAATACGTCATAACAATTGTACCATATTTGCCATATTTCCACAGCTTTTCACAAACCGGTCTTTTATTAGGAATAATATTATTAACTCTTAGGAATAATACTAAGAAATGCTGAAAATAAAACTTCGGCGAATCCTAATAAAATAACATTACATCAATTTGGGAAGGATGTATTTATAATGAAGCTATTTTCCCCGGAAAGAGTATTTTTTGAACCGACATCTCTAAAATATCCACTAGGTCAAAAACTCTTAGAGTACTTTTCTGCAAGAGATATAGAGATTATTAAAGCTCCTATTCAAAAAGTGCTCCAATCAATCCCTGGCGAAACTGAAAATCATAAATATGCACATGCTAAGAAAACTCTGGTAATTACTACAAAAAAAGCACTTAATCTTGACATATGCAAGCCTTCAGCAGATTATGAATTTTCACTTGTTACCAACTGTCCTGGAAATTGTGAATACTGCTACCTTCATACAACTCAATCGTTCAAGCCCTACCTGAGAGCTTATGTAAATATTGACGATATTTTTAATTCAATTAAGAAGTATATAGATAAAAATAGTGGTAATGTAACTACCTTTGAAGTTGCAAGTGCAGGCGATCCTCTTGCGATTGAACACATCACAGGAAGCCTGGCAAAAACAATCGAATTTTTCGGAAGCCTTAACAATGGCAGGTTAAGAGTAGTTACAAAGTTTGACAATGTAGATTCGTTGCTAGACCTCAAACATAATAGTCATACACGCTTCAGGTTTAGTATAAATTCCAGGTATGTAATTGATACTTTCGAGCACAATACAGCAAATATTACTGAACGGATTGAAGCTGCATCAAAAATTGCAAATGCCGGCTATCCACTAGGCTTTATTGTGGCTCCCCTTATGGTTTATGACGGCTGGAAGGATCAATACAAAGAACTATTTGAGGCGCTGGCAAAAAGATTAGATCTAAAAAATATTAAAGAACCTATTACATTTGAGCTTATTCAACATAGATTTACTTCCACGGCCAAAAATGTTATTTTAAACAGGTTTCCAAATACCAAACTCGATATGGAAGAATCTAAAAGAGCTATAAAATGGGGAATGTATGGCAGATATAAATATGTTTATCCCAAAGAAACTTCCGATGAAGTAAAAGATTATATTTCCCAGTTGATAAATAATAATTTTCCTGATTCAAGAATAGAATACTTTACATGAACATCAAAAAATATCTATATTCCACTAGTACAAGGGGTAGGAATTACTCCTGCCCCTTGATTATGCCATATATGAAATTTTTTTAACTTACGATTTTTATTAGGACATCCCATTTCTTTTCAAGATTTCTCGCAATGCCATCGTAGTTATTGGTGAACCTTTGGTAATTTCATCAGTTGATTCCATTTTTCCCGGGTCCCCAATTCCCACTATAACAAGATCTTTCATGTCTTTTAATATACTCAAGGTATCTCCGCATATTTTTTCGCCTTGAATATCATTACCGTATTTATCCACTCCGGTTTCTATAATTTTTCCTTCTTTTGTTATTGAACAGGTTATCGGTATCCCCTTACACTCCTTACCGTTTGAAGAAACTGCCACTACACCTAAAACATCAACGCTGTCATCGCTGATAATCGTCTCCATAGCCATCTCACCCTCACCTTTACCCTTAGTACCCCTGTCATCAACCATAACAACAACAGGATCGTGAGGAGCAGTTTTTATAAGATTTAAGATTTCTTCTCCAGACAAAACAGTCGGATTGCCTGCAGAGGCTGAAATACATCTTCCTCCTACATTTGAAGTTGCCAGTTCAACTGCACTCCTTGCAACTGGATCACCATCAGTGACCAGTATAACCTTTCTTTTTTCCATGTTATCAACTCCCAAATCAATCTACCTTTTCGCTTTTGGATTAAATGCAACGGATGTAAGATACCCAAAAAATATAGCTGCAGTTATACCTGCTGCTGCCGCTTTTACCCCACCGGTAAATGCGCCTAAAAGCCCTATGCTTTCTACATCCCTAAACGTACCCTTGACAAGGTTATAGCCAAACCCTGTTAAAGGTACTGTTGCCCCTGCACCACCTATCTCAACCAATTTTTGATACACCCCAAGTGACCCCAAAATCGCACCCGCCGTCACAAATATTACAAGTATCCTTGCTGTTGTAAGCTTGGTCTTGTCAATAAGTATTTGCCCTGCAGAACAAATAACGCCTCCAACTATAAAAGCATTTATATAAGTCCATATATTTCCGCCCATTCTCATCACCCGGTTTTCAAAATTATTGTATAAAATTAGAAATGCTTATTGCATGAGCTACTGAAGGTATTGATTCTCCTTGCTGTGAGCTTGTAGTACTAAGCAGCGCACCTGTAGCTACAAATAGAACGTTATTAATAACGCCTTCCATAAGCTTTTTGTAAATAAAGCCGGCAAATACTGTTGCAGAACACCCACATCCGCTTCCACCTGCATGTGCATCCTGCCTTTCACGGTCAAATATCATTACTCCACAGTCATTATATATATTACTGATATTGTAGCCCTGCTCTTTAGTAAGCTCATTGCATATTTCTTTTCCAATCGCCCCAAGATCTCCAGTAACAATTAAGTCATAGCTTTCCGGAGTAAATCCTGTATCCCTAAAATGTGTAACAATTGTATCCATAGCAGAAGGAGCCATAGCCGCTCCCATATTATTTACATCCTTTATACCCATATCAACAATTTTTCCGGTCGTAACATGTGTAATATATGGACCGCCTCCTTTGTTGGAAAGCACTACCCCTCCCGAACCCGTAACTGTCCATTGAGCAGAAGGAGGCCGCTGTGTTCCCAATTCCAACGGAAATCTGAACTGCTTTTCTGCAGAACAAAAATGGCTTGAGGTAAGACACACAACATTATTTGCATAAGCGCCATCGATCAGCATAGACCCTAAACTCAAGGATTCAGCCATCGTTGAGCAGGCACCGTAAACACAAAAAATTGGAACTCCCGATTCACGAAGACCAAAATTAGCTGCTATACATTGATTAAGCAAATCCCCAGCAACAATGTAATCCATATCGCCTGCTGCTTTATCTGCCTTTTTTAATGCCTTGGCAAAAGTCTCCCTCATTAACTTACTCTCCGCTTTCTCCCAACTTTTCTCACCCCAAAGCTCGTCATCTATAATTTCATCAAAATAAAGCCTAAGCGGTCCCTCCCCTTCTTTCGGACCAACAATAGATGCCGTTGAAATAATGCTTGGAGGGTTCTGTAGTTTTACTGTCTGTTTTCCAATTCTTTTAGTTGCCATAAAATACTCCTCAACTCAGCATAAAATGAATTATTCCTGCAATTACCGCTGTAGAAATTCCATATACCAATACGGGTCCAGCAATAACAAACATTTTGCCTCCAACACCAAGTATATATCCCTCGCTTTTAAACTCCATTGCAGGAGATACTATGGAATTTGCAAAACCTGTTATAGGTACTATTGAACCACCTCCGGCAAAACGTCCTATATCATCGTAGACATTTAATCCTGTTAATAGTGCTCCCAAAAAAATCATCAATATAGACGTTAGGCTTGCTGTTTCATCCTGTCCAAAGCCTTTTGCTTTAAGAATATTTGTTATAAACTGGCCTACTATACAGATAAATCCACCAACAATAAATGCTCTAATCACATTTCTAACGGTTTTGGAATTAGGGGTTTTATCATCTACATACTTCTGATATTCCTTCTTAGTTAAAGTCTTCTGCATTTATACCTCCATCAAATATTAAATGATACTTGGTTTCTAAAACAAAAACTCCTTTTGAGGGAATTTTACTTGATTTTGGCATCAAGTAAACAATTAACAAAAACAAAGAAATTATAACCAAACTAATAAACAAAATTAAACCCTTGTGTCTTTCCAATACGCCTATCATAATTAATTCCACCCCTTTCCAAAACAATACTTGATAATATTTCAAGCAATTACTCATTATGAAATTAGTATTGGAAAAATAAAAAAACAATATGCAAAAACATATTGTTTAATATTACTTAAAATAGGTTTAATCTACATGTATTTAATTTTTTTCTTGATTTCATCCAAAATTTTCTTTTCAATTCTCGATACCTGAACCTGCGATATTCCAAGCATTTTTGCAATTTGAACCTGTGTTTTTTCTTTAAAATACCTCAGTATAATTATCTGCTTTTCTCGTGGTTTAAGTGTATTAAGAACCAGTCTTAAGTCAATTTTATCAACAAGATCCACTTCTTCATCATTGCTCTCATTATTCAATTTATCTATTAAAAGAACAGTAGATGTGTCACTATCGCCCACAGTATTATACAAAGATTCCGGCGAGCAATTAGCTTCCATCGCCATTACTAATTCTTCTGCAGCAACATCCATGCGTAAAGAAATCTCACTTATCGATGGCTCCCGCCCCAATTCTTTCATCATAATCTCTTTTGTAACCCTTATTTTATTAGATAGCTCTTTTAATGAACGGCTAACCTTAATAATTCCATCGTCCCTTATAAACCTTTTTATTTCTCCAATAATCATAGGCACTGCATAAGTAGAAAATTTGACATCAAAAGAATCGTCAAATTTCTTTATAGCCTTAATAAGGCCAATACATCCTATCTGGTATATATCATCAGTTTCATATCCTCTGTTTTGAAATCTTTTAACTATACTCCAAACAAGACCCACATTTCTTTCCACCAATATAGACTGAGCTTGTTTATCCCCTGATTTGGCCTTTTTTATTAATTCCAGAGTTTCCATATCAAATAATTCATCCATATTAACTCCTATAACCGCATTAGTTTTTTCAAGCTACATTTTACAGTATTCAATTAATATTACTAAATTCAAATATTGTAAAATGACGTTCATCTGTTTATAAATTGCATAATGCTTTATATAATACCTCTAGTGCAGCTTACATACAAAAAAATGTACTCCATGTACAAATTATTACCGCTATGCTAGTATCTATACATCAAATCATTCAAATTATTGATTTTTTTCTAACTTTATCCATATACACATATAAATAAGTATGCTAAATGCCCCAAAGCTTTTATTTTCCTTTAAGATTGTTTATCTAAAGAAGTAAACTTCTTATACATTGACACTCTAGTACCTTTACCAACTTCAGATACAACTTCCACCCTATCCATGAAGCTTTCCATTACTGTAAAGCCCATACCGGACCTTTCCATCTCAGGTTTTGACGTATACATTGGCTGCATTGCTAAGGTAACATCTGATATACCCTGTCCCTCATCTTCAACAAATATTTCTACACCATCCCTATATAAAACGCATTCCATTCTCACCAATCCGTTTGAATTTTCATAACCATGTATAATTGCATTGGTTACAGCTTCTGAAACGGCTGTCTTAACATCTGCGAGTTCTTCTAAAGTAGGATCAATCTGAGATACAAAAGCTGCTGCTACAACCCTTGCGAAAGCTTCATTGCTCGATTTGCTTGAAAACTCCAATTTCATTTGATTTATAGGTTGCATTTTTATTCCCCTTTACATTTTATTAATAGCTACATCTATATTATCATAAGCGGGTATAATTTTAAGTAATCCCGACATCTCAAAAATTCGCATCAATTGATCACTAACATTAGCAACTGACAATTTACCGTTTAGCTTCTGGACATTTTTAAATCTTCCCATTATTACACCAATTCCAGAACTATCCATAAATGTTACCTTTGAAAAGTCGAATATCACATTTTTTGTTGTAGCTTTAATCAGTTCAGAATCAATCTTCTCCCTGATATACTCTGCCGAGTGGTGATCAAGTTCACCCATAACGCCTGCGATTAACGTGCTTCCCTTGTAAGAAATTTTTACTTTCAATTTTTATCCCCTCCACCTGTGTTGTAATTATGTTCATTCTTTATTTCCCAAACTTCTCCTTCAAAAAATAATGTAATGTTTTGTAATATGCAAAAAAATTTTTTCTAACAAAAATCTCAGCGCATTTAGACCCCATTCGATTTTTGAACATTTGCCTGGCAAATTACACAAAAAAACGACAGGGTCGTTAATTAAAACAACCCTGTCATAATATAAGCTAAATTTTTATGTATTAAAGCGTTCTCCATCATAACCTTGAATTTTATTCTCCAAAACCAGCTGTAATCAGGTCAACAATCTCACTTACAGCAAGTTCTTCATCTTCCCCTTCTGCTACAATAACTATTTCAGTTCCCTTAGATACTGCTAGAGATATGAGTCCCATTATACTTTTGGCATTTACTTTCTTATGACCAATCTTAATCCATATATTTGAAGTAAATTTACCAGCAGTCTGAACAAACAAAGCAGCAGGTCTTGCATGTAACCCTGTTGGATTAGTTATTTCAATAGTCTTCTCAACCAATCATAACTCTCCTTTCATTGATCTAGTATTTTCTGCAATCTCATCTAGCTTTCTAAGCCTGTGATTAACTCCCGATTTACCTAATGGTGGACTTAACATCTCACCCAACTCTTTAAGGCTTGCATCACTATATTCAAGCCTTAACTCAGCTATTTGTCTAAGGTTTTCAGGCAAATTATCAAAGCCTAGGTTGTCTCTTATATATTTGATATTATCTACCTGCCTTATAGACGCATCTACCGTCTTTTGCAGGTTTGCGGTTTCACAGTTTACTATCCTGTTAACATTATTGCGCATTTCTTTAATTATACGTACATTTTCCAACTCAAGAAGTGCACCATGTGCCCCAATTATATTGAGAAAGTCTACAATATTCTCTCCTTCTTTTAGGTACACAACATAATATCCCTTTCGCTTTATAACCTTTGCGTTCAAATTAAAAAAAGCTATCAAATCATTAACTTCTTTAGCAAGTGCATTTTGGTGACTGATTATCTCCAAATGATATGTCTTTTCAGGATCACTCATTGACCCCGCAGCAAGAAAAGCACCTTTCAAGTATGCTTTCTTACAACACCTCTTTTTCTTATCTAATTCATAGGGTAAATAACCAACTTTCGAAGCATTAATATTTGTTATGTTAATGTCATTTAAAATCTTCATTAATCCTATCGAAGAAGTCAAAACCAATATATACAGGACATGCTTTTTAAGCTTCTTACTCCTTCTTACACTGATTTCGGCATTTACACCATACAGAACTTTTAGCAAAGAGAACACTCGCCTTGCAAAAGCAGCATTCTCCGTTGTAATTTTCAAATAAACCTCATTCGGACTTATAGCTTTAATCAGGCCGCTTATTCTAATAGCTGCCGCTAATTCGCTGAGCATACAGCATCTGCCATTTGCATCAGATCTGCAAAGTTCATTTTTTACTGACGATGAAAACGACAAATTAGACACCTCAATCAAAACAAATTGTATTGTGATTATATATCATTTTTTCAAAAAACGCCAGTATAACTTATTTTTTTCACTTTATCTATTCCTTATCTATTCCTTATATCTTCAACATATGCTCTCAAAATTTCTGCAACACTCCATGCCTGAGCACAGCATCCTCTAGGAATCAAAGGCTCATCGCCATCAAATATCTCTGAAATAGAACCTATACAAGCATCATTTAAATGATCCTTAATAAATTCAATAAAACCCATTGCAGTCTTCTTTGCTTCTTCTGAATAGTCATTTACTTTCATATATGCTGTTATAAACTGACCTAATGGCCAGGTCCATACCGTTCCCTGATGATATGCACCATCTCTATGGTATTGATCTCCTATATATATGCCTATATAATCCTTCGATTTTGGTGAAAGACTCCTAAGCCCATTGGCTGTGTATAGTTCCTTAAACACCTTATTTACTACACTCTTCGCCATATCCCCATCAACAACTGGATATGAAAGGCTTACAGCCATAATCTGATTTGGACGAACCTTATCATCCTTATAATTTACCGTCAAACAATCAAATAAACATCTTTGTTTCTCATTCCAGAAATTCACAGCAAAAGACTTTTTGACTTTTTTCGCCAAATCATCATAGTATTTACTGCTTTCACCATAATACTCTGAAAGTACAGCCATAACCCTTAATGCATTATACCATAAAGCATTGATTTCTACTGCTTTGCCATGCCTCGGAGTAACAACCCAATCTCCTACCTTCGCATCCATCCATGTTAGCTGCGTATGCTCATTACCTGCAGTTATCAAAAAGTCATTATCCATTTTAATGTCATACCTTGTACCTTTGGCAAACGAACTAACAATCTCCTTGAGACCATTATAAATATTTTCTTTTACAAAATTGTAGTCTTTCGTATAATTGATATACTTATTTACAGCCTCAAAATACCATAAAGGAGCATCAACACTATTATACGGAGGCTCATTACCTGCATCAGGAAACATATTAGGTATTAACCCATCCTTGACATACTTTGAAAACGTATACAGGATCTCTTTTGCATCATCAAATCTCCCCGTAGCAAGAGTTATGCCCGGAAAAGCAATCATTGTATCCCTTCCCCAATCTGTAAACCATGGGTAACCTGCAATTATAGTTTTAGCGTTTGTGGATTCCCTATGCACAATAAAATTGTCTGCACTCTTAACAAGAGTTTGTGCAAACTCATCATCATATCCCGCTTTTTTCACCAGTCCATTCAATCTTTCAATTTCATCATTGATAATCTTCAGACCGTCTTTTGATTTTATTTCTTTTTCAACTGTCGCAATTACAGTAATATACTTTTCCTCTCCGGGTTTAATGCTTATATCAAAATATCCGGGTATATAGTGGTCTTCTATTGAACCTAAACCTCTTTCCCTTTCAATAGCATACTCCATATTATAAAACCAGCTATAGTCAATCGGTTTAAATCCGCCCCCATTGCAAAATAAGCTGATATCAATATCATAACACTGGGGTTTTAGTGTTACCATTTCTTCTTTTACAACAGTTTTGTTAAAGTTTAGGTATTCTTTCTTTGAACTATAATGATAGTCTCTGAAGTTAATAAGCGGCGTCAGTCTTAAGTTTGCACTATCTTGTCCGTTTTTGATATGGTATACAATTGCCACTGTATTTTCGCCATATACCATACTAACTGTTTTCTCTATATATACTTCTCCTACCCTATATATGAACCTTGGCAGAGGATCCCGCTCAAAACCTTCCATATGAAGATAACCCTTCATTATAAAACCGGGTACTTCATAGGAAAACAAATCAAACGACTCATCTCCAATTGTTATACTCTCATCTATTTTAGATATTATCAGGTGCCTGTTAACTGGAGGTTTTAATGATGCAACCAAAAGTCCATGATACCTCCGTGTATTGGCTCCAATAATGGTTGAAGATGCAAATCCACCGATTCCATTGGTCAGTAGCCATTCTTTCTGAATACCCTGCTCAAAAGTTCTCCAACTTGATTTGCCGTATCTCATATCATATCCTCCTTTTATTAGCTTGCTACCTTTACTGCTAGGCACTCGTGATAGTAAATGAATCCTTTTTTTCTTCGTTAGTGCAATTATTTTCACAAAGATTTATAATTATTTTCGAAAGTCTTTTAGTATCATGTCTAATATAATTGTTATTTATACAAACAAAATCATCATCAATAACTTTTATCCCTTGCCTTTCCAATGCTTCTGCATCAACCTTTACGGTAGTTGCACCATCTTCATAATATTTTTTCTTAAGGCTATCTGGAATCTCTGCAGAATTAACAATACAATACTCAATTATGCCTTTATATGAATGCTTTTCAATCGCCTTTACATGGTCTGATACACTATAATCCTCTGTTTCTCCCGGTTGTGTCATAACATTACACACATACGCCTTTATTGCATTGGATTTTCTAATAGCATCGCCAATTCCCGGAACAAGGAGGTTTGGAATTATGCTGGTATAAAGGCTCCCAGGCCCAAGTACAATCATATCTGCTTCAAGAATTGAGTCTATAGCTTCTTGCAAAGGCTTAATCAATATGGGCTCTAAATATACACTTTTTATTTTTCCCCTATGGAAACTGTTATGCTTGCCAATTCTTGACTCCCCTTTTACAAGATAGCCATCTTCAAGTTCTGCACATAGTTTTACATCCTGAAGTGTAACAGGTAAAACTCTTCCCGTAACAGCAAGTACATCGCTCATTTTTTTCACTGCCTCTTCAAAACTGTCAGATATCCCATCCATAGCAGCAAGGAAGAGGTTCCCAAAACTTTGACCTTTCAGCATTCCATCCTTAAACCTGTACTGCAGCAACTTTTCCATAACAGGCTCCGTATCTGCAAGCGCCAGAATACAGTTACGTATATCCCCCGGTGGCAGCATACCAAGGTCTTGTCTTAAAACTCCTGACCCACCGCCATCATCCGCTACTGTGACAATAGCAGTAAGATTTGAGCTAAAAACCTTTAAACCTCTAAGCATAGTTGAGAGTCCTGTTCCCCCTCCGATTACAACAATTTTGGGACCTTTTGCAAGCATCTTTTTGCTGATAAAATCATTTTCATTTGTTTGATTATTTGAAATCTTTGACGAGCTACCTTTTAGATGGCTCTTAGAAATATTTATAAAATGCCGAATTGACGGATAAATTAAGGTACAACCTACTAATATCAGTATTACTGATAAAGCCAAATCCAGAATATCACGATATCTTAAAACCAGAAACATTCCCAATAATATGTCGAAACTCCCTGCAAGATCTAATAATAAATATATACGCCTTTTATTATTAAATCTTATTAAATTGAGAAGCCTCATTTTTTGGCCCCCTTGCCATCCTTTTCTATATCCCTATGTTCTATAACTACCCTATGTTCTTTTCCTGAAAGAAAGGCAAATAAAGCTTCTGAAATCGCAACCGATCTATGCCTTCCTCCTGTACAACCAATACCTACAACAAGCTGCGACTTGCCTTCCTTTACATAACTTGGAATCAAAAACTCAAGCATATCATAAAGTTTAGATAAAAAACCTATTGTCTCATTAAAACCCAGTACATATTCCCTAACCGCGTCACTTTTTCCCGACAACCTTCTCATGCTGTCAATGTAATACGGATTTGGTATGAATCTTACATCAAATACCAGATCACAATCAATAGGGATTCCATACTTAAATCCGAAGGATATTATATTAATTATCATTCCTTCAAATTTCTTACCTTCGACAAATATATTGGATATTTCTTCCTTAAGCTGTCTTGGTGTTAAGTTTGAGGTATCCACTATATAGGTTGCAATTCGCTTTATTTCCCTTAAAAGCTCCCTTTCCTGATTTATACCTTTCATCAATCGTCCTTCAGGCGCGAGAGGGTGAATCCTTCTGCTCTCTTTAAATCTTTTAATAAGAACTTTATCTGAAGCCTCAAGAAACAATATCTCATAAGATAAACCAGATTCCTTTAAAGCATTTAGTTCAGGGAATAAGGCATTAAAAAGTTCTCCCCCCCTAATGTCAATGACCAATGCTATCTTGTTTATCTTTCCCCTGCTTTGAACACAAATCTCCGCAAATTTAGGTATCAATACCGGGGGTAAATTATCAACACAAAAGAAGCCTAAGTCCTCCAAATACTTAACAACCAAACTTTTACCTGCCCCCGAAACCCCCGTAATTATCAAGAACCTCATTTGTACCTCCTAATAGTTAACTAAAAATAAATATACTTCTAACTAGTAATCTCCAACAATCCTTATCTCTGTTTGCAGTTCAGCATTAAACTTATCCTTAACAGTTTTCTGTATATGGCTGATCAAATCCATTATATCCTTTGATGTAGCATTTCCCGTATTTACAATAAATCCGCAGTGTTTATCGGACACCTGGGCGCCACCTATGGAATATCCCCTAAGTCCACAGTCTTCAATCAACTTTCCGGCAAAATAACCTTCAGGCCTTTTAAAAACACTGCCGGCACTGGGCATCTCCAAGGGTTGTTTATCCTTTCGTCTCCCTGTAAGATCATCAATCAATGTCTTAATAGATGTTTTATCACCCTTTTTCAGCTTAATAATGGATCTAACCACAATTCCTGATTGTTTTTGTATAAAACTGGTCCTATAGCCAAATTGATGTTCATCGCCCCTTAAGACTTTTATATCTCCATCTTTATCAATAAATTCCGTCTCAATAACCACATCTTTTATTTCACCACCATAAGCTCCTGCATTCATAGCAACTGCACCGCCTAAGGTCCCGGGTATGCCCGATGCGAATTCCAACCCGGCCAACTCATTTTCAAGAGCAATACCGGAAAGCTTAGAGAGTAATATACCACCATAAGCCTCAATGCAATCTTCCTTTACTGTATAGCCATTCAAATTATCATATATCTTAATTACAACCCCTCTAATGCCCTTGTCGGACACAAGCAGATTTGTTCCATTTCCCATAATAAAAATCGGCAGATTTTGTCTATTACATAACTTAATTAATTCACCTAACTGGGACACTGAAGCAGGTGTAATCAATAAATCTGCAGGACCGCCGATTTTAAAGGATGTATGCCTTTTCATGGGTTCATCAACTTTTATGTTTTCCTTCCCTACCAGATTCTCAAGAAGTTCTAAAAACATTTCTTTTTCCAATAATTCCAGCCCCTTACTTTTAGCCGGCATATGCCATATTATTTATATTTATCTATTATATTTTACTTTGTTCAAATGCTTTATAGAATAGATAGCGTTATCCTTTTCTTATTCTTTTCCTTTTATTCTCAATAAATTCATTAAAATTAGATACTGAAATATTCATAACAAGACTTTCAGGCATTCCAATCTCATCTAAAAGCCTTTCCACTCTGTCAAACTTACCTACCTCAAAACTTATGTGAGCATCGCTTCCGCATACTATTTTTACACCCTTTTTCTTGCACTCAATGGCAAAATTCCTGCAATTTTCTTCACAACCAGCTCTGACCATAAATGAGTGGTTATTAATCTCAATGAATTTTCCATATTCTCTAGCAGCCGAAACAACTTCTTCAATATCCACCTCAAACTGAGGAGTACCGGGATGTGCTATAGCATCAATATATGGATTTTTCAAAAGGTTAATATACGCATTTGTGTGTTGTTCCTTTGAACCTGGTGTTATACATATATCATGAAAACTTGCCATAACAAAATCAAGCCTTCTCAAATAATCATCAGGCATATCTACATTTCCATCATAATCCACAATATTAGCCTCTACACCTTTTAATACCCTTACCCCATATAATACTTCCGGAATTGACCTTAAGTTACTAAAATGATAAAAATACGGTGCGCCCTTCATTGCAGGACCATGGTCAGTAACAGCAAACATCTCTATACCATTAACCGCCGCTTCCCTCGCCATTTCCTGTACGGTACTGTATGCGTGTCCACTCGCTACAGTGTGAGTATGTGTGTCTACAACAAATTTCAATTTGTACCCTCCAATTGTACTTTATCTAAATAAAGACCTTTTTCACTCTAAACTATGCAAAACCTATTCCTGTGTCGCCTTGTTAATTTCCCCTAGAACCCTCTCATTTAAAACCTTAGCAGCATTATAACCCATTTTCTTCTGTCTGTTATTCATTGCTGCGACCTCAGCTATTATAGCCAAATTTCTTCCTGGCCTTACTGGAATAATAAGGCAAGGCACATTTATACCAAGAATATCCGTATACTCATCTACCAAACCCAAACGGTCATAGTTCTTCTTTTCATCCCAGAATTCCAACTGAATAACCAAATTTATATTTTCAGTAACCTTTACAGATCCAACTCCATAAAGATTCTTAACATCGAGGATTCCTATCCCTCTTATTTCAATAAAGTGCCTAATGATATCAGGTGCTGTACCAACAAGCGATTTATCGGACACTCTCCTTATCTCAACAACGTCATCAGCTACAAGTCTATGCCCTCTTTTTACAAGCTCAAGGGCAGTTTCACTTTTACCAACTCCGCTTTCTCCCAGTATCAAAATACCTTCCCCATATACTTCAACAAATACTCCATGCTTGGTTATCCTTGGAGCCAACTGCACATTGAGGTACCTTATAACTCCGCTTAAAAACCTCGAAGTAATATCATTAGTCCTAAGGATAGGTATTTCATACTTGCGTGATACATCTATCATCTCGGGGAAAACATCCAATCCCCTTGCAACAACCATACATGGGAAGCCGCATTTGAAGAATTCATCCAAACGAGAATACCTTTCCTCAGATGACATAGCCGCAAGGTATGTAGTTTCAACTTTCCCTATAATCTGAATTCTATCTGTTCCAAAGTACTCCAGATAACCAACAAGCTGAAGACCAGGACGGTTTATATCAGATGAAGTAATTACAATGTCATCAATCCTTTTGCAGCTAGATATATCCTCAAGCTGAAATTCATCCATGACTTCCCTTAAAGTAACAGAAAACATCATCAAATTCCCCCTAAATAAAAATCTATTGTTCCAAGGCATTTCAAAAATCTACATTTAGCAATAAAATTAAGTTCTCCTGAAACACCAATTAATGATAACCTAATCCACAATTATTATAACATATTAAATTTTTATTCCAATAAAAATATCTCGAACAAAAATGGTATAATTTCGAAAAGCATAACTCGCTTCTTATGAAACAGAGTATATATAACAGAAAAGCCGTACGAATAAATACTCATACGACTCTTCAAATGGAGCGGGTGATGGGAATCGAACCCACGCAATCAGCTTGGAAGGCTGATGTTCTACCATTGAACTACACCCGCATATAATGTAGGAATTAATCCAACAATTATCCTACATTTTTTTGGAGCGGGTTACGAGATTTGAACTCGCGACTTTCACCTTGGCAAGGTGACACTCTACCGCTGAGTTAAACCCGCATATCAACAATTGCAAAAGTAATTATACAGGCTTATAAATATTTTGTCAACATATTTTTTATAGGTATATTCTACCATTTTACTTGCAACCATTGCTGCAATATGTTATTATTTTATAAAATGATTTTTTGTCGTTTTTTGCATATTTTTATTTTTATTTTTTATCTTGTTATAAATGATTTTATGATATATTATTAATTTATAAGCTTTCTCTTTTATTTTGATCTTAATGGCACGAATATGACTTTTCACGCATTTTACTTCAATAATAGTAATGGAGTGATATTAATGGAAATTAAGACAGGAGACATTGTATCTGTTCGTCATTTCTCCGGAACAAAGCTGTTTAAAAGTCTGGTACTGGACTCTCGAAACGAAGTAATACTAGTAAAGCCTGTTGAAGATATAACACTTCTCAATTGTTCGCAAGGAGACCCTTTGGTACTCGGGTCAGAATTGGAAAACGAGATTTATATTTCAAGTTGTACAATTTTGAATTTGGACAAAGATGAAAATACAATTGAAATAAAAATCGATAATTACGAAACAACTACAAACAAAAGACTGTTTGTAAGATTTCCTGTATCACTTTACGCCGAAGCAAGAATTGGAGAATCGCAAAAGAAGCATCTTGCTATAGTTAAGAACATCAGCTATAGTGGTATGATGATATTCTCAAAAGCTGACTTTCCTTTATACCAAGAGCTTAAATTTGAAATACACGCAGGTGCAGGTGTTACAATTAATCTTAAAGCCACTATAATCAGGAAGGTAAAGGATACCTATAATTACGAGTATGGTCTTAAAATCGTCTATACGGATGTACATACTCCTAACCTCCTAAAGAAATACTTGGTGCTGCTTAAGAAAGAACAGGAAGAATCTATAAGGAAGTTCAAGGAGTTAAGTTAGATCTTATTCAAAAACAAAATCAGCTATTTTTTAAAAATAATTAGAGTGTCGAAGCACTTAGAAATAAAAGCCTCGACACTCTAATTTTAGAGTTTATTATCCTTTCTTAATTTTATATTTAAGCGAAACTCCATACAAAGTTCCTTTTGCAGTGTTTGACTTTTATTACAAGTTAGCGTACACTTAATATATCAACTTTATAAAGTTGTTGTATTAAGTTTGCATTTTGATAATTACATCATGCAGACTAATCAAAAGGGGTGCAATAATTGTTAAAAGCAGATCGAACACAAATGAAAGAGATAAATAAGAATATCTTAAGACAAGTCTTAAAAGAGCGTAGAAAAGCTACGAAACCTGAATTGTCTACATTAACCAAATTAAGTGTAGTCACTGTTAATTCGCTGATTAGTGAAATGGTTTCTGCAGGTGAAGTAATAAAAGGTGATGAAATTCCATCAAATGGGGGGAGACCTTCAAAGCAATATGTTTATGACGGAAACTATAGAAAAGCAATCATCATTTACGGACATCAAGATAATTATCAGAATCTTTTTAACATGTTGATTATTAATTCATTCGGAGAATGCATAGATCGCAAAAAGGGATATTATTCAAATGTTGTTACAGATACTTTTGATACATGGATAGAGTCTGCTTTTAAAACTCATGAAAACATTTGTTCAATAGTATTCGGTCTTCCCGGTGCAGAGGAAAATGGTGTTATTTATGTGCATGATTATCCTGGTATCGTAGGGGACAAATTCTTATCTCATTATAAAGAAAAGTACGGGGTACCGGTGCTCTACGAAAATGATATCAATGCTACCGTCTTTGGATATTATGCACGTCAAAATACTGAAAGATTACATACTGTAGTTGGACTTTATTATCCACGAGTCTATGGCCCAGGAGCAGGTATTGTTATAAATGGGGACATATACAAGGGACGTAAAAACTTTGCCGGTGAAGTTGGCTGGATACCTCTAAAGCCCGCCTGGAATGAAGTGGATTATGATAATCCGGCAGAAATAGTTCTTATGTTTAGCCAAATTGCTGTTGTATGCAGTTGCATACTGGCACCGGAATGCATTGTGTTCTATGGAGACTTTTTGACAGAGGAGATCTTTGAAAATTTAGTGTTACGGGTACAAGAACTCCTTCAGGGAAAGTTTTCACCATATATTCAATTTGAAAAAAACCTGGAAAAGGACTTTGAATGTGGAATGACACAAATAGCACTCAGTGAATTAGAGAGAAAAGGGGTAATAGCAGAATGGTATTAACAATTTTACTTATCATAATTTATTTAGCATTTATCAGTCTAGGATTACCGGATTCATTGCTTGGCTCAGCATGGCCATCCATGTATCCCAATATGGAGGTACCAATCTCATATGCTGGGATTATTTCTATGATTATTGCTGGAGGAACAATTGTATCAAGCTTATTTAGTGATAAGGTTATTCGAAAGTTTGGAACCGGCTTGGTTACCTCCATTAGTGTATTGATAACAGCTGGAGCATTACTGGGATTTTCGGTAAGTAGTGAGTTTTATCAGCTCTGCCTGTTTGCAATTCCGTTAGGACTTGGGGCTGGTTCGGTAGATGCTGCTCTTAATAATTTTATCGCACTTAACTATAAAGCAAAGCATATGAGCTGGCTTCATTGTTTTTGGGGTGTTGGAGCTATGACCGGTCCAATCATCATGTCTTATTTCTTGGAACGAGGATATTTCTTTCAATCAGGTTATCGCGCGGTAGCAATTATTCAGTTTACTCTTGTTGTAATATTAATTGCCAGCTTGCCATTTTGGAAAAAAGCAGCTTCACTTAATAAGCTTCACCCCAATAAAGAACAATCCGGTGAAATAGCACACGAACATAAAATCATAAGTAAAAAAGACCTTTTGAAACTGCCTGGAGCGAAACAAGCATTAGTAGCATTCTTCTGCTACTGTTCCATAGAATCAACAACAGGCCTGTGGGGAAGCAGCTTTATGGTCATGGCCCATGGAATTCAGGTAGAAACAGCGGCAAAATGGGCATCTCTTTTCTTTTTTGGCATTACCTTTGGCAGATTTTTATCAGGATTTATTACACTTAAGATGAATAACAGGCAGATAATTCATTTAGGAGAAGTTCTACTGGCATCTGGCATACTAATGATTATGCTGCCATTTGGGCAGGTTACTTCATTAATTGGCTTGATATTGACAGGAATAGGCTGCGCACCAATTTACCCAAGCTTGTTACATGAAACTCCGGCAAACTTTGGGGCGGAATATTCTCAGTCAATTATGGGTGTGCAAATGGCATGTGCATATGTTGGGAGTACATTTATGCCCCCACTGTTTGGTATTTTTGCATCAAAAATAGGATATTCACTTATGCCTTTCTTCACCGGCAGTATACTCGTACTCATGTTTGCAATGATAGAAATGTTGAATAGGCGCGTAGATGCCAAAAATAAACTCAGTTCATTTTGAAAATCTGTAAAATAACGATAAGGATAACACAATTAGCGTGGGTTTTGTACGAAATGTTGACGACCTCAGGTTAAAGTATGCAGGACTTATTGAGTAGGCTTTTAGGTAAAAAAACGAAAAGCTATGGAAGCGCCCCATAGCTTTTATTACGCCCTCTATGTTACATAAAAGATGATAAATGTATAACTCCCAATTATCATTTAAATAGTGTTTAAAATCTGCCTATAAGTTCTTTAAAAGATTAGCCATTTCAATTGCTGTCACTGCTGCTTCATATCCTTTATTGCCAGCCTTTGTACCAGCTCTTTCAATAGCTTGCTCAATTGTATCGGTTGTCAATACTCCAAAAATAACTGGCAACCCTGAATCTAACGATACCTTTGCAATTCCTTTTGATACCTCACTTGATACATAATCAAAATGCGGTGTTGACCCTCTTATTACAGCACCCACACATACTATAGCATCAAACTTTTTTGAAGCAGCCATTTTTGAAGCCACCAAAGGTATTTCAAACGCTCCTGGAACCCAGGAAACTTCAATATTTTCTTCCTCCGCACCATGTCTGATCAAACCGTCTATTGCTCCACCTAAAAGCTTACTGCTTATAAACTCGTTAAAACGCCCAACTACTATTCCAAATTTTAACCCGCTAGCAATAAGTTTTCCTTCGTTTGTCTTAATTTCCATTTTCATCTTCCTCCTGATGTTCTATAGTATTTAATTCATTTAACAGATGTCCCATCTTCTCTTTCTTTGTTTGTAAGTAAAACCTGTTAACCTCGTTCTCTTTTATCTGAAGCGGAACCCGTTCAATCACTTCAAGTCCATATCCCCCGAGACCAACCAACTTTTTGGGATTATTGGTAAGCAACCTGATCTTTCTTATTCCAAGATCATATAATATTTGAGCCCCAATCCCATAATCTCTCAAATCTGGTGGAAATCCAAGAAGCACATTTGCCTCTACTGTATCCTTGCCTCTATCTTGAAGTTCATAAGCACGTACCTTGTTCACAAGACCTATACCTCTGCCCTCCTGACGCATATACAACAAAACACCCTTGCCTTCCTTGCTTATCTCTCTAAGCGCTGCATCAAGTTGTTCCCCACAGTCGCATCTTAAGGAATGAAAAGCGTCTCCGGTAAGGCATTCAGAATGCACTCTTACCAGGATAGGTTCATCTGAACTTGCAACATCTCCTTTTACCAATGCTACATGATGTTCACCATTTATTCCATTTTCAAAAGCAACAATTTTAAAATCCCCATATTCAGTAGGCAACTTTGCCTCTGCAGCCTTGCTTATAAGTTTTTCTGTATTCCTACGATAGCTTATAAGGTCAGCTATAGTAATAATCTTCAAACCGTGAGTTTTTACAAATTCAATTAACTGCGGAGCCCTTGCCATTGTTCCATCCTCATTCATTATCTCACAGATAACTCCTGCCGGAAAAAGTCCTGCTAGTCTGGCAAGATCAACTGCAGCTTCTGTATGTCCCGATCTTTTTAAAACTCCACCATCTTTCGCAATCAACGGAAATACATGTCCCGGTCGGACAAAATCAGCTGGTTTAGAATCGGAGTTCGTAAGCTCTTTTATTGTATTTGACCTCTCATAAGCTGAAATACCTGTTGTAGAAGATTTATGATCCACTGTTATGGTAAAAGCTGTTCTCATTTGTTCCGTGTTTTTTTCTACCATTATATTAATTCCCAGCTCTTTTGCCCGCGATTCTGTAATAGGCGTGCAAATCAATCCTCTTCCATATCGCGCCATAAAATTAATACTTTCAGGCGTAACAAGCTCTGCAGCCATTAAAAGGTCTCCCTCATTTTCCCTGTCCTCATCATCAATAACAACCACCATCCTGCCATGCTTAATTTCCTCTATAGCAGCTTCTATTGTATCAAACTTCATAAAAAGCACCTCCCAAATCTATTATTCCTTATGCTAGGGCCCAACCGAATTGGCTGTTCCCTGTTTTATTTGTTTTTTCTTATCAAATCAAGCGAATCCGTTTTCTCTGAGAAAATCAAGTGATAAAGCGTTCGGTTTGCTATTTTCCTCCGGAATATTGTTAAAAATTAGTTTTTCAATATACTTTCCAAGCATATCACACTCAATATTTATCTTACTTCCCACTTCTTTAGAACCTAAAGTTGTCACCCCGGCCGTAAAAGGTATGAGTGAAACCTTAAAACACCTGTCATCTATGTAAGCAATAGTCAAACTGGTACCATCTAATGCAACAGAACCTTTCATGATAATGTATTTTAAAATATGAGGGTTAGCCTCAATAGTAAGCCAGATCGCATTATCCTCTGCTGCCCTATCAACTAAAACTCCTGTTCCGTCAATATGCCCGGTAACTATATGGCCTCCCAGCCGATCAACCAGCCTTAAAGCACGCTCAAGGTTAACACTATTTCCAACTTTAAGGTTTTCTAATCCGGTTTTCCTCATTGTCTCCGGCATTACGTCTGCAGTAAATTGATCACTGCCCTTCTCCGTCACAGTAAGGCATATTCCGTTCACAGCAATGCTGTCACCCAACTTAACATCATCCATTATTTTATCACATTGTATTGCAAGCTTGATAGACTTGCTGCCGTGAACTATTCCTCTAATCTTTCCAATTTCTTCAACTATACCTGTAAACATAATTCGCTCCTTGGATTTACACAAAATCACTTCTCTAAAAAATATATGAGATAGTAGTGGAACTTATATTTTCAACATTTCTGTATAACCTTCAACAAGTATATCTTCCCCATACCTTGAAACAGAAACATCTTTAAGTTTTACTGCATCACTCATTAAATTTATACCTCTTCCTTCAACAGGTGTAACAGCTTCTTTTCCACCTAATATTTTCGGAGCAATAAAAAACATAGCCTTATCAACTATACCTGCTTCCAAAGCTGCAGCATTCAGATTTCCGCCACCTTCTAAAAGTATGCTGTCTATCTCAAGTTTATACAGCTCTTCTGTTAATTTTACAAGATCTACACGTCCATCTGCACCATCAGCTTTAATTATTTTTACACCCTTATCAATAAGGTACATTTCCTTTTCTTTAAGTATATTAGATGTGGTTGCCAAAACAACTACTGCTTTTGAGTCCGAATTCAAAACCCTGCTATCTTCTGGAATAATTCCTTTACTGTCCACAACTATCCTTATAGGATCAGTTCCAACTTTATCATTAAGCCTCGTAGTAAGCATAGGGTTATCTTTTACTATTGTATTTATTCCAACCATTATAGAAGCAACCCTATCTCTGATAATATGTACATATCCTCTCGAAGCTTCTGAGGTTACCCACTTTGAATCCCCCGACACTGATGCTATCTTTCCATCTATGGTCATTGCAGTTTTTAATATTACAAAAGGCTTCTTATTTACAACATAATTAATGAATATCTCATTAAGTTTTTTGGCTTCGTCCTCAAGGACTCCTACTTCCACCTCTATACCTGCATCCCTGAGCATTTGGACCCCTCTTCCCGATACTTTGGGATTAGGATCAATCATCGCTACTACAACTTTTTTAATTTTAGCTTCAATTATTGCTTTAGCACAGGGTGGAGTCCTTCCGTAATGCGAACATGGTTCAAGATTAACGTAAAGCGTTCCACCTGCCACATCCTCAACAGCGTTTTTGAATGCAGAAACCTCAGCATGGGCGCCGCCTATAACTTCATGAAAACCCTCTGCAATTATTCTTTCATCCTTTACTATTACTGCACCTACTAAAGGGTTCGGATTTGTTCTGCCCCATCCCTTTTTAGCAAGTTCAATTGCTCTGCTCATATAGTAATCATTTTTATTCAACTATATCACCATTCACCTTAAAATTTTTCAGCATCCCTAACTAAAAGAAAATTAAAAAAACCCTGGATTAACTCTTCCAGGGATACATTACCATTCAAACAACGAATAATAATTCATCTTCTTTCATCCAGACTTTTCGTATTTATTAATTAACTAAACACGATATACTGTCGGCTCCGGAATTTGACCGGATCTGCCATAACGGCTCGCGGGCTTGCAGTCTTGTAGCTGCCTACCGCCGGTAAGGATTCTCACCTGTCCCTGAAGATAAATAATACAAATCTTATTATTTAATTTATACAAATATACCATAATTATTTAGCAGATGTCAATCCAAATT
Organism: Acetivibrio cellulolyticus CD2; assembly: GCF_000179595.2. Classification (NCBI taxonomy): domain Bacteria; kingdom Bacillati; phylum Bacillota; class Clostridia; order Acetivibrionales; family Acetivibrionaceae; genus Acetivibrio; species Acetivibrio cellulolyticus. The sequence goes on along the minus strand of NZ_JH556659.1, from coordinate 680,738 downwards.
TTAGGAATGCATTTCACTCAAATCAAATTCCTGCTATTATTACATACATATACTTCTTTAATAAAACTTTCTACTCTTTTTGCTTTTTTATAGAATCCTCTTGATCCTCTTTCAGTCTCTTCAAATACTCCTTCATAAAATTCATGGAATTTACATCTTCATACATTATTCTAAGTCCATACTTATTATACACAGAACTTGAAACCTTCCTCATAATCTCACATTTCAAAAATAACATATTCTTTTCCATGTAAACATCAACCTCTAGCTGATCTCCCAGTGAAAATTCAGCCTTACAATAAATAAGCATCCCATAGTAGCTAATATCTTTAATTGTAGCTAAACACTTCTTTTTTTCATGCTTAACACGAATATCTGCATAAAGAGATACAGGAAAGCGTTCATGTCTTCTCTGATCCGCCTCGGAGTCAATCTTGTCCATAACTACTTCAATTGTTCCTTCTTTAGCATTTATATTTAAAATCTTGCATCCTAGAACCTGGAGCCTAGCTTGTGATTCAACCCCAATTACCACAGGATCGCCTACACAAAAATTCAATATTGCAAAATCCTTAGTAAGCTTAATCTTCAAAATATCTTCACTTGTTCCAATTACAATACTTCTGAATGGATTTACTCCGGAATAGTGGCGGACAGATATAACATCTCCGGGATTTATAAGTTCCATCAAAGTTCCTCCTATTATCGGCATATATAACATGTACCCTTAGAACAGCATATACCTCTATCCACAACATACTTTGATATAAATTTCTCTGTTGCGAGGTCCATCAAACTCACAAAAATATATCCCCTGCCATCTTCCAAGCATCAGTTCTGCTTCTTCAATTATAATCTGTAGGGAGAATCCAAACATGCTGGCTTTGATATGCGCTGCAGAATTCCCCTCGCAGTGCTTGTATCCATCGCCAAACGGCACTATTTTATTAATCTCTTTTAGAATATCATCTACAACATCAGGGTCTGCATTTTCGTTGATTGTCAGACCTGCTGTAGTGTGAGGAACAAATATATGACAAATGCCTGATTTTACACCACTTTTACTTACTGCTTCCTGTATTTTTGAAGTAATATCTATCATTGCCGTCCTTGACGGAGTCTTAATTGCAAGTATTTGCAAATAACATCACCCAAGTATATTATAGTACTTCGAAAAAGTGCTGTAAAGTGTATTGTATAATGAATAATTACTCTCAACCAATTTAATACAATATTAGCTTTGCAAATTTCTCAAATCGAACTCCAGAACATCGAGTCCTAAGTTTTTTCCTCTTTCATTTCACTCCAAGAGGCTAATCAAAAAAGCTAGCTGCTCTACTTGCAACTAGCTTGTGATATTAAATTTCGATTTAGTTAATATCTGCAAAGAATTTCAGACCAATAGTATAATCAGGAGCAATAGCTAAACCAGTATTTCCCAAGTAGTCTATGTAGTTTAACTTTCCTCCTTGAAATGTTATGCTGGAATTCAAAACGCCATTTGTCCAAACTCCTCCGCTTCCTGATAAGGAGGTATATCTGAATTTAACGATAATATTCGGTACTGTTGATAGCTGGTATAGACCTGTAGTTGAGTTTTTGACCAGTTTAAATCCACCTAAATTTCCTGATACAGAGTACTGTTCACCAGTTTTTGAAATTGCTAGGTTGCTCCCCGAATATTGTGCAGATAATACCTTCACACCTTGCGGAAAAACCTGTGAAAAACTCACCGACTGGAACGGAAGTTCATTTGGATACTCTAGCGCCTCAGGTATACAAGCCTTAATTCCATTAAAGGCACTTGCAACATCTGTTTCCGTTGAAGTACTATAAAATAAGCTTCCTCCAGCTATAGAACTTGCTCCTGCCGCACTTGCTATATTTGTCAACTGCGATTGCGCACTTGTTTTGTTAGACGATAAAGTCACTCCAGGAAGTGTAATAAAAAATGGCTTATACTTACCTAGAATATAATCACCTATATTTTTAGCATATCCCTCTGCACCACTAATATCATCCCAAGCTTCATGAGGAGAATCACCATCACTCACTTTATAAACAGGATTAGAAGTAATACTATCCCAAGTCCACGAATTGGATATTTCATCTGTTAGTACAATTATATATTTTGAAGCACCTGCATCTGTAGAGTTTTTCAACATATAATACGCTCTTCTCATTGCATCCCCGATATTACGTCTTGAACTCTTGTAAGAGCCATCAACATTTGATACAATCGCATTACTTGGAGACAGGGCATCAATATTGGCTTTCATTATACTTACATTTGTAGTATCTAATGTAGAAGTTAAGCCACTTACAATTTTCGCCTTCTCCGCATAACTTACAACTCCGACTTTTGTCCTATCATCACTAGAAAAACTGTCAATAAAACTTTTAACAGCCGTTTTTTCCTTATATAAACGAGTTTCATATTCTACATATTTTAAGAAAGGAAGCAAATAACTATCTGTTCCCCGTGAGTCAACTGTCAATTTATACATATAGAAACCAATTTCTTTTGCTATTACTCTACCATGAATAATCGGTTGAGAAGCTGAAAAGTTAACTTTACCATTAGGGGCAATTACTATTCCATTAAAGGTAGCTATATCTGCAGACAGCGAAATATTTCCAGTCCCTGAATACAAGCAAAGGGGTCCATTAATTAAACAATTGGTTGTATTCAAAGTTATGTCGCCTTTTGCAGCTATAACTCCATTTGATGTTATATTTGAAGTTGCTATTGTCAGATTACCATCAACATAAATAGGCGCATTAAAAGTAACACTAGCGCCATCAAATACTTTATTACCACTGTATGTTACTGTGTTTGGATCAGCTTTTACAGCCTCACAAAAATTAAGTATCTTTATTTTAGCTGCGCCTGTAACCTTATTTATAGGATTAGTAGTACTTACAGGCCATTGTATTGTTGAGCCTGATGCCTCTGCAGTACCGTTAATAAGAGTCCCAGTTGGATTTGTTGTTTCAGAATATGTGGAACTCTTATCATACAAACCTACATTATAACCAAACACATCAATATCACTGTTTGAATGAATTTTACCAAATACTTTAGATTCACTTCCTGATATTGAAAAAACTTCTTTAGATGTGTCTTCAGATAAAGTTATAATTGCATAATCTGCAAAGGTAGTATAATCATAGTTTTCATCAAAATCATATTTCATAGAGTATGTTGTATCGACAGCTACTACTATTTCCCTTCCAGATGTCCCCAAATTCACTGGATTACCATACATAGAATAGGTAGCAGTACCCGTATCAAGCAAATTAGCATTATATGCATCAAATGTATAATCCATTAAAATATTCCCACTTGCTGCCAAAACTATTGAAACCTGAGTTGATATGATAAATAAAACTGCCACCAATAAAGAAATCAGCTTTCTATACCTAATAAAACCTCTCATACAACATTCCTCCTTTAACCTAAATTTGTACATAAGAAAAAAGCATTTTATAAATACTCAAAACACATGAAACAGACTCATTTTCCCTCTTTTTTAGTCTATAAATCCAAACTGGCATATTTAATTTTAATAGTGAATAAATAACACTAATAGCTAATTAAATATTAATAATTAGCACTTTAGTTATGAATCGTGTACTTTCCATAATTAATTCTGAAATTAATCATGTTCAATAACACTATGTTTAAATATTTTGCGGATACAAACAGATAGTAAATCCAAAGTAAATTTCCCGATGAAATGATATAAGAAAAGAAATTTATTATTGACTTCTTGTAATTCATGCTTTTAATATACACCCTTAAGGGTATATTATAGAATTCTATTTATAGTTATATTATACCATTTAATCTCAGACAAGTAAAGTGTATTATTTAAGGCAGTTATTTTAATAGCAATAAAAAAAGAGCCGAAAAACGACTCTCATAAAAGTATTTAATTTTTTATTTAATTATTTTCAGCAGGAAAACTTTCTATCATACCAAGCAAACGTTGTCTAATATATGCAAAATCTATAGCATTAACCTGTCCGTTGTCATCAACATCAGCAGCTTCTATATCGATTTCTTTTTGAGGCGTAATACCTAGTAATACCATTCTAAAAACTCCAAAGTCAATTGAGTTGAAAGATCCGTCATAATTAACATCACCATATTTAAATGTTGTAGTTGGTGTTAATTCAGGAAGTATATTTGTTGGTGTAGGTGTTGTTGATGAAGGTGTCACTTTAGGTATTGTTTGTGTTGGAATAACTTCACCATTAACCTGACTTACCGATATTCCGTTGGCACCAAGCGCAACTTTGTGGTCAAGGCTTACAAACTTTCCATCATACTGCCATAAAGCAGGTTTTAGCAATGCATATTTTTCTTCATCCCATGTCATGAAGTCATAAGACACAAGGCCACCTGTATCTCCTGAGTTTGCATTGTAGCACCAGAATGTATGGTGAATTCTATTATCTACTATGTAATCCCTCATGGCTGTCATCCATTTTTCATTGTCTCCGCCATCCATAAATCCACCCCATTCCCCAATCAAGAGAGGTGCTATTCCATCTTCATATATATATGCCCAATTATCTTTCCAGCAGTCATTATACACCGATTCCTTTGTAAACCCATCATAAAACCAGGATTGCTTATATACCATCGGGCCGTAATCATGTGGTGAGTATACTAACTGATCCTGATTCTCACCTAAGTCCAAAGGATTGTCCTTTACTCCTCTAAAGTTTCCACCCCACCAGTTGAAGTAGTAATGACTTTCTTTTCCCCACTCATCTACTGCAGTGTAGTCATTACCTTCTTTAGGATAGGCTTCAATTCCTTCTACCATAATAAGCAGGTTTGGGTTTATTGCAAGAACTCTTTCTCCACAAGTTTGGGCAGCATACTTCCAGTTGTTTAAATCTTTAGAATCATCCCACTTTGCCATAACTGTATCTGTTGGTTTACCATGAGGTTCATTCTTAAGGTCAAACGCAAGTATAGTATCATCATTTTTATATCTTTCAGCCATCCATTCCAAAGCTGACATCCATGCTTCAGTATTATATGCCCCATCATACCAAACAGGATAATTATGCCCCATCGCCTGTGATTGTGGACAATGTACATCAAGCATTACTTTAATGCCTTCTTCCTTACATACATTCAAAGCAAAATCAAAAAGCTCCAAGCTATCCATGCCTTTTAGCTCAGGATTTACAAAATCGTTTAGACTGCCTGGCGCCGGAGGTGATCCGCTTTTCCACTTAGTTAAAATTTCTGTTGAAACAGGTATCCTCAAGAAATTAATCCCTCTGTCAGCCATTCCTATTAATGCCTTTTTCATGTTACAACTCCAGACACCGTCAAAAACATTTGTACCGGTGTTAAAACCAAACCAATTTGCACCAGTCAGCCAAACAGGTTTTCCACTCATATCGACGATCTGATTACCCTCAACATGAAGCCAGTCGTCATTACCTACCGCTTCCTCCGCATTCACAACCGGAGAGAAGTCTGACAAAAAACCTTCGGGTATACAATATGAAGACAAAATTACTAATGCTGCCGCCATTATGGCGATTCTCTTTAAACTTTTCACAATTCCCATACCACTAAATTCCTCCCTTCAAAACTTTACAATATATTTATTCGCCTTTTTCATCGTTTTTAGGGGATGAATTATACTTTGATATGAAAGACGGAAATATTGCTATAAGACTTTGCATGATGGTCTCCCCACAACAAATAAGATAATAAAAAAACGTTGAAATACGATATATTTTAATTTAATTATAATATACAATTTAGGACTCCACAAGCCCAAACGCAAGTAAGAGCATTGATTATTATATAATTAAACTTGTCAGTATCCTTTGTTATGTTATAATAACATTTAAAGCATCTTTTTATTTTGTGGAGGGTAAAATGAAAATTGTAGAACTATTTAAAACAAAAAAACCAGTAATTTCTTTTGAAATTTTTCCGCCAAAATTGGATACTCCTATTGAGTCTATTTTTGATGCATTAGAGCAGTTTAAAGCTTTAAAACCTGACTACATAAGTGTCACTTACGGTGCAGGTGGAAGCGCAAAAGACAGAACAATTGAAATAGCATCAAAGATTAAAAATGAGTATTCTATTGAAAGTATGGCACACCTTACATGTGTAGGACATTCTAAAGAAGAAATTGATAAACTGCTTGTCTCATTACATGAAAATAATTTAGAAAATATACTCGCCCTGCGCGGAGACCCTCCAATAGGTCAACCGGATTTTGATTTTAGTAAAAATGTTTTCGAATACGCAAATGAGCTAATATCCCATATAAGAAGCAAGAATGATTTTTGTATAGCAGCAGCTGCTTATGTTGAAGGTCATATAAACAGTATTCGGTTAAAGGACGACCTAGTCTATCTTAAGCAGAAAGTTGACTCGGGTGTTGACTTTTTAGTGACACAACTGTTTTTTGAAAATAGAAATTTCTATGATTTTTTGGATAAAACAGCTGCAATCGGTATAAATTGTCCTATAACACCAGGCATTATGCCGGTCTTCAAAGCAGATCAGATTAAACGCATTGCATCACTTTGCGGAGCATCCATACCTGCAAAACTTGTATTATTGATGGATAAATACGGTAATAATGATGAAGATATGAGAAAAGCCGGCATAGAGTATGCCAGCTCACAAATCCGCAATCTAATTGATAACGGAGTTGATGGGATACACCTGCTGACAATGAACAGACCTAAGTCAAGTAAAGAAATACTCCAAAATGCAGGGCTATTATAAACTAAGGTTTAAACATTGCTTTTTCTCATAGTTTTAAAATGCAGCTTCGATATTCTGTAATCTATCTTTAGCACCTGTTACAGGCACCCTCATGAGTTACTATGTCATCTAAAAAGTTTGCTCAACTAACAAACTTTTTAGATGAACATACTAATAGGGATCAACTTTTTCGTATACTATGCCAGAGACTTCATAAGCTCATCAAAGCTTATCTCGGCATCAAACTTTGCCAGATTGTCAATAACCTCCTGCTCGGTAAAAACTTTTGCAAGCCTCATATCTTCATCAAGTACATATATTATATGAAATCTATCAAAGTCCATATCTTTTAAAATATCCCCCAAACGCATAGATTTAATTACAACCAGTTCTCTGCCAGGGTATACTCCTTTCTTGAGAAATCTGGAACGTTTGTAAACAAGGTTTTTGATATTCATAAAATATACCTCCGTCTCCTCATATTTTAAGAAATGAAAAATGTAAATCCCCAAAAAGATCAAACTAAAGTTGTAAATATTGTCATATGACTGAATTATACCTATAAGAATAATGAATAATCCCAGTCCTTTTGACACTCTCCTGGAGTACTTATACGCTTTAAACAAACCTATTCTCGAAGTAAGGATATCTCTAAATATCCTACCTCCATCAAGAGGTAAAACCGGAAGCATATTAAATATCGCCAAGAATATATTTATTAAGATAAAAAAACGCATATTATCTGATCTATGCAAATAATATGTGTTTATCGAAAAACACACTAAAAATATCAGTAAATTTGTCAACGGGCCGCTTATATTAATAAAAAATCTATTGGACTCTCCATAAAAATCGTCTTTAAAAACAGCATTTAATCCTATAGGAAATACCTTTACAGAATCCAACTTTCCACCTTGAGCCAATGAAACTAATATATGCGATGCCTCATGAATTATTAAAGCAATAAAAGTCAGCAGATATTTAATATGATAATTAAAAGTAATCATTAATATTACTGTAACAAAAAATAAAGGATCAACTTCTACTTTAAAGGGTTTTTCAGTAACTTGTATTAAAATACCTTAGCCTCACCGCCTTCCATAATTATAAACAACTGATTGGCATTTTTATTAATTTTTGTAAGGTTAATTTACCGAAAGTGTTATATAGTCAAGAGGATTAACCGCCGTATTATCCTTTCTTACCTCAAAGTGCAAATGCGGACCTTCTGCAGCTCCTGTGCTTCCAACTTCTGCAATAATATCACCTTGCTTAACCTTTTGACCTTTACTTACAAGCAATTTAGAGCAATGCGCATATAATGTCGTTAAACCGTCTATATGCTTTAATTTCACATAGTTCCCATACGTTTCTTCCTTATCCGCTTCCAATACTTCCCCACCATATGCGGCTTTAATGGGAGTCCCACTTTGAGCTTCAATATCAATTCCCTTATGAAATAATATAGTATTTTTTATAGGATGCATCCGTTCCCCATAAAATGACCCAATTATTCCTCCAACGGGAATAATAAAGGAATATCCTGCGCCCCCAAAGACCTGTTCGCTTTCAGTATTCTCCGATTCCACCTGATTTTCAGCTACTTCCTCGTTTTCAGCCTTCTCCTGGCCATCTTCACTATTGTTATACTCCATACCTTCTACTAAAGATCCTTCTTCTGTATATACCGCACTTGCAGGCTCAAGCTCTTTATCCACTTGTTCCTGTTTTTCAGTTTCAGGGAAAGATTTTGCACCTAATACTCCTTCATCTAAACCATCACTTTCATCTTTTCCATTTGCAAGGTTATTAAATACACTCTGTATTCCACTATAAACGCCCTTCAAATCAATGTTATATGCCAGAGTCCCCTTTATTTTATTTTGCAAAAAGTCAGTTTGCGGAGTATCTATATTTACGACTGCAGCTATAACCGCAAGAACAATTACACAGATCAAAACCTGTCGCATTGTTTTTGCAAGCAGCCTACGAGCAAAACCATCCTTATCCTTTTTATTTTTTCTTGCTTTTCTTCTGGTCTGCCCTGTTAATTGTCTCGAGTACCTTGGTCTATAAACTATATCCTCCACTTGTAAAACACCTCTTTTTCCTTAATCTGTATCTCAAATCACTTATGAAATTATTGGTGCACCTCAACCTGTCCTTCCTCTGTATAACCTTCGCTAACACATTAGCTCAAATTACACATATATAGCACAATTAAATTTATAGATAGAAACCTCTAAAACTAAATTTAAAGAATGTTTTCATCTAAAATAGATAACGTTTAAGCGCTATATAGATTTAACTTTAGTGTTCTTTATCTATAGCTAAAGTAACTTTAAGGGAAAAGATAAATTAAACAGCTTTATATTAAGATTATATTTAAGAGAAAAAAGAAATATTACAAGTTCCAAGAAAAATAAAAATCTCGAGAGTTTTGAATCTAACTGGATTTTAAGAAATTCGCTTGACTAATTCTACTAACAAAAATATCTAAAGATATTTGAACACACTAAAAAACCCCCTGCAAGGGGGGGGGTAAACTCTTTTATTGTTTTCCGATAATCTCTCTCCAATCAAGATCTCCTCTATCAAGACCCCTGATCAGCATCTCTGCAGTGCCGATATTTGTTGCAAATGGAATATTATTAATATCGCATGATCTCAAGAGAGAACTTATATCAGGCTCATGAGACTGAGCTGTAACAGGGTCCCTGAAAAAAATCACAAGGTCAAGCTCATTATATGCGGCCCTGGCACTAATCTGCTGCTCACCCATCAAACCTGGCGAAAGCTTTTGCACGTTTAATCCAGTTGCCTCAATAATAATAGCCCCTGTTGTACCAGTAGCAAATAAAGTGTGATTTTTTAATATGCTCCTGTAAGCTATACAAAACGATGCCATTAATTCCTTCTTTTTGTCATGTGCTATTAATGCAATATTCATTATAACTCCATCCAGTAGTTTAAAATTAGGTACACAAAAAAATATACAATTGGTGTTTCAAAAAATCAAATTAAGTTAGTTATTTGATGAAACACCGCCAGTATTGAAAAATCTAATACTTGTTAACAAGAACATTATTACTTCCCGCTGTTTTTTACATTCCTAATAGGTATATTTGCAACCAAAGCAGGTACTATACGGTCGCCCTCTTCACTTTTTGTTCTGGTCATCTGTATGTCAAGTGTATCTTCATCTATATCCATATAGTTGGATATTACCTTGATGATTTCTCCTTTAACCATCTCCAAAAACTGAGGAGAGACATTTGCTCTGTCATGGATTAGTACTAGCTTCAGTCGTTCCTTCGCAAAGTCTTTAGAATTTTTAGACTTGCCAAATATCTTCGATAAATCTAGCAACATAATTCTCCTCCTTTATTAATTCGCTTTCAAACCAAACAACTTTTTAATTTTAAACATGAAGCCTTCGTCCGATTCAAGGTTAAGTATAGGAATATTTTCACCTAGTATTCTTCTGGTTATACTTCTATATGCTTCTCCTGCAAGAGATTTAGTATCTGTTACCGCTGGTTCACCCCTATTAGTAGAAACAATGATCTTTTCATCATCCGGAACAACTCCAATTAAGTCAATAGCAAGTATGTCAATTATATCGTCAATTGTCATCATATCCCCGCGTTTTACCATATCAGGCCTTACCCTGTTTATAAGCAACTTAGGGTTTTTCAGTTCATTAGCTTCGAGTAATCCTATTATTCTGTCAGCATCCCTTACTGCTGAAACCTCAGGCGTAGTAACAACTATCGCCCTGCTAGCTCCGGCAATCGCATTTTTGAAACCCTGTTCGATACCAGCTGGACAGTCTACTAGTATAAAGTCAAATTCCTGCTTTAAGTCATCTGTCAGTTTTACCATCTGCTCTGGAGTCACAGCAGACTTATCTCTTGTCTGCGCTGCTGGAAGCAAATGAAGTCCTTCATATCGCTTGTCCTTTATTAAAGCTTGCTTAATTCTGCAAGTACCTTCAACTACATCAACAAGATCATATACAATTCTGTTTTCCAACCCCATTACAACATCCAAATTTCTAAGCCCTATATCTGTATCAATCAAAACAACCTTCTTACCCTGAAGCGCTAATCCGGTACCAATATTAGCTGTCGTTGTAGTTTTTCCTACACCGCCTTTGCCTGAAGTTACTACAATAACCTCTCCCATCTATGTCTACCTCCCGCCATATATTCAGAAAAAATGCTACTTCGTAATCGAGAAATAGCCCTATTTTCTATAAAATACTTTTGCATAAATACATGTTGTATATAAATTCTATTTTTATCATTAATAACACTATATATTTCTTTTTATCATTTGTCAATTCCTCATTAATCATTACACACAAGACTTACCGAGAGGGTAAATATCTCTCAATATATACAATATCGTCCTTGATATACGCAAGTTCAGGTGTAAACTGACCTCCAGTATCTTTTTCATCCGGAGCACGTGTTATTACATCAGCAATCCTTAACTGCGTAGGTTGAAGATTTAGAGCTACTACAATTGCTTCCTTATTTCCATTGGCACCTGCATGTACAATACCTCTTAATGATCCCATAATCACAACATTTCCCGTTGCAATTATTTCGCCTCCGGGATTTACATCACCTACAACAACCAGATTACCGTCAAAATTGACCAATTGACCCGATCTGACAGTCCCCCTGTAAAATTTGGTTATTCCTTCTTCCAACCCTTTAAAGAAAAAATTACTCATCCTGATCTTTGCGTGAGGTTGAGGGTGTGGCTCAACTTCAACTTTCGGCGGTTCTTCCGTATCCATTTCAATACCTGTTATCTTTGCCCCGCTCTTATTTTGGAGAAGTTGAAATACTTTCTCCTCTTCTGCAAATGACAACTTTTTGCCCCGATACTTAATCAAAAGCGTAGCACCTTTAAAAAATTTCCCCGCAGATAATACCTTTTCCTCTATCTGCCTTAGTATCTCATTAAATTCAACATCTTCCTTAAAAATAATAGTGAGACAGTTTAAAGACCCCTTAAAAACTACACTGCCTTCCTTCATTTATAATAACCCCCATTGCATTAATTTATTGTTTAATTTTTAGTCGATTAGTGTGTAAATCCAACTCTTTCCACTGCAATTTGATCATCACTATGCGCATCACTGTTTAATCCAAAGTATTCTTCCAGTACATCACGCGCAATCGGTGCAGTGTTTGTCCCCCATACACCATGTTCCACAACTACAGCTACTGCAATTTGAGGATTTTCTGCTGGGGCGTAGGCAATAAAAAGACCATTTGATGAACTTCCTTTAGATTCATTTCCTGTTTCAGGTGTACCAGTTTTAGATGCAACAGTGAACGGAAAACCCTGAAAAGTGGAAGATGCAGTTCCTTCAACTGAGTTTGAAACCAAAACCATACCCTCTTTAATAGCCTCCAGAGTTTCCTTTTTAACAGGAACAGTTTCATATTCCGGCTTAGTTTCCATCACAATGGAACCATCATATTTTTTTACACGTTTTATCAAATGAGGCTTATATTTTTTCCCTCCGTTTGCAAGAGTACTAACATAGTTTGCTAATTGAATAGGAGTAAACTCATTGTTAAATTGTCCTATTGCTGCCTGCGCTGTGTCTGCCGGCCTCCAATCATCATTCCAGGTCGCCTTTTTTGTTTCCTTGTTAGCTCTTGTACCTTTCTTCTCTCCACCTATTTCAAGACCTGTGAGTTCTCCAAGTCCAAATAACTTTGCCCACTTATCTATTTTATCAATCCCTGTACTGTAGCCAATTTCGTGGAAGTATATATTGCATGAAGTCATCAATGCCTCATTGAGATCTATTTCATAATGGGGACCTTGATGATTTCTATATTCCAAGCAGTAAAACTTCCAACCACCAATTGTCGTATATCCCTTATCATAAAGCTTTGTCTTTGGAGTTATTACTCCTTCTTCAAGTGCAGCTACTGCGGTAATAGGCTTGTAAATTGACCCAGGGGTGTATTTCCCCCCAATAGCCCTATTGAGCAAAGGTGTGTTTTTATTATCAGTATTATACTCCATTTTTTTCTTCTCAGCCTCAGTATCATCAGCCCCTGCCAAAAAAACACTAGGATCGTATGTCGGATAACTTGCCATCGCAAGGATTTCACCATTATTGACATCCATTGCAACAACTGCCCCTGCAAAAGCGTCCCCAAAATTCTTTTTAAAATCGGCTTCCGACTTAATCTCCTCAATATTACGCTGTAAAGATTCCATTGCAACCTTTTGAAGCTTTGAATCAATAGTAAGATAAACATCATTTCCCGGTATTGCCGGTTCACTGTTTAATTCAGCAGTCAGCCTGCCGCTGGTGTCCACTTCAACCTTTTTCTTTCCATTTATTCCTCTTAAATATTTTTCGGCAGCTTGCTCAATACCTATCTTACCAATTTTGTCATTAAACTTATATCCAGAATCTTTATTGGCTTCGTATTCTTTGTCAGTCATCAAACCTATATAACCTAATACGTGTGCAAAATCAGATGCATCAACATACTTTCTTTCGGGCTCCATATCAATAAGAACACCTGGGAACTCATAACTTCGTTCTTCAATCTGAGCCACTGTCTTGGAGTCCACGTCCTTTGCAATACAAAGTGGATTAGATGCTGTATACCCCTTGATAAGCATGTCATAACGCATGCACATTATTTTATAAGCTTCTTCGTCAGTATACTTCTTATCAATATTAAACTTTTTCTCCCTGAAATACTTAAAAACATCCAAAGGTGTTTTCAACAACGCTATATCCTTATCCTTTAAAACCATCTCACTCTTCCACTTTGCCAGGGCTTTATCCGATTTTTTAATTTTATTCCCATATGCTATAGGGTTAAAAGTCAGATAATCTGCAAGTCCTGATTCGTATGAATCGCCATTTTTTTTAAAAATATCAATTAATTTAAGGATCATCACATTAACTTCAGCTTCTTTAAGGCCAGTTTTTGCCACCTGAACTGTATACCCAACTCTATTTGTAGCAATAGGTACCCCATAGGTATCTGCTATTATACCCCTTGATGCAACAATCTCCCTTTCTTGATAAAGCCTTTGCTGGGAACTTTCGTCATTCTCTTTTCCATGAATTATTTGAAGGTTTACCAACTGAACCACAATTACCCCAAAAACAAGCGAAAACATAATCGCAAGTAAAACATATCTTTCATTTGATCTTTTTTCTTCCATAACCTCACCACCAGTTATATCGAATAGTAAATTAAGAATTACACTTAACTAAGAAATAATCAATACCTTCTGGAACTTTTGTCAAATTCCTCAAAACGCCTGTGCAATTTAACTACTATTATAAATACAAATATAGAAATTACACTGTTATAAATTGCTTCAGGTAGAATTACATTCTGCATCGGATAGATGAAACCAAGTGGTCTTCTTAAAAATGTGTTTAAAAAGTAAACTAGATACTCATAAACTATTGTCGACAGAAAAGTAAAAAAAACTGCAATAAGAATATTTTCCCTATAAAGCTTTTTATTTATAGAACCAATAACAAGCCCAAGGTAAAGCCCCAATAATGTATAAAATCCAATAACCATGCCTGAAACTGAATCCTGCAACAGTCCGCAAAAGAAACCTACTATTGCACCCTCAATATTATTTCTTAAAAGCCCTACAATAACTATTACAACTAAAATTATATTAGGCTTAACCCCATAAACACTCATAGAACTACCTAAAGTAGATTGAATCAAAACTGTCAGAAAAATTAGGATAGTATAGGCAATTATTTTTCCTCTCATCTGTTATCTTCGCCTTCACTGTTAGTATTCTTGGTATTTAAAACAAACACTTCTTCAAGCCTTCTGAAGTCGACAGATGGCTCAATAATAGCATACCTGTCCAACTCATTTGTTCTTTGCCTTACTTCCTTTACTTTGCCTATAGCGATACCTTTCGGATAAATTCCACCCATACCTGAAGTTTCAACAGTGTCGTTCACTGATATATCCACATCAGCAGGAATATATTCCATTATGCAAAGACCTTGGTCTTTAAGCTTTGCATCACCTTTTATAACAACTAAATCGCTGGTCTTAGTCAACCTTGCACTGACGGAACTGCCTTCATCTATTATGGATATAACCTTCGAGGATAAAACATCTGTTCCCATAACTCTTCCTACAAGACCATCACTTGTCACAACCGGAAAGTCATTTAATGTACCATCCTTTGTTCCCCTGTCTATGGTAAAAATATTAAACCAGTTACCCATATCTTTTGCTATTATATTAGCTCCCATCATCTTCATACTGCTATATTGATCTTTTATATTCAGAGCTTTTCTAAGTTCTTTGTTCTTATCTTCTAACTCTGACAGCTTCCTATTTTGACTTTTCAAATCATTATTTTCTTTCTTTAAAGACTCATTTTCTTTTCTCAACTTATTAATATCATCAAAATGAGCAAAAAAATCATTAATCTTCCCGCCTGAAAAATCTATAAATCTCTGGAATGGAGATAAAATAGTACTAAAAACATCCCCTACATAATTAACCTTGTTATTTGGCATTGAAGAAAAACCTATAACAACCAATATTGCTAAAGTAATAACTAATAAGATAAACACTTTGCTTTTTATAAGACGTAACAAAATACATTATCTCCCTTCTATCTTAGTTTTTTAGGAGAAATAAGCACTTTCTTTAATGTTTCTATCTCTTCTAGCACCTTTCCCGAACCCATTACTACACAATCTAAAGGTTTTTCAGCTACTGACACAGGCATACCCGTCTCACCTTTAATTAACCTGTCAAGTCCACTTAAGAGAGCCCCACCACCTGTAAGCATTATACCTCTGTCCATAATATCTGCTGCAAGCTCTGGTGGAGTCTTTTCAAGGGTAAACTTTATTGAATCAACTATGGAATTTATAGGCTCTTTCAAAGCTTCAGCAACCTCAGATGAGGTTATGGTTATATTCTTCGGAAGACCAGTTATAAGATCTCTTCCTCTTATTTCCATAGACTCCTCTTTAGGCTTCGGATAAGCTGCCCCTATGGTCATTTTTATCTCTTCAGCAGTTCTCTCACCTATCATCAAATTATACTCTTTTTTAACATAGTGTACAATAGCTTCATCCAACTCATCACCCGCTATACGCAAGGATTTGCTGGTAACTATACCACCAAGAGAAATAACTGCAACTTCACTTGTTCCACCACCAATATCAACAACCATACTTCCCGATGGTTCCTCAACAGGCAAATTTGCACCTATTGCAGCTGCCATAGGTTCTTCTATAAGGTAGGCCTCCTTGGCTCCAGCTGATATGGTAGCTTCTTCTACCGCTCTTTTTTCAACCTCAGTAACTCCGGAAGGCACACAAATTACTACTCTGGGTTTGCCAATTACACCTTTTGACATAGCCTTCTTAATAAAATACTTTAACATAGCCTGAGTAATATCAAAGTCTGCAATAACGCCATCTTTCATTGGCCTTATTGCAACAATGTTTCCAGGTGTTCTACCAATCATATCCTTTGCAGCATCACCTACTGCAAGTATATCGTTCGATTTTTTATTTATTGCAACGACAGATGGCTCTCTGACTACAATACCTTTTCCTTTTAAGTGCACTAATGTATTAGCTGTTCCTAAATCAATACCAATATCTCTAGAAAATAAACTCATTTAATAATTCTCCTCCCAATCTGTTTTACAGATTATGCTGTTATATTGCATCCTTTGGAAAAATTCACATTACAACGTACACGTAAACCAATTTATTACAAAACATATATTCCGTAATTTCTTAAAATATCACTCAACTTTGAAATAGGCAAACCTACAACATTAAAATAGCAGCCGTCAATCCTGTCAACAAGTACAGCTCCCAGCCCCTGTATTCCATAGGCTCCAGCTTTATCCAAAGGCTCTCTCGAGTCAATATATGCGTTAATCATCCCGTCCGTGAGCTCTTTCATCTTTACACGGGTTATTTCTACACTTGTATCATATTTAGAACTTTGGACATCAATAACAGCTATTCCTGTCATAACTTCATGCCATCTTCCCTGTAATGATTTAAGCATATTGAAAGCATCCTTCATATCCTGTGGCTTGCCTAAAATAATGCTATCCTTAACAACAACTGTGTCAGCTCCAATTACTATATATTCTTTATTAGAGCTTGAATCTTCAGCTATACTTGAGGCTATAACCTGCGCCTTTTCAAATGCCAAATGCTGAACAAGCTCTGATGCCTTAAGCCCCATAGAATTACTCTCATCAATGTTAGCTGTTTTAATTGTAAAATCCAAACCTAACTGTTTGAGCAACTCAGACCTTCTAGGCGATTGGGATGCAAGTACTATTTGCATCATTGTCACCTCATCATGAAAAAATAATTTTAACAAATATAGTGTAAAAAAGCATTTATTTATGTCATAACTATTATAATCATACCAAATATCCTTTTTCAACAAAATATGAATCTTTTTGATAAATAATTTTGCAGCACTCTTAATTTAGGGAATTTGCATGGCAAATCCCCTAAAATCTAGCAGAACTTAATGTCCACTTTTATAAAAAAGCATATATACTTATATATTGTGCATTATATTTCTTCGTATATACTTATTTTCTTAATTATACTACTTAAAAACCAGCAGTCAATTACCAATTTTAACCACCAATTAAAAACAATATCATTATATTTTATACTTAATGCTATATTATAATATCTTTACTGCCTGTAATTATCTGGCACTTCAATAGTACTACCTTCGTTAACATCCCCAGTCTTTTCCTTTCTTGCCATCAATTCTTTTATTTTTGGTACAATTATATTTAGACTATCAATTATTTTACTCATCTCTCCAACGCTAAGCTCACTAATATCTACAGGGTTAAACCCCATTTCTTTCATAATTCCATTCATCACAAAATTATTATCAGGATCTATTCCCATATTTTTAAGCTTCTGCTTCAAGTAATTAATTTGTCTTAGTGTTGCCTTCTTTTGTGTTGCAGAAACATCCTTTCTCTCGGCCTGCTCCTTTTGTATTCTATTTTCAACAATACTAAACTCCTCATCCAACATTCGTGCTTCTTCCGGATACAGCCAATCATTTTCTCCCATTAATTTTCTTATTATCCTATCACAAGCGCCAGTTATAGTCTTCTCCAAGCCAAACTCCTTATCATCAAGAAGCTCTTTTCCTATATCAAATATTTCCCATTCGCTAAGGGAAAAATCAGGGTTCTCCTTGACCTTAGGCTTCCTGTTTTTATAAACTGTCTTACCGTTTTCATCTTTAACAGTATTTCTGCTTTCAATTTTTTGAGCCAAATATTTCTGATATCTGTTATAAAAATCAACCTGTTTTCCATCCACAATTACCTGACCTGTAGCTACATCTCTTCCCCTTACTTTAATAACAAAAGTCGGAAGATTAATTTCTCCTATCCCAGGGAACTGAGCACTTCTTTCATTCAACTTTACAATATCTATATCTTCAATTGATATTCCTTTTTCCTTGGCCTTTTTAAATAATCCCTCAGCTTTCATCCTCAACTCTCCACCAATACCCTTATAATAATCCTTATCTTTACTATATATAATCTCCTGAGTTGCTTCGTCACCTTGTGTCTTCTCAGTTGAATTTATTTCATCAGCCATCCCACCATCTCCCTTTTTTATCACATAAAACGCATAAATCAATATTTTTATTATTTGTAAATTTACTTTAATCTAAAATAGTTTATATTTCTTCAACAAGAAAACATGGGAAATAAAAATGTGCTTAATGAAATAGAAAAAATTCCGATGTATATTATGAAAGTTAATACATTCTTTTGATTTTTATTAATATTTAATTTCTAATATCTTTTGTTAATTTTTTTATACTTCTCATTTTGTTTTATAGGAAGTATAATATAATATAGAAAAATACAATTATGTAAATAACTAATGGTGATGCGCGATGAAAATAGAAAAAATTAATGATAATAAAATTAAAGTTACAATTTCATTAAGTGATTTGCAGGAAAGAAATATTGATTTTGAAGCTCTAAATTATAATTCTCCTGCAACTCAGGAATTATTTTGGGATATGATGGAACAAGCTGAAATTCAGTTCGGTTTTAATACCTCTGAGTCTCAATTGGCAATCGAAGCTTCTCCCGATGATAGTGATGGTTTTGTCATCTTTATCTCTAAGCTTGATGAAGATAGCGATTTTGAATCCATTCAAAAATATATAAAGAATAAATTTAAGAAGTCAGACCTAAGGGTAAAAAAGAAAAGTCAAAAAGTCTGTTCCTCTATAATAATTTATTCCTTCGAACATTTTGACCATATCCTGAGCTTATGTAACAGAATTAAATTGATGTATACAGGTGAGAGCACTTTGTATAAGCTTAAGAGCACCTATTATATGGTACTAACCAAGAATACCTTCTCGGTAGATAGCATTAAGTACTTTGAATCTTTGCTTAATGAATATGGCAGTAGGGTATCTAATACAAGCTACTACGAGGGTTACCTTGAAGAGTATGCCGATAAAATAGCAGAGTATAACGCCGTAGAAGTTATAACGTCTTACTTTTAGATCAAAATCAAAACCTAATGGCATTTGCTTCATTCAATCTTCAGAATACTTTTTCACAAATTTTTCAAAATAAAAAACCCTATCAACTAGGGTTTTTATTTTGAAAATCCGAAGTAATATTTCACCTATTTACTACTTATCCACCTGATCATCAGGTTTGGTTTTTGGACCTACTTGTAATATTGCTCCTTCAGAATCATATTTATTTGTATATATAAGCTCACGGCTTTCCTTCCCATTCTCTTTTAAAACCCTATATACTCCAACCTCGATTCCCTGTTTTCCTTTACTTATAACCTTCTCTTCCTGAGGTTGCAGATCATAATTTACGACTCTCAAAACAGGTGGATCAAATCTCTGTACTATATTTACCTCTATATCCTTTTCTGAATAATCAGGACTCTTGCTGCCTACTATATATACTGTAACATTTTCATCATCAGATTCAGAAAAAACTGCAATTGGAAAATCAAATGGGTTGTCAAATTGGAAATCACCGTCTTCTTCAGATATTTTTACATCAAGACCAGGTTCAATGTAATCTACTGGTGTTTCATACCTCTTTCTGTCAATACAATTAACATCAATACCAGTTTTGAGCAATGCAGCATAAAGAGTTGATGCCACTTGGCTATATCCTTGATTCTTTGGTTCAAAAGAAGGGTCCTTTTTCTTTAACCATTGGTTAAACGAAAACCCATGAGTTTTTTCACTGTCAACGCCAGCACTCAATATCAGACATCCGTTAATTGACTTTGCACCTTCCTTGACAGCTTCTCTTAGCTCTGGAGACTTAATTTTTGTGGTATAACTCGAAATAATACAATCCACACCTTTAAGCTCATCTAAAGCCAATTTAGGCCTCACAGTGGTGATTTCGAAATTGTTTTGGGCGTCAAACTCAATAGCAGAATCAAGGTGGCTCCTAAGTTCATTTTTTACCTTTTCCATAGAATTAGCTATATTCAGTTTAATTCCCATCTCCTCAGAAGTTTTCCTTACTACACCATTTTCCAAATACATTTGCGCATCCACAGGAGCTTTGTCTATAAGTAATCCAAGTTCTTTTAGCTTCTTTTCAAGCTTTGTTTCGTTAAACTTTATTACAGGGTACACCATCTTTCTATCGAACGAAAAGAACCCTTTGATTAACGTTGCAAGCTTACTGTGTTCATTTATGGAATATGCCTCGTTTACAGTAGCATCATAATCTATTGAGAAATCTATATCCGAGAACTTGATACTGTAATTCTTGCCTTTACCATATCTTATCAATAAACTTGAGCTGCAATACAATTTATCATAATGCTCCTTTACCATTAATGCTGCCTGGCTCTTTGTCTGATTTCCTACGTTTAATGAATCTATGTACACATCCGGTATAATATGTTCTTTTGAAGACGCATGAAGGGCTTGCATACCTATAGAAACCGACAATACAGTCTGGGAAAGTAGAACGAGCATTACAATGTAGCTTTTGTTAGGTTTTGCCATTATACTCACTCTCACTTTTTATTGAGAATTTTTATACAAAACGCTTTCTTATTTATTCTTATATATAAAAAACTCTAGGTTGTTCCTAAAAACATAAAAAGTATAAAACGTAAAAATGTTTTATACTTTTATGTCTATTAAATAAGTTTTATGCCTTATTATTCATTACCAACTCAATTAATTTTCCATTCTCTTTAGCAAACTCAATAACATCATCAGTAATAGTAGAACCTTCACTGATAATTACCGTACCCGAATTTGAAGTTATTGTCTTTGTAGCCTTTCTTCCATTGAGATACTGCTTCTGTCTTTGCTCAAATAAGCTGGCTGCGCCGCTCTGTCCGGAAGATGCATTAGAAGCCTTGGTATTATTAGCATCATTAGATTGAGCTCTTTGAATTGTTTCCCTGTTATCTGAAGTTTCCTCAACATTTTCATTTAGGGTTTCTTTATTACTAGAATCATCCAGCATTATGGTATTTTCAGTATTATCATTAAAATCATTTGAAAGATTAATACTGTTATCATTTGCATCTGCGACTTCATAACCAGCATCATTGTCATCACTTTGAGCTAGCGGGAAATCTGCACCTGTTGATTCCATGAACATACCAAAATCCGGCTGTTGATTTTGAAAAGAAGTATCTATTTCTTTGAATAAGGTATTACCTTCTGCAGCTATTAGCTTGTCCGTTTCAATTACAATACTTTCTGCGGTATCATTATTGTATCCACGGTCATTACTCATCAAATTTTTTTTTTCTATTTCAGGTTCACTGTTACTAGTCCCAATATCTGAGGGTTTATCAAGTAATGTGCTTTCAACATCCTCAACTACAACAACAAGATTTTTACCAAATGTAATAACACTCGCTCTTGGTATGATACGAATCTTTTTGTGAGTTATGTCAGCAATATACTCTAGACCCAATATGTTGCAATTATCATCCTCATCTACATAGATATCCCCAACCTCACCAATAAGTCTACCTTTTTTGGTAAGAACCTTAGTTCCTGTAACTTGAATATTCTTTTGCAGCAAATCTATTGCAGCAGGTATCTTGCTCAGGTCATTGATTGCCTCTTCATTCTCAATTGTCACTGCATACTCACCGATCCCAAGTATATTGACTGTAGGGATTATCTTTGCGCTAAGAATTTGAATTCCACTATCTACTACAACGTAATCTATAGCACCCTTTGCAGCGTTGGTAATAATATTCTTAACTCTTCCTACTTCAATCCCATCAGAAATACTTATTATCGGTAAACCTATTATTTCCTGAGTCTTTTTCATTACTTTGCGTACCCCCTTAGTACTCGATCTTATAATTAGGATTAATCAAATCTATTGTAAATTTAATTCAATTTCATGTCTTACTGCTTCATCCATAATCTCACCAAACTGAGAAATATAACTTTCAAGCACTTCCCTTGCAAGTTCAACTTGTCCTAATTGTTTATATAATACGCAAATATCCAAAACTATCCAAAAAACCACATCATCACTAGGTCCATTATCTAAAGCATAAAAGAAGCTTAATATTGCGCCTTCAAAATCACCCTTTTCTTTCAGCCCAAACGCTTCATCAATACTTTCATCAACCGATTTTACAGCATTTGGCTGAGGCGATTCGACACTCATGGTTTCATTCTCTTCAACAAACTCATCCATATGTGCTGCAACCAGCTCAAAAACTTCATCAACTGCATCTATTTCTTTAATTTCACTTAACTCGTAATCACTGCCATCAAAATCTGTATGCATTTCATCTTGACCTATATCATCCAAAATTATTTCATTAAATACTATATCTAAACTTTTGTCTAAATATTCATCCTCGTACTCATTTATTAATTCGTTTTGCAAAATAGTATCAGATTTAACTTCATCACAAATAGAAGTAATACCTTCAACTTCTTTCTTTTCAGCTATCTGACCATTTTCACTACAATATTTACTTTCATCACACTGAAACTCATCTAGAACTTCTTCTTCAAAATAGTCCTCATACACTTCATAATCATCGACAAAGCTATTGCTTCCTATATTTTCAGTACTATTAGATCCACTATCCCAAGCAGTAATACTTAGGTTATCCATATATTCCGAACAACATTCGCTAGCTTTATTATCCATTTGATTTGCTATATTAACATCAAGAAACAAACTTTCACTATTAAAAGTTTCTATTCCCATTGTATCAATATTTTGCTCAGTGTCAACAGATTTTTCTAAGATATTTTTTCCTTGTATCGATAAATCAGCGCTTTGAACTTCAGAAAAGCTAGTATTTTCACTGGTTATAAGTTCTTTGCAATAATCACTTTTTTGAAATGCTTGTAAAAACATACTATACTTCCAGTTCGCAAGCTTACCCCCACTTTCTTCATCTCCAGCCATATAAGAAATAATCAAGGACATAATTACAATTAATGCAGAACATGTAATAATACTTGTAAATAAAGCAAAGTTGAAGTTCGATAAGATACTTGTTTTAATAAATCCATTTAGTACCAAAGGGAACGATATGCTTATTACAATAGACGCCAGCGAAATAACAAAAATACTGTTTTTACTCAAAAGGTTGATTCTGTTAAAAAACGTTAGATTCACACAGAACAGCAAGGTTACTACTAAAACAGCAACAGTTGTGTATAAAGCCATACAGCCCTCCTGTATTACATTATTTTAGAATACTCTCATAGGAACTTCAGAAACTAAATGTATTGCTATTAGGTTTAGTACAATACATAACTTTGCACTTTGCATCTCAAAAAACAGATTTACTTAACACCGGGTTAAAATATTGAATAAGAAGTTTACTAAACATCCTCTGACCCAAAATGGACTTTCATGAACTTATAATTTGGAAACATAATAATTATATATATCATTATACTAAACATTACTGAATAAGTAAAAGAACAGCTTTACTTTTTTTACTATATATTTTAATATAAAATAAAACAATTGGTCAATACTTTAAATCAATTCCACGTATTTTTTATGGTATGCGGAAATTAGAACAAATAAAGTGTATTTTAACACTTGGAATCAAGAAATTAGTTGTGTTAAAAAAGCACTAGACAGGTAGGTTGAAAATGTCACCAAAAAAAATTGTACCAAATAAATTCGAAGAGTTTTTACTCAATAGAAACAGCTTAATTGAGCAATATTCCAAAGGTGATCTTTCAAAAGAGGAATTCATCGAAGCAAATTATAGATGTATAAATGCATTAGATATTAAACCTTTTCAAAAAATAGACAATGTCAAAAAAGCTATATACAATTACCAATACTACAATGTATTGGCAAAGTATTACCAAAAAAGAGCACATGACCTGAGTAAAAAGAATGCCGCAAGAGAAGATTTTTTAGAGCAGTCCAACTATTACTACTCAAGAAAAGATGATGTTACTATGAAACTTTTGACATTAATAGATTTTATAGGTGTTGAATCTTATTATGTAAAGGTTAAGTCACCAAGTCTAAAGAAAAAACTGTTTGAGATTGTCTTATTGGACTATGATAACTTAATTCTTCATTCTGTAAATGAGACTATATTAAATAGGCTTATACAGGAAAACGTTTTTACTAATGAGGAAAAAAAATCTTTAGTAGACAGTTATATCAATCAAAAATACTAGGTCTTGAACTGTAATTCTACTCATTTACCTGCATAACAAAGAAAGTCACATCATCTTTTAATGCAAACCCTGCGGTAAATTCAAACAAACTATTTGAAATCAACTCATTAAGCTCTTTACCGCTTTTTTTGCAATTTCTTTTTATCAGATCTAGAAGCCTCTCCCTGCTGTAGAAATCTCCATCTGCATTTCGTGCTTCAATCAAGCCATCAGTATAAAACAGGATCTTATCATTGCACCCTAGAGGTATTTCTCCATCTTCATATTGATTATTATAATATTCTCCAAACTTGCATATTGGGAATCCTTTGATATCTATTTCTTCTATGTTCCCGGAATCCCTTATCAGAATAGGCTCTACATTATGTCCTGCTGAAGAATATGTAAGTACCTTTTTTCTCTTGTTGTACAAAGCATATATCATAACAATGTAAACCTCTTCCTTAAAGTTAGTTTCATTAAATGATTTATATATACTATTAAGAACCTTTGATGGTTTTATAATGCCTAGCTCAATATCTAAAATCGTTCTAACGGTTTGGTTCACAAAAACAGTTAGCATAGCTGCCGGCACACCATGGCCAGATACATCCCCAATAAAAAAAGCAATGTTGTCTTCATCACGCCTAAATATATTGTAAAAGTCACCACTCACAATCTCTGCTGCAAAATATCTGGTATCAAAAACCACTTCTCTCTCTTGAGGCAATCTTGACGGATACACAGCCTTCTGAATGTCCTTTGCATACCTCAAATCGTCCATCAGCTGATTATTTAGCTTTCTAAGTTCTTCAGTCCTCGTCTGGACAAGCAAATCCAAATTATCAGCATAATGCTTTATTTCCTGCTTCGCATCATACAGTTCAATATAAGGCTTTCTGATGTTATTAATAAACATCACCTTAAAAATTATAAAGAAGGCCAGGAACTTATAAATATGCCCTAAATAGTTGTATATATCATATACACTCGCGTATTGCGTAAATGCAATCTCACTATAAATGCTAAGCACCATAGAAAAAGCACAGCCCAACTCCACTGTTTCTCTGTCCTTGTAATATCTATGAATAAATTTAACAATGCTAATAAAAAACAAAAATATAATCACTAATTCTGAATTCTTTTTAAAGTCTGTTAAGCCTACCCCTTCTTCATACATTAGCGGTAAAAAATCATGAAACCGCGTAACTGTTATTAATATAACAGTGCTTAAACCTACAGGTATAAAAAGAAAGATATTTTTGTCAACTTTCCATTCCTTCTTCATTTTTGAGGTATAGCCTGCAAGAACAAAACCTATTGAAGCAATAGCCCTTGAAATTATCCAAAGTGTAGTAGCTCTATTTGACGTCGTGTTCGCAACAAAGAAATCAGGCATACCCTTAAAGCTTAAAGTATGAAACATATCAACAAAAGCAATTGTAAGAAAAACACTTCCAAGATAAATAGTCCTTAAACTGCCTGTCTGCTCATAAGAATAATATGCAACTAAGAAAACAGATATAGAAACAAGGATACTGACAAATTCAAACATGTTATGCCAAGTCAGATAGGACGAAACGCTCATGACTTTTGCAAAAGCACCCTCAAGATGATAAACAATACCAAATGGTATAAGTGGTATAAAACATAATAGTCCAAATAGAGCAAAAATGCTATAGTTATGAATAATTTTGCCGCAAAGTTTATTAAGCCTCATAAATACACCACAATCGATATTAGTTTAAGTGATTTTACCTTTTGTCTTCCCATTTTACCATTCTAATAAAAACTATGCAATTAAAAAAATCAATGCAATTTCTTAGGCATTAAAAAACGCAGCTTCATAGAAATATGAAACTGCGTTATATAAACTTTGATGTGGATCTAAAATTCAATACTACTGCTCAATTATAGGTTGTGATACTTCATGGATTTGAGAATGACTTTTTGTAACAGCCACCTTCTCATCTCCCTGTGTATTTTTTATGCTTTTTAACTTAGTCTTTGCTAAAGCTGTATTTAAAACAGTATCCATACCTTCAGCAATAACAAATTTTATTTTTTTTCTTACAACCTCAGGTATGTCCTCAAGATCCTTTTTATTTTCAAAAGGAATAATGATAGTATCTATGCCCGCTCTATGAGCAGCAAGTACCTTTTCTTTAAGTCCACCAATTGGAAGAACACGGCCTCTTAAAGTAATTTCACCTGTCATGGCTACATTCCTTTTTACAGGAATTCCTGTCAATGCAGAAACCATTGCCGTTGCAAGAGTTATACCGGCTGATGGTCCATCTTTTGGTATAGCTCCTTCAGGTACGTGTATATGAATATCATACTTGCTATAGAAATCCTTTTCAATCATATACTCTTGTGCCTTTGAACGGATAAAACTCATAGCAGCCCTTGCAGATTCCTTCATAACATCACCCAGCTGTCCTGTTAACTCCAGTTTTCCGCTGCCTTCCATGAGGTTTACCTCTATAGATAAGGTATCCCCTCCAACAGGAGTCCATGCAAGACCTGTTGCAATACCAACATCATCCTTTTCATTAGCTTTGTCATACCTGTACTTTTTGGTACCAAGGAATTTTTCCAAATTTGCTGAAGTAATTTTTATTGAGTGTTGTTTTGAGGAAACAAGCTTTTTAGCTACTTTTCTGCATACTGTAGCAATCTGTCTCTCCAAATTTCTAACTCCAGCTTCCCTTGTATAACAATTGATAATGTCTCTAACGGCCTGCTCATCTACTTTTACACTTTCCTTTTTCAGCCCATGTGCTTCAATTTGTTTTGGAAAAAGATATCTGGTTGATATATTAACTTTTTCCTCTTCAGTATAACTTGTAAGAGAAATAACTTCCATCCTGTCCAAAAGAGGTCTTGGAATAGTATCAAGGCTATTTGCAGTTGTAAGGAACAATACATCTGACAAATCAAAAGGCAGTTCCATATAGTGGTCCCTAAACGCAAAATTTTGTTCACCATCAAGTACTTCAAGCATAGCTGAAGCCGGATCTCCTCTAAAATCATTACTCATTTTATCTATCTCATCAAGCAAGATAAGGGGATTCTTTGAATCTGCCTGCTTTAAAGCTGCTATAATCCTTCCCGGCATAGCACCAACATAGGTTCTGCGATGTCCTCTTATCTCAGCTTCATCCCTAACTCCACCAAGAGACATTCTTACATAATTTCTATTTAATGCCTTAGCTATTGATTTAGCTATTGAAGTCTTACCAACCCCTGGAGGTCCTACCAGACAAAGAATAGGCCCTTTCAAATCGTTTTTAAGCTTCCTTATTGCAAGGTACTCAATAATTCTTTCCTTAACCTTTTCAAGTCCATAATGATCCTCATCAAGAATTGTTTCAGCTCTTTCCAGATCAATTATTTCATCAGTTTTTTTATTCCATGGGAGATCAAATATCCAGTCTAAATATGTCCTGATTACCGAACCTTCGGCAGAACCTGAGGGCATCTTTAGCAGTCTATCTAATTCCTTCAACACTTTCTTTTCTATTTCTTCACAAAAATTACCTTCCTTAAGCTTCCTCTTATACTCTTCAACCTCGCCTGTAATTCCTTCTTTGTCACCTAATTCGTTCTGTATTGCCTTTAGCTGTTCTCTCAGGTAATACTCCTTTTGCATCTTGTCCATCTGTTTTCTGACCTTAATATTTATGTCCTTTTCAATCTGCATAATATCAATTTCTTTAACTATTATCTCTAAAAGCTTCTCGAGACGAACTTTAGGTTGAAATTCATTAAGTATCTCCTGTTTTTGTTCAACCTTTAACGACAGATTTGAAGTTATAATATCAGAAAGCTGGTCAGCATCGTCAATACTCATAACTGACAAAACTGTTTCAGGTGAAATCTTGTTATTAAACTTTGAATATTCTTCAAAAGTAGATATCACCCTTCTCTTTAAAGCTTCTACTTCTACTTTGCTTTCTTCATCATCTACATATATTTTTTCAACTACTTCAGCCATGAAGAACGGTTCCGTCTGAGTAAATTCTGATATTTCAGCCCTGCTTATTCCCTCAACTAAAACCCTTATAGTATCACCTGGAAGCTTTAAAAGCTGCTTAACTTTAGATATTGTTCCAATTTTGTAAATATCATCTGCATTCGGTGAATCATTCTTTGCATCTCTCTGCGTAACAAGAAAAATAAGCTGGTTGTTTATCATTGCTTCTTCTAAAGCCTTTATAGACTTCACTCTACCAACATCAAAATGAAGAATCATATAGGGAAATACTGTAAGACCTCTTAGAGGCAGCAAAGGTAGTTCCTGTTTCTTTACAACCTTTCTTGCATCAGACATTTAACCATCCCCTTACGCTAATTTATCAAAACTATTTATCCAACCAATTAAATAACCTGCAAATATAACACTACATACTCCTAGCGGCGATAAAAGTTGAAGATTTACTTTCTAAGTTCTAAACCTCGATGGCCTTAGAAATCAATACTGTTGCCAAGTACTAGAAATTAAAAGCGACGAATCTTCACTATTATAACCTCTATACTTCTTAATTTCAATGTTTTTTATCTGGAATTAAAGGTAACAACTGCTTGACAAAAACGAGTGATACAGAAAAAAACGAATTGCATATAACACAATTATTATATTATGCATAAGTCAAAAGATAAATAGGTCTTCCTACCCTTTTTTATAGGAATAGGAATAAGCATAAGCAGAATTTAACTTTGGAAAAAATTACGTAACCCGTTGAATGAAGGTAATTATTTATGTATAATACAACTAAATGATATTAAACTAAAATGGAGTGAAAAAGAAATGATAAATGTAATAGATGGTGGAGTAACTGCCCCAAAAGGTTTTAAAGCCTCAGGTGTTGCCTGCGGATTAAAGAGCAACGGAAAGAAAGACTTTGCAGTTGTTTGTTCTGAAGAAATAGCTGTAGCAGCAGGTGTATTTACTACTAATGTTGTAAAGGGCCATTCTCTTCAATTAACTATGAATCACATTAAAAGCGGTTATGCTCAGGCAGTAGTAATCAACAGTGGAAATGCAAACGCTTGTATAGGAGAACAAGGCCTTAAGGATGCCCGTGAAATAGCAGAACTTACCTCCCAACTTCTTCAATGTGATGTTGAAAATGTACTTATCGGCTCTACCGGTGTAATCGGTATGCCCCTTAATATGCCTAAAGTACGTTCAGGTGTAAGAACATCTATCGCTGCTTTATCACCTGAAGGTGGACATGATGCCTGTGAAGCTATCATGACAACCGACCTTGTATCTAAAGAAATTGCTGTAGAGATTGAAATACAGGGAGAAAGAATAAAAATCGGAGGTATGGCCAAGGGCTCAGGAATGATACATCCAAATATGGCTACAATGATAGGCATAATTACTACTGATGTAAACATTTCTCGCGGTCTTTTGGATAAAGCACTTAAAGATATAGTTGGGCATACTTTTAACAGAGTATCGGTTGATGGAGATACAAGTGTATGCGATATGGTAATTATGTTAGCTAATGGCGAAGCAGATAATGCCGGAATTTTAAAGGAAGATATTGAGTATAGCACCTTCAAATCTGCACTTGAATATGTTTGCACAAACCTATCAAGAATGATTGCCAAAGATGGAGAAGGAGCTACCAAGCTTATTGAAGTCACAGTTGATGGAGCTATGGATGCTGCAGACGCATACAAGGTTGTAAGTTCCGTTGCAAAATCCCCTCTGGTAAAAACAGCCATATTCGGTGAAGATGCCAATTGGGGACGTATATTAACAGCAGCAGGATATTCAGGAGCTGATTTTGATCCAAATCTTGTTGATATTTTTATCGGTGACTTAATGGTATGCAGAAACGGCGCCGCACTTAAATTCGATGAAGCTAAGGCTAAACAGATTCTAAAAGAGAGTGAAGTTAAAATTAAGATAAATCTGAAAAAAGGAACTTCAAGTGATAGAATCTGGACGTGTGATTTTTCTTATGATTATGTAAAAATTAACGGCAGCTACAGATCATAAATCACAAGTTTAGTATCTATTTATAAATGTAATATAAATAAAGTTTTCATTGCCCTTAATAATATTACTTGCTATAATATTATTAAGGGCAATTTTTATTTCCCTTCTTTTAATTTCCAGATAGTACAATAGCTTTCTAAATAAATTCCATCTTTTAGCTCACACTACTTATAATTCCGAATCAAACTATTACAAGCAGTTAATAAAAACTAATATGGAGGGATTTGTATGTCACAACAGTACGTAATTTTCAAGCTGAATGACGAACATTTCGCAGTAGAAATCGCACGTGTATTGGAAATAATTCTAACACAAACTGTATTTAAAGTTCCTAATGCACCTGAATTCATTGATGGCTTAATCAATTTAAGGGGAAAAGTGTATACTTTGTTTAATTTAAGGAAAAAGTTCAATCTTCCGCCTTCAAACATCAATGATGAAGATTCTAAAGTATTAATTGTTAATGTAAACTCCATGTATATTGGTATGTCAGTTGACTCTGTTGATGAAATTATTCAGTTTGAAGATGATGCAATAGAAAGTACCCCAGCTCATCTTGATAAAAAGTATATAAGCGGTGTTGCTAAAGTTAATGATAAACTGATACTCCTGCTGGATTTAGAATCGCTAACTGAGTCTTCAAACGAATGTATCTATCAAAAAGCTGCAAAATAAGCTTCTAGTGTTGCATTATTACCCAAACTAGGGCTTCCTTACACCAAGAATATGAAGAAACCTTATATCTGCCCAGCTATAGTTTGTTATTGGGTAATCAAATCTATCATCCGTATGAGCAGCGATAAGGATATTGTCAAGGTTTGCAGTTGAGCCAGTTTTGATAACAACAGGTGTATGGTTATAGTTTGGTGTTCCTCCAAAAGACAGCTGAATTAAGTCGCCAGCCTTTACATCCCTAACATCTACTTGCTCTGCAAAAGGCCCGCTTCCTTTATTGCCTGTTAGAAAATCAAAGAGATAATTGACACCGGCCCATGAAGCTGTTCTTTTGCCTGAACTAATGTAATACCATCCATATATAGGGGTATAGTTCATTGTACCACTTCCAGCAAAAATCACCTGTGAAGCAAAGTTGGTACAATCACCACCAAGCTTTTCGAAGTCAAAGTAGCTTGGATTACGCTTCAGTGCCCATTTTATGGCATATTTCACAGCTTCGTCTCTATTATAATCAGCTATATATGATGTTCTGCAATAATACATATATTTGCCCTTAAACTCCAGTTATTCCTTATATATTAATATGAATAAACACTGTAAAAAGGTGACAAACTTTTCTAGGATGGTCACTTACAGCTATATTTAAATTTTCCATTATTTACATTTTATTGCATAAGTAAAATATATTGATTTGTTTATCAATTTCGTGATATAATAAAAATAGTAATGAGATTTAATATATTTAGACTCATGTTCTCCTTAATAGATTGGAAGAATATGTCTAGAATAGGTTAAATCCAAATCATTAAGGAGGATTATTAATATGCCCGACAAGACTCTTACATGTAAGGACTGTAGTGCTGATTTCGTGTTCACAGAAGGAGAACAAGCATTCTATCAGGAAAAAGGATTCCAAAATGAACCTCAGAGATGCCCAACTTGCAGACAGGCAAAAAAACAACAAAGAAGAGGCAATTCTGGCGGCGGTAACAGAGGATTCGGCGGTGGCAATAGAAATTTCAACAGCAAATGGTAATTAAAAATAGCTATGGCCTAGCGCCATAGCTATTTTTTTATTTGTTTTATATTTTTCAAAAGCATTTTTTATTCACCAAAAACTCTTTCTCTATTTCTTTTTTCCAACTGGGAATAATCCAACAATAGTCTTCACTACTTCTCCTGCAACACTAATAAAATCAAATAGCCCTTCAGTGGTATCACTAACTGTTGTTACTGTTTCACAAATGTATTCTTCAATAGTTTCAACAGTCTGTTCAGCTTTATTTATTCCATCTTTCACACTTACTGATACATCGTTGATATTATCTACAACTTCTGGAAGCAAACTTGCAGTCTTATTGATATAATCAGTATTTTTCTCAACAAGCTTGTCCAAACGCTTGACAAACCTTATAACATAAACCAGTGCAATAATTAGCACAATTAAAGCTGCTGCCCCTAGGGAATAAATTATAAAATTTGCTATATCTCTGACACTGATGAGAATATCCATATTTCACCCCCTCATATATTACCTTTACTAAATCAAAAATTGAGTCCTTCTTCCTGTTTTAGTCCATAAACAGCAGTAATAAAACTCCGGGATATCGAGTCCCTACGTTTTTGCCTCTTTCATTTCACTCCAAGAGGCTAAATAAAGAAAAAACAAATTAATCAATTTGTTTTTTCTGATAGTTAAGAAATTTTATTAAGCATTTAATTTTCTGGAACTTCATTTTCTAGTTCTTCCTGCGGCTCTTCTTCAACTTTCTTATTCTTTAATTCAGCTACTTTTCCCTTAACTAAAACTGCAGCCTTTTTTGTCCCTTCAGCTACTTTTTCAGCTGCTACTTTAGTACCTTCTGCAACTTTCTCTGCTGCTACTTTTGCATTCTCAGCTAAATCTTCTCTCGTTTCTTTACCTGACTTAGGTGCCAATAATACTCCTGCAGTCAAGCCAACAGCCGCTCCAACCCCTGCTCCAACTGCAATACTCTTGGCAGTTTTCTTTTTAGCAGCCTTTTTATTTGCCTGTTTTCTTTTTTCAAGCAAATCCTTTATCTTCATATCCAAGCACCTCCTGTAGATATTTTCTATGCAAATCAGACTAGTAATAATATTATACGACATTTTTCAATAAATTCCAAGAACATTTATTAAATCAAAAGCATCATAAATCGATAGAAATTTGTACTAGGACTAATTACCTATAAGCCTTATATAGATATTTCTGATATAATATAAAGTATATATAATATGTTTCTTATCAAAATCTCTATAATCAATTGCCTTTTAATACAACTGATTCCTTATTTAAAAGCGCTAAAAATGCGTTTTAGATGGTTCTAATTACTACAATCTCTAAAAAGCATACAATGTAGCTGCTATTCCTTAGTACTGGATACGATGTAGTTTTACAAATTTTTTCACATCAAGGTGTGTATATTATGAAAATAAACCCTAAGAAAGACTCCTTCTTAAATAAATATAAAATAGTAATATTAATTACAGGACTTACTTTATCTGCTCCGCTTACCCTGTTCGTTCTGCCTTTAATTATGTTACAGAATTTACACAATACTGTAACATCCTGGAATTATATTGCTGTAGCATCTCTCTGCATTATTTTCATCTGCATACTTGGGTTTAGTCTCGTCAATTCCTATTCAAACTTATTTAAAGAAATAAAAAAACAATCTAAAGAAGTTGAATATAAGAACTTCGCTCTTACGCATATGTTTAATGAACTTAAAGCCTCGAAAGAAAAACTGGATATATTTTCCGAATCACTCGAAAGAAAGGTATTTGAAAAAACCGAATCAATCCAAAACCTTTTAGACAACGCAAAACAGGGGTTTTTAACTTTTGGTGCTGATCTTGTGGTAGATGAGGGTTATAGTCTTGAGTGCAAAAGAATATTCAATCGTCAAATTAATGGAGAAAATATTTCCAAACTGATTTTCCCAGGGAATCTAGAGCAGCAAGAACTAATACAAAGTGTAACCTCTATGGTTTTAATGGAGCAAGAACAGGCAAAAAGAGCCACATATTTGAGCTTATTGCCACAAGAGGCCACGATTAACAATAAACAAATACAAATGGACTATAAAATTATAACTATAAGTAGTCGGGATCAAACTGAAGCAGTTATGTTAATCCTAACAGACATAACAGAAACTCGCATACTTCAAGCACAAATGGATGAAGAAAAAAATGTGCTAAAAATGGTCGTTAATATAGTTACAAACTACTCAGATTTTATGGATTGTGTCAAAGACTATGATAACTTCTGTAAAAGCGGGATGTTTGATATAATTAACACCTCTTACAGTATTCAGGATATTATTATAAAACTCTATAGGTCAATACATACTTTTAAAGGAAGTTTCAGCCAGTTCGGACTTAAAAATATTCCCGCCAATCTGCATCAATTTGAGTTTGAACTGTCTGAGCTGCTAAATGATTCAAACAATATGAGTTTGGAGGATCTCGACATATTTTTATCAATTTACAACTTACGCGAATGGCTCAATGAAGATCTTTTTATGCTTAAAAGTGTTCTTGGAGCTTCATTTTTCCAAGATAATGAAGTTGTGAAAATAGATAAACAAAAGCTTTTAGATATTGAAAACAAAATGTTGTCCTTCATCTCTCCTTTAGATTACAGCCTGCTTATACCTGATATCAGAAAATTCAGGTATAAGCAATTTAGGGAACTACTTAAATCATATACAAACTATGTATTACAACTATCCGACCGTTTCATAAAACAGGTAAATCCGCTGGTTATCGAGGGTGGCGACTTCTTCATAGATCCTGGAAAATATAGCTCATTTACCAAATCCCTTGGCCATGTATTTAGGGACATTATGGAATATGGAATTGAGCCTTGGGATGAACGTGTTAAATCAGGTAAAAGTGAATTTGGAAACATCAAATGTTCAGTAGAGCTTGTTGATAATCTAATCAAATTATCAATTACGGATGATGGTTTTGGAATAGATATTGATCTCATAAAGAAAACTGCTGTTGAAAAAGGGTATTTTACCAAACAGGAAATTAATGATAAAAATGATCATGAAATAGTCTCTTTAATTTTTTATGATGGCTTTTCAACCAATTGCGAAATATCGGAATTATCCGGTAGAGGTATGGGATTAAGCGCAGTTAAAGATGAAGTAGATAAACTGGGTGGAACCATTGAAGTTAATACATCAACGGGGATGGGAACTAAGTTTACTTTTCTTATTCCATACGCATCAAGTACCGACTTACCTATAATCTCAGAAATTGATTTTATGAACGCTCTTATTGATACAACAAAGAATTTCTTTGATGGGCAAGTATCACTTTCTAATGATGGTATCGTAGAAAGTGTTAAGAAAGTCAAAAATCTTGCTTTAAGAGAAGTTTCAGTCATTATTGCAATAAAAGGCGCTATTAATGGCATATTCTTTTTCACTGCTGATAAAAATCTGCTAAAAAGTATACTTTCTTATTTTGTTTTAGATCCCATAAACCCAGAGGAAGATCAAATAAGCAATGAAGACGTTCTGGCAGAATGTACAAATATGATTATGGGAAACTTTTCAAAATCCATTCCTCACATAGAAGACTATATAACACTTGGTACCCCTGTCACTTTACATTCACAGGAAGCCAAAATTGAACATTCAAGTGCGGGAATATGGAATGCTTCTTTAGAATCGGATAAAGGTAATATAGAAATAAATTTCATAAATTCTTTAAAATAAAATAAACTGCAAGGGGTGAATTGCATGGCTACTGTTTTGATTGTGGATGACTCATCCATGGCAAGAAGAAATGTAAGGAACATACTGGTCTCTGCAGGACATACTGTTTTAGCAGAGGCAACTAATGGTGTACAGGCATTTGTCGAATATGAAACCCACAAGCCAGATCTTGTAACTATGGATATAACTATGCCCATATTGAGTGGAATAGACGGGACAAAAAAAATTATTGCAGCCTACCCAGATGCAAAAATTATCATGGTAAGTGCACTAAACCAAAAATTAATGATTCTTGAAGCTCTTCAAAACGGTGCAAAGCATTATATTGTCAAACCCTTTTCCTATGAAAAGGTAATTGAAGTTGTTGATGAAGTTTTACAAATCTCCTGCCCGCTGGCAAAAACCGAAATCAACTGCTCAGGCGCTCAAAAGCCCCAGATTAACTATCCTACAGTTCCACCCATCCAGCAGACAAAACCCGAAAGTACAGTCCTAAGGCCGTTTTTCATTGAAAGTAAAGATGGTATATCAGTTATCAATATATCAAAAAGTATGTGTGATAAAAACATTACTGCGCTTAAATTAGGTGTACAAAGGATATCTTCAATTACGCCCCTAAAAGTAGTATTTAACTTTGGAGATCTTGAAGCCATTGCAGATGATACTTTTAGTAAAATATCAGAAATTTTTAACAGCATTCTCAATCTTGAAGGTTCATGTATTATGGTATCAACTAACCAGAATTTTGTAATGAATATATCTGGCAGGAATAGTGCAATACCTATAAGGCTCTATTCAGGAAAGCTTAGCCTTTCCGAACTTGATATATAATGCAAACAATAAAACCAATAACCTGTTTTGGTGAACAAGTTCTTAAGTACATAAGTTCAAATGTACTTATTTTTATTAACTAATTTCTTGTACTACTCTGTTCAGCAATATATATATCAGAGAATTCTATTTCAGCTCTTTCAACACCTTCGTTTTTCAACTCAAAAGCTACCCCTGACATAGATTCATTTTCTTCATCACTAAGGATTTTCGCCGGGAAAGAAATAATAAACTCAGTTCCAATACCAGGTTCACTGATAACTCTTATATCACCATTATGCATCTCTACCAGCGATTTAACAAGTGACAACCCAATTCCACTACCTTCGCTATCTTTAACAAGGGTTGAGTTAACCTGCCTAAAACGAGCAAAAATAATGGGTAATTTGTCTTTTTCAATTCCTATACCTGTATCTCTTACTGAAATATTTACAAGATCACCAAGATCATAGACATTTATAAATATTTCTCCCCCAGGTTTGGTAAACTTAATGGAATTAGAAATAAGGTTGAGCATTAATCTTTCAACTTTATCAACATCAAATGCCATGACCTTTTGTTTTACATTTGATGAAAATGTGATCTTTAGCTGGTTGACACTTACAAATTCTTTTACAGAACTTACAATTTGGTTTATAATTCTAACAATATCCTCGTTTCTTAACTGCAATTTTAAAAAACCCGAGTCTATTCTGTTTACATCAATAATATTATTAATAAGCTTAAGCAACCGGAAACAATTCTGCCTAACATTTTTCATATATCTGTTTATCTTTTCAATATTAACCGTGTCCTCTCCCTTCTTCTCATGAATTGACAATACCTGAACTACCGAAAGTATCACATTGAGTGGAGTACGGAACTCGTGGGATATGTTTGTAAAAAATTCCGTCTTGAGCCTATCATACTCAATTACTTCATTAAGAAGCTTTTTATTCTCTTCCATTGTGTTTTTCAGAGCTACTTCGGTTATTTTACGTTCAGTAATATCGGTAACCGTACCTATCATTCCTGAAGGTTTACCTTCATTATCCCATATAGCCTGTCCTCTTATTTGAGCCCATACATATTCGTCGATTTTAGTCTTTACTCTTATTTCCAATTTAAATTTAGGAATTTTTCCATTTAGATATTCCCATATTGAATCTCTCATCTCCATGACATCATCTGGGTGTAAAAAACGTTCAATATCAGTCCTATTACCTGCGAAATCTTTATCTTTATAGCCAAGTAATCTCTTCCATTCAAGAGGATAAATAATCTTGTCTTTTGCTATATCCCATTCCCACATTCCATCAGTTGTGTTGTTTATAACCAATCTGTACCGTTCTTCACTTACCCTGAGCTCATCCTTTGATTTCTTTATCTCATTTGTGCTGCTATCAATCAAAATGTATAACAATACTGCAGTACATATAACAAAAAACCATCCCTTATAGGTAGATATTTTGATCATTTTCAGAGGGTCGCTTACAAAAAAAGTTAGCACCTTGTCTGAAAGCGTAATCCAAAGCGCTCCTATAATAGTATAAATTATCATAATATTAAAGGCATTGAGCTTCCTTGCCATATTGACAAATAAACTTTTATAAATGCGGAATATATTAACAAATAGCTTCGTAAAACGCTTCATGTGATATTTTTCCCTTTCAAAAATTATCAATTACCTCTAGACAACAAATACATTTTATCATATCTAATACCATTTTTGTACTAAAATTTTATTATGCTCGTCCTTAATCTAACTTCATATTTCACTTATTTAACTAAAAAAACAAAAAGTGGATACCTAATACTGGCATCCATTTTTTCCTTATATTTTATTACTTATTTGGCGAACAGAAAACATGCTCTGCGAAAAAGAACCACAAATCAACCACCGTTTCTTAAATACCACTTATCTTCAAACTGCCTGCATCAATCTGCACATCCAATTCAATTTTTTCATCCATCTCTTCATAATTCTTTGAAATATAGTACTCACCTTTTCTCTCCAGACTTATATCATTAAAATCGGTAGAGCTTGCATCTCCGTCAATTTTAACCCTTATCCCTGAGTCCACCGGAACGAAGACTTCAACCTTAGCTGCATCAGCATCTATTTTTGCTTTTGTGCTTTTGTACTCCCGCCCGAATGTCAGTTTGAAACTACCTGCATCCCCATCAATATCCAAATTTTTAACCTTTAAGTCTGACAAATCTATATCTGAATCGATAGCATCCAGGTCCATTTTTACATCCCAAACAACGCTACTGTTTAAATTTAAATTACACTTCCTGTCAATAGAAAATTTACCAGCTGTAAAAAGGTTCTTAAAGAAATTCTCGAAAACATCCTTACTGTTTGTTTCGAATTTTATAATTGCAGTCTCATTATCGTTTTTATAGTTCTCTTTATGATCAATACCTACATTTTTAACCATACCATCTATCAAGTTTGCATCGGTTGAACCAACATTCAAGTTAATTGCAGAAGCACTAAGATTGAGTTCACCATTACCCGTTTCCTTATACTGTTCAACTGCAAAAGTTTTACTTGTATCATTGCTGCTTTTCTCTACATCTACTTCAGCGTAATTTCCATATACAATCATCACTACAAAAAATGCCAGCCAGGTTAATACTTTGACAAAAGAGTATTTTTTAAAAATCATGTTTATACCAACTACTATAAGTATTAGAGAAACAGTCAACTCAGCATGATTTATAAATACCATTAAAACAGATCCACTCAAAATACCAAACTGAATCAAAAATGCTAAAATGCCAATGGCTATCAGAAAGACCCCAAATCCTATGCCCTTTCTACTCATTTCTATTTCCTCCCATTCCTGAAAACAATAAAAATGCCAATTACTATAAGCAAAACAGGAACTAACTGCGTAAAGTTAATCGCGGGTATAAATTGCTTTGCTAAAAACATAAGCCCAAGTAATATAAGACTTACGCCTACAAAAGCTCCGCTTCTTTGAGAATCCTGACTCCCAGTGTCCATACTGTCACCCATTACTTGTGTAAAGTCTTTTTCACTATCATACTCCGCACCTATGTTATCTTTATCTTCATCAAAAAAGTTGTTAGGCTTATAGCTTTCCTGCTGAGGCATTATAAATACACCTACTATATAAGCAATTGGACCTACCCCTCCAAAGAAAGTCAGAAGCACAAAACCAAGCCTTATAATAGTTGAATCCAAATTTAAATACTCAGCTACTCCACCACAAACACCAGCTAAAACTTTATCGTGTTTTGAACGTTTCAACTTGCGTCCCATAAAATATTTTCCTCCTTAAACTTTGTTTATCAAAATGGATACAATTTTGCAATACTCCTTTTTACACTACAAGACTCAAATACTTGCAAAATAATGTTCCTCTACACCATTTTCTTCTCAACATATAATACGAACGTGCTAAAAAAAAGTCTTAAAAATTTTTTTAAAATTTATAATTTAAATAATTTAATTGTACTTTGTAATTTTTTTAAACATAAGGCCTTTTCTAATCCTATTTTAATTGGTATTATAACAACAAATAATTTATTTTGAGGTTCAAATTTCATGAGTAATAAAAACACAAAAGAACTATGGGAAATATTCGTTACTTTTTTCAAAATAGGAGCCTTTACTATAGGTGGAGGATATGCGATGCTTCCATTGATCGAAAAAGAAGTAGTAGATCATAGGCATTGGGTAAATGAAGAAGAAATTGTAGACATTTTTGCTATAGTTCAATCAGTACCTGGGGTAATTGCAATAAATACCTCTATGTTTGTAGGCTATAAGATAGCTAAGATCAAAGGCGCTATATCTGCGGCCCTTGGTGTAATACTTCCATCCTTTTTAATAATCCTTGCCATCTATTATGTAATGTCCGGGATAAATGAGAATGAATTTGTTCAGAAAGCGTTTGAAGGTATAAGAGCAGGAGTCACTGCACTAATACTTTTAACAGCAATAAAGCTTTCAAAGAAGACAATAAAAAGTTATGTATCCGCCATTCTTGCAGCTATTGCCTTTATATTGATGGTATTCTTCAAAACAAATGCTATTGTTATAGTATTGGGCGGAGGAATTGCAGGTTATATAATGTATATGTTAAGGAAGGTAAAAAAGATATGATTCAACTGTTGCTTTTCTGGACTTTCTTTAAAATAGGACTTTTCAGCTTTGGTGGGGGGTATGCAATGATTCCTCTCATCCAGACAGAAATTGAACGAAACGGCTGGATAGGTGCAAAAGAGTATGCAGACATTATTGCAATATCACAAATGACTCCAGGTCCGCTTGCTGTAAATGCTGCAACTTATGTTGGAGCAAAAACCGCAGGGATATTGGGATCATTTTCAGCTACTCTGGGGGTATCACTGCCTTCCTTCATATTGATTGTAATAATTGCCCACTTTTTTATTCAGTTTAAAGAAAATGCTATCATAGAATCAATACTCCAAGGAATCAGACCTGTAACGATAGGAATGGTTGGTTCAGCTGTAGTATTTATGGCAGGAACCTCAATTTTTAAGTCCGGAATTTCTTTTATCGAAATAAAATCTCTATTAACAGGTCAGTTATCAAATTCCGATAATATAATAGATGTATGGAGTATTGCAGTTTTTTTGATAATACTTATTTCTACAGTTAAGTTCAAAGTTCACCCAATATTGGCTGTAGTTTTATCTGCAGTATTAGGTATGGTACCTCTAATAATAAGCACTTTATGGGGCGGACTTACTTAGGGATGCTGAAAATATAAATCTGTATAATAAGAGAGGAGGTAAATTGTATACTCACATTGCTTAATGTGCAATATACAAATGTTAAATGAGGATATTCTATGATGTAAAAAAGAGAAGAATAATTATAAAGCTTGCAATAGGAGTTTTTTTTCTGTTTTCTGTCGTAATGATGCTGAAAAGTTATTCCACTCCTCCTTCAACTACTCCTACATTAGCATCAAATACTGATTACCAAAACTCAATAGTTGTATCAGTTCAAAGTACTGCAATAAATAACTCAAGCAGTCAAACACTACCTGAAACCACTCTTGATAAAAAAAATCAAGTACTCGTGACTGCTACCGCTTTGCCATCAACTGCCATATCACCATCAGTTGTATCACCGTCAGTTGTATCAACATCAATTTCTCAAGCAATAAAATCATCAAAACCATCTTCTGAAACAGTAAAAAATGCACCAACTCCAACTACTTTAAATGCCCTTAAGACATCTGCCACTAAAGTTATTATGCCTATTGCAACCAAAGTCGCTAATCCAACTCCTACAAAAAAACTTTCTGCACCTACACTAAAGGTAAATAATTCTACAAAAGCTTCAGGAGAGCTTCAGGTAATGTATTTCAGTAGCAATTCTTCATCTTCTACTAACACTATAACCCCGATGTTTAAACTAATTAACAATACTGCCTCTGCCATAAAGCTTTCAGAAATAAAAATAAGATATTACTTTACTGTTGACAGTAATATCCCACAAAGCTTTTGGTGCGATTGGTGCACTGCTGGATCTTCCAATGTTTACGGAAACTTTTTAAAGCTATCCACATCTAAAAGTAATGCAGACCATTACCTTGAGATAGGTTTCTCAAATACCTCTGGAGTTATATCACCCGGAAAAATTATTGAGATACAAACAAGGCTTTCTAAAGACAACTGGACAGACTTTAGCCAATTAAACGACTATTCTTTCAACCCTTCCCAAAGGTATGTCACCTCAAATAAGATAACATTATATACAAACGGAAAACTAATATATGGAAAAGAACCTTGATAATGAGCGCAAAATTAATTTCTCTTGAAAGGAACATATCATATGGTTCTCCTCTTTTTATTAATTGCCATTTTTGTTATAAGCACCAATTATACCATATCCGATGGGGATACTTTCTTTCACATAAAGGTTGGAGAGTATATTTCTAAACATGGCTTTCCAACTCTAGACCCTTTTTCAATACACCATTTGAGTTATACACCCCATGAATGGCTTTCAGACTTTATCTTTTACAGGGTATTCAGCAGTTTTGGCTTTCAAGGACTTGCTATATTGGTATGTATTCTGATGTCCGTCCTGATTTTTGTTTTGTACCAAACCAACAACCTGCTAAACGGTAATTTAAGCTATATTTCTTTCATTTTTACTTTTGGGTCTATTTATGTATTAAATTTGTTCAAATTTATTGTAGTTAGGCCCCATGTCTTTAGTTTCATAATATTTGTGCTTGAAATCTTTCTTATCGAATCTTATATAAAATCCAAACGAAAACTATACTTGGCATTTATTCCAATATTATCGATAATTTTGGCAAATCTTCATATTGGTACTCTTCCTATGTTTCTAATTCTTTTCATTCCATACCTTGCAGATAATATCATCAAACTTGAAAAAGGAAAGCTATACTCTGAAGGTAATAAATCTGACTTTAGGCTTCTATTTTTAGTATTTTTAGGCTCCATCGCTGCTGCATTCATTAATCCTTATGGTCCTCAAAAAATGCTGTACTTCACTATACTGTTTGATTCCAATACACAAACAGTTTATGAATGGCAGAGCCCATCTTTTAAAGGTGCTCAAGGTCTGCTAATATTTGCAACATTCCTTATAGGAATAGTAATAATGATATTATCAAAATCCAAAATAAGTCTTAAGCACATTTTGATGTACTTTGGATTAATGTTTATGTCTTTATACAGCATCAGATACTATTCATATTTTATGCTACTCACAGGTCCACTCTTAGGAAACATACTAAATAAAAGTCACAATTTTAAACCTATAAAATTCCCAGGCACAGATAAAACCATAAGTAAAGCCTTTAATGCTATAATGGCAGCAACAATGCTATTCTCTATACTTTTTAAGTTCACCTATCATTTTGAAGCAGCTAATCTTGATAAATTCCCTGTAAGCGCAATCAGATATCTCAAAGAAAACACAGATTATCAAAATATAAGCCTCTTCAATGATTACGCCTATGGAGGATATATAATGTTCAATGACCTTAAGGTTTTTATAGACTCCAGACAAGATATCTATTTGAAAGCCTATAATAGTAACTGCACCGTATATTCCGATTATCTTGATGCAATCAGAGGGAAAGTACACTATAAAAATATATTCGAAAAATATGACTTTGAA
This sequence comes from Acetivibrio cellulolyticus CD2, assembly GCF_000179595.2. Taxonomy (NCBI): domain Bacteria; kingdom Bacillati; phylum Bacillota; class Clostridia; order Acetivibrionales; family Acetivibrionaceae; genus Acetivibrio; species Acetivibrio cellulolyticus. The sequence goes on along the minus strand of NZ_JH556659.1, from coordinate 636,808 downwards.
TACTTGATAATTTCAAAAAACAATCTGCTTGAAACCTATATATCAAGTGACGCTAACTATATAAAAATCCTATCAGATAAAGATTGTATTTTATATAAAAAGAAATAGTACTTTATCTTACAGTAGCAAAAATTCTGTGATTTTTTTGCTTTTTTTGTTTAATGTAATGTAAATAAAATGTAAATAAATTTTTTAAAAACTATGGACAACCGAACATATGTTTGATATACTATTTATAGAAAGTTTTTTGAAAGTAGGTTGATTTTATGAACAAAGTTATGCTAATTGGGAGACTAACCCAGGACCCTGAAGTAAGGCACACTACCACAAATAAAACCCTCTGCCAGTTCAGACTTGCTGTAAGCAGAAAATTTACAAAGCAGGGAGATGAACCACAAGCCGATTTCTTTCCTGTAGTTGCATGGGAGAAAACATCGGAATTTTGCAGCAACTATTTCCGTAAAGGACAGCAAGTTGCAGTAATAGGAAGGTTGCATAATCGAACCTGGGATGATGCCGAAGGTAAAAAGCATTATATAACGGAAATTATCGCAGAAGAAGTATCCTTCGCTGACAGTAAAAAGTCTTCAGATCTTTTACAAGATACGGGCACAGAAGTTTTCCAAAGTGCTGTAGGAGAATACAATTCACAAAATGATGTGAGCGAACTTCCATTTTAAAGCTCATTGTTAAGAAATACCTGAAATATTACTTCGGATTTTTCACGTGGACTCTTTTGAACAAACAAGGCCGCAAGTGAAAATCTAACCGTTGTTATATTTCCAGTATCCTTAAATAAAAATTTCTGGAGCATTTAGCACATTTTATTATATTCGTTTATTAAATTTTTGCTACGCAAATTTTTAATAAATAGGCCAACATTGGTTATGTGTTGGCCTATTTTATTTTGATGTAAAAAACGCGCTATTTTTTCCAGACACTATCATAAAAAATTCTTCCCTAAAATACTAAAAGAATTTTCTTATTAACCGATAATCAAAATATGAAGTCTATAAAAGTACCTATTATATGTAATCATAAATAATTTGGGTTAATCAAGGAGCAGATAATATGGATAATAATATCATAATCAGCAAAGAAGAGAAATGTGTTGGCTGCAACAAGTGCATATATGTATGTCCAGTTGAAGGTGCAAATATATCCTATATCAAAGATGGAAAAAGCTATACCAAAATTGATGAATCTAAATGCATCACATGCGGCTCATGCATAAATGCTTGTGATCATCAGGCAAGATCATATCAGGATGACCTTGAGAGCTTCCTTAACGATCTTAAAAATGGTGAAAAGATAAGTATTCTTGCAGGCCCCGCATTTAAAATTAGTTTCCCAAACTATCAACAGATTCTTGGATTTCTTAAGAGTCTTGGAGTAATTAATTTCTATGATGTTTCGATAGGTGCAGACATAACAACATGGGCATACCTTCGTGCTATAAAAGATAGAAATCTAAAGTCTGTCGTTGCGCAACCATGTCCTGCTGTTGTAAATTATGTTCAAAAATACAGACATGAAATACTACCTTATCTGTCTCCAATCCATAGTCCAATGATGTGTACTGCAATATACCTAAACAAGTATCTTAAAGTTAATGATAAACTAGGCTTCTTGTCCCCATGCATAGCTAAAAAATCAGAAATGCAAGACCCTAACACCAATAAACTTGTGAAATACAACATTACATTCAAAAATTTATTTGATTATATAAAAAGCAAAGGTATAGACTTATCATCATTTTCAAAATGGGATTTTGCCGTCCACTCTTATCTAGCAGGTGACATCTATAGTATGCCTGGAGGACTAAAGGAAAATGTCTGCTTGTATACGAAAGATGCCTTTATTAAGCAAGTTGAAGGTCCACAGCAGGCCTATAAGTACCTTGATGAGTATGCCCAAAGATGCACTTCCGGAAATACTCTTCCACTTTTAGTTGACATCTTAAATTGTCAAAACGGCTGTAATATTGGAACAGGCACAATAAAAGAAAATAGTATAACTGAACTTGAAGAAAAAGTACACAGTTTAAAAACAAACAAGTCTTCAAAATTTAATAAAAACCCTCAAAATCTATTTAAATATTTTAATAAAGAACTTAAATTAGAGGACTTTACCAGAAATTATTCAAAAGAAGATATAGGGCTACCTAAAGAACCTAGTGAAGCAGACTATAATAACATCTTTAGCAAAATGCTCAAGACAACTTATGAAGACAAAAATAAAAATTGTTTCTCCTGTGGTTACGGCAATTGCCACAAAATGGTGAAATCAATTTTCAACGGGTTCAATCACATTGAAAACTGCGCTGACTACAACTTGAAAGCATCTCAACAAAAAGAACTCGTTGAACAAAAAAACCACGATCTGCAGGGAGTACTGGATCAGCTTGAAAAAATGGATGAGGATAAAAACCAAAAACTTGGCATATTGGGCAAGAGAGTTAATGAGATAATTGCACTTTTAGATGATATAGCACTCGGCAGTTGCGAAAATGCTAAATCTGTCACCAATATAACCGAGTCTACAAGTTTATTATTATCTGTTTCGGAAAAACTAAAATTGAACATAAGTAAAATGAAAGACAGCATCGATAACTATAAAGAAGTTACAGAGCAGATTGTTGGAATATCGGAGCAGACTAATTTACTGGCATTAAATGCCTCTATAGAAGCTGCCAGAGCCGGTGAAGCCGGAAAAGGCTTTTCAGTGGTAGCAGATGAAGTTAGAAAGCTCGCTGAAGAAACAAGAAATACAGTACAATCAACACAAAAAGATGAGAAAATAATATCTGAAAATATATCAAGTATACTTACCCTATCAGAAACTCTAGACGGAAGCCTTCATAACATCCATAATGAAATACTGGATATTACAGCCGCCATACAGGAAATCACCGCCAAACAACAAGAATTGTCAAGTACATCAAGTCTGCTGCTTGAAGAGCAGAAATAGACGGCTATAAGTTAGAATAACAAATAAAAAATCAAATTCTTCATAAAAATCAGGAGCGTTTTTACCCGCTCCTGATTTTTAGTCTGTTTTAATCTAATAGAATACCGACAGGACAGTGATCAGAGCCAGTGATTTCAGAATAAACCAACGCATCCTTAAGCCGATCCTTAATTCTCTCCGAAACAATAAAATAGTCTATTCTCCATCCTGCATTATTCTGCCTTGAATTAAACATATATGACCACCAAGTGTATACTCCTATCCTATCAGGATAAAAGTATCTGAAAGTATCAATAAAACCATTATTTACATAACTATCAAACTTGCTTCTTTCCTCTTCCGTAAATCCTGCATTTTTTTTATTTGATTGAGGATTTTTTAGGTCAATCTCCTTATGGGCTACATTAAGATCCCCACAAACAATTACCGGTTTATACCTCTCAAGAGATTTTAAATATGAAAGGAAATCATCTTCCCACTTCATACGATAATGAAGCCGTGTAAGCCCTCTCTGCGAATTAGGCGTATACACTGTTACAACATAGTATTCATCAAATTCGAGAGTAATAACCCTTCCCTCTTTATCATGTTCCTCTATTCCGATACCATAAGATACAGTAATGGGCTTTATTTTGGTAAAAACCGCTACTCCTGAGTAACCTTTCTTTTCTGCATAGTTCCAATATTTATAATAACCTTCAAAAGGTATTTCAATTTGTCCCTCCTGTACCTTTGTTTCCTGAATGCAGAATATATCTGCATCTTCCTTTTGGAAGAAGTCTGTAAACCCTTTCCCCATAACAGCCCTTATACCGTTTACATTCCATGATATCATCTTTAGCATAATATTATAACTCCTCGTATAATATATTTTGTAAGGTTTAAGTCTTAGATTTTCCAGTTGAACCCCTTACATTTCCTTGTTCATTTACCATAAATCAACTGGGAGTTTTCTTTACGAAAACTCTTTGAGGCAATGTAGCTGGGGTGCAAAAAAGTTTTTTAAGTGCGGTTTACAATGAGTGGGGCCCATATGATAGCCTGCTAAGGCTGCAGCCGCCATATCCCCTTTGCGCCTTCTCCAAAGTACTTCTTCTGGGATAGGGTGGCTGCCTCTTCGGCTGCCTAATCATATGGGGGAGGCTCGTTGTCAACTGGATTCTTGAAAAAGTTTTTTGTTCTCTAGCACTGACTCAAAGCTAATGCTCCTTGAAAACTTAATTTTGTTGCTATTGAACTTAACTAATGCTCGTGTAACAATAATAGTGGCTATTGAGGATGGTTCTGTTCAACTCCTGTAGGGCATTTTTATGTCGCTTCTGTTAAAGTCAGTTCCCCTGGCCTGATGTTAGCTTTAAACCGCTGGGTGTTTTTCTCTTTTTATCTCTCTCCTGTATGGCAGTTCAAGGAGTCGTGCATAGAGATTCAAGAGGTGTATTCTAATTGCGAGGATGTTGATGCGTCAGGTACCACGGGCATTAGTTAAGTTCAATAGCTCAAAATTTTTAATCAGAAAGGTGGTGATTTCATTGTCAAATTCATTGTTGGTGGGTATTGATGTTAGTCTCAAAGACAATAAAGTCCGTATCCTCCATCCTGAAGGGACCCAGTCTTGCTAAATTTGTTGTTTTAAACTCAGTTCCAGGTGCAAATACTCTCTCTAAAAAAGTTACACAACTCGCTGAAAAAAACAACTTTGACTCAATCACTATTGGTCTTGAATCTACTTCTGTCTATGGTGATCCTCTTGTTTATTTCTTAAAACAAGATACCTCTGTAAATAGATTTAATACTAAAATACATGTTCTTAATCCCACACAGGTTAACAAGTTT
>NZ_JH556659.1:415015-631905 GCF_000179595.2 Acetivibrio cellulolyticus CD2 | reverse complement strand
TTCTCTTGCCCAAGAAAAGATATTTTCAGATACATTTGGTGCTACATCCAGCAGCATTATTGAAGAATTCTTTTCTGTTGATGAAATTTCGTATATGCCAATTGAAGAACTGGTTGACTTTATCAGCAAAAAGGTAAGGGCCGCTTTGATAATCCTGATGAAATTGCAGCCACTCTTCAGAAAGCTGCAAGAAGTTCATACCGTCTTCCCAAAACGGTTACTCATTCAGTAAATCAGGTACTTGCTGTGTCTTTTTCGGCTATAAAAGCTTATAAGGAACAGCTCAAAATCTTTGATAAGGCTATTGAGGAACAAATTAAACTTATTCCTAATCCTTTAACCTCTATCAAAGGAATCGGCCCTGTATACTCTGCCGGAATAATAGCAGAAATTGGTGATATTCATCGTTTCAAAGATCATGCTGCATTAGCTAAATTTGCGGGTATTTCCTGGACAAAACACCAATCAGGAAACTTTACGGCTTCAAATACTAAATTAATTAAGTTTGGTAACCGTTATTTGCGTTACTACTTCATGGAAGCAACTAACAAAGTGAGATTGCACGATCACGAGTTAAAACGCTTCTATGAATTAAAATATAGCCAAACCCCAAAAACAGCTCATAAAAGGGCACTTGCATTAACTGCCAGAAAATTCGTTCGACTTGTCTATGCACTGCTGCATAGCAATCGACTTTATATTCCACCAAAAGGAGATTAATTTCCATTTGGTTAACCATATCCTACCATATTTACAAACTTACTTTGGTAGACTTAATAGGTGATGCCTTTTTATGCTCAAAACCGGTAAAATATCATCAATATTTCTAAATTTATTTCCAATTTGGTATTGACATTTTACCGCTGGACTTTAAGGGTCATACGAAATATTACTTCTAACTTCTTTAACATAGACTATTTGCTTATAAAAACGCTACCAATTTACATCCTATCCGTAGCAAACAATTCCTCTTTCCGAGTCAATAGTGACTACTGAGCCGTTTTTAAGTATCTTGGTAGCATTATCTGCACCAATTATAACAGGTATTTCAAGAGCAAGACCTACTGTAGCCGCATGAGTATTCTGTCCACCCTCTTCAACTACTAATGCGGAAGCTCTTTTGATTATAGGAAGCATTTCGTTATTGGTATATGCTACAACCAATATATTGCCATCGGAAAAATTGGCATTAGCCTCATCAACAGACCTTGCAACCCTTATTTCTCCTGTTACTGTTCCCGTACCGATACCTGTTCCCTGAACAAGAACCTTTCCTACAATATGCACCTTTAATATATTTGTGGTCCCACTCATCCCAATAGGTAAACCTGCAGTTATTACAGTAATATCCCCATTTCTGACAAGGTTGGATTCTAGCGCCTTTTCAACTCCCATATCGAACATTTCATCAGTAGATGTAGCTTCCGTTACAAGATAAGGCAACACTCCCCATGACAACGATAACTGCCGCTGTACTCTAGGAGAGACAGTTGTTGCAATTATAGGACACTGGGGTCTAAACCTTGATATCATCTTGGCAGTATGTCCGGAATGAGTAACAGTAATTATTGCAGAAGCCTTCAAATCCTGGGCAGTTGTACATGTAGCATGACTTATTGCATTGGTTACATTCGGTGAAAAATCATGCTGCATCCTTTGAGACCTTGCCCAATAATCAATTGATCCTTCTGCTTTTCTAGCTATTTTAGCCATAGTTTCAAGCGTCTCTATAGGATATTTTCCTATTGCCGTTTCACCTGAAAGCATTATTACACTAGTACCATCATAAATAGCATTGGCAATGTCACTGGTTTCAGCTCTTGTGGGCCTTGGATTTCTGATCATAGAATCAAGCATCTGTGTAGCAGTAATAACAGGCTTACCACTTCTGTAACATTTTTCTATCAGCATCTTCTGTACCACAGGCACCTCTTCAACCGGTATCTCAACTCCCAAATCTCCTCTTGCCACCATTATTCCGTCTGATACTTTTATTATTTCATCAACATTTTCAATAGCTTCCCGGTTCTCAATCTTGGCAATGACATTCAAATCCTGGCCACCATTATTTTCGAGCACCTTTTTTATATCAATAACGTCAGAAGCCTTCCTGATAAAGGAAGCTGCAATAAAATCAAATTCATTTTCTATTGCAAACTTTATATCTTCAACATCCTTTTCGGTAAGGGAAGGAAGATGGACCTCAACCCCCGGAACATTAACTCCCTTATGATTCCCTATCATTCCCCCGTTCAACACCTCACATACGATGTCCTTATCTTTTATATTAATTACCTCAAGTTCAACCAGCCCATCATTTATAAGTATTCTGGTTCCTTTTTTTACATCTTTATATAATTCCTTATATGATACTGAGCATTTAGTCAAATCACCCAAAATATCAGCATTTACAAGAGTAAACCTATCACCTTCTTTTAAAAGCACTTCACTATTTTCAAAGTTTCCAAGTCTGATTTCCGGACCCTTCGTATCTAAAAGTAAAGGAACTGGCAATCCCAATTCGTCTCTAACCTTTTTTAAACGATCTGCACGTATTTTATGCTCCTCATGAGTTCCATGTGAAAAATTAAGCCGCACAATATCCATACCTTTTAGCATTAGTTTCCTTAAAGTTTCTTCACTGTCTACTGCCGGTCCTAAAGTACAAATTATTTTTGTCTTTCTCATTTACTACACTACCTCCAAACATAAATATAAGGTGCAAGAAAAAGTACACTCTTACACCTTTGTAATAATTGTACACACATTATAATTGTATAGGGTATTTTAAAAAATTAATACCACATAGATTTGAGTTTCAAACAAATGGTTTATTGGGCACATCAAATAAATATTTCAAAGACTTTTAAAGCGTCATATCCAATAAGTCAATTTAATTTATATCATCATTTTGTGCAAACCACAAAGTCGAAATTTGTCCATTATTCAATAATTTCAGCTTTTTTCAGTCAAAATCATTTATGTACTGAATTAATCTCGACTTCACAATATATAAATGTGTTTGACGAAAATTATAAAGATATATGTAAATTCGAATATCTACCCTATCATATTTCGAACATGTCTTATCAAAATTTAACACCTATGGCCTGCTCGCGATAACTCTCCTCAAGACCATGTCATTTATACTTACAATGTTTCCACTCCTTAAAGTTATAAGCCCCATCCTTGTCCAATTATCAATTATTTGCTGAACTTCCAATTCTGGCTCCCTTATAAGTTCAGGAAGTTCAGAAATACTGACTTCCTCCTTGTTTTTGTATACCACAAGGTAAAGGTAGCTGTATAACTTTTTATATATAGAAGTCATCTGCATGGCATTTAGAAGTTCAAAAGAATACTCCAGCCTATCCGACAGAATATTTAAAAAGTATGCTGCAAACGCTGTATTTGTATTAATTATATTATATAAATTCCTGTTATTTATTTTAATAAGTTTTACATCACTTATAGCCATAACTGTGGCAGTTCTTATATTTTCACTATATAAGGCAAACTCTCCAAACAATTCATTTTTCTTCATAATTCTTATTGTACACATATTGCCATCTACAAACTTAACTACTTTCACAGAACCTTCATACACAACATAAAAATCTTCTCCATAATCGCCTTCAAAGAAAATAATGTCTCCAGTGTTATAGGTAACACCATATTTTTCGAAAAGATTTTGAGAATTCATCGTGGATTCCATACATATCCCCCCAATCAAATTCTCATTAAGAGAGTATCTAACTCCTGAATAGTTTCTTGCCCCTCAGAGTCATCCTTATTATTACACTCATACTGCTTAAGAATTATTAAAGCTTTTCTGTAATAATCTGTATTCTCATATTTCACTTTAAGCCTTTCAAACAGCTCTTGTGATTTGTCCATCTGGTTATGTTTATAAAAGTACATAAAACCATCATATATCTTTTGGGCCAGGTCATCATCGGATTGAACACTTTTTAATTCAATCCTTCTGTTTATTACCTTCAGGAATTCAACAATGTGAGTAAATATACTTTCTCTAATATCTTTATTTTCCATAATATATTTCTGTATACCCTTGCTGTCAAACTCCAATACTTCACAATCAGTATTCGCAATTGCAGTCTCTCTATATTTTGAATCGCTAGCAAAACTTGCCAACCCGAAAACAGCACCTTCTTTAACACACAAATTGCCAAATTGTCTGTTTTTAAGTATTATCTGTCCCTTTAGCAAAATATAGCATTTCAAGGACAGCGAATTTTCCATATAAATATAGCATCCTTTTCTATACTCCATTGTCCTTTCCACAACCATACGCCTCCTGTACCAGTATAACTGTACCAGAATTCTATAAGACAATACTTACCCTAATTTAAGCATATAACTTTTCTCTACTGCTTACAATGAATATTCGTACCCACAAGACCTAGTCTTTTCTACTGTTTTAATAGTAACAAATGCCTAAAAAACAAAAAAGTCAGAAAGAAATGCACTTTCTTAGGCATTAAAAAAGGCACGGATTATTTTATAAATCCATGCCCATAATATTCTTAATTTAGAATTCAGCAGTATTTACAGTTCTCGGAAATGATATAACATCTCTTATATTAGACATACCTGTAATATACATTATAGCTCTCTCGAAACCAAGACCAAAGCCTGCATGCTTTGTTCCTCCATATTTTCTTAGATCTAAATACCACCAATAGTCATCTTTGTGAAGACCAAGTTCATCCATTCTCTTCTCAAGATAGTCAAGTCTTTCTTCCCTCTGGCTTCCGCCAATTATTTCACCAACTCCTGGTACTAGTAGATCCATGGCTGCAACCGTTTTGTTGTCATCATTCATCCTCATGTAAAACGCTTTGATCTCCTTTGGATAATCGGTTACAAACACAGGCTTTTTGAATATCTGCTCCGTAAGGTATCTTTCATGTTCTGTTTGAAGGTCAGTTCCCCACTCTACAGGGTATTCAAATTTGTCCTTTTCCTTCTTAAGCAGCTCAATTGCCTCAGTGTAAGTTACATGTCCAAATTTGGAATTAACAATATTATTAAGCCTTTCAAACAATGTATTATCAACAAAACTATTGAAAAACTCCATCTCTTCCGGTGCATTTTCCATACAGTAGTTTATTATAAACTTAAGCATGTCTTCTGCAAGTTCCATATCATCACTAAGATCTGAGAAAGCAATCTCCGGCTCTACCATCCAGAACTCAGCCGCATGCCTTGCAGTATTTGAGTTTTCTGCCCTGAAAGTCGGTCCAAAGGTATATATGTTTCTGAAGGCCATACAGTAGGTTTCACCTTCTAGCTGTCCACTAACTGTAAGATTTGTCTCCTTCCCGAAGAAATCCTCATTGAAATCTATACTACCTTCTTTGGTTTTTGGCAAATTATTCATGTCAAGTGTCGTAACACGGAACATTTGGCCCGCTCCCTCTGCATCACTTCCAGTTATAATAGGTGTATGAACATATACAAAGCCTCTTTCCTGGAAGAACTTGTGTATAGCGTATGCAGCAAGAGACCTGATTCTAAATACCGCAGAATAGGTATTTGTCCTTGGTCTTAAATGCGCTATGGTTCTCAAATACTCAAATGTATGTCTTTTCTTCTGAAGAGGATACTCTGGCGCAGACATACCTTCAATTTCAATCTTGCTCGCTTTAAGCTCAAAAGGCTGCTTTGCATTTGGAGTTTCAACAAGCACCCCCTGAACAATTATAGATGAACCAACCGGAATTTTGGTTATTTCTTTGAAGTTGGATATGTTCTGTTCTTCAAAAACAATCTGGAGGTTTTTGAAAAATGATCCATCGTTTACTTCAATAAATCCGAAGGTTTTTGAGTCTCTAATTGTTTTTACCCAACCTGCAACAGTTATTTCATTGTTGATATAATCACCTGATTGTCTATACAGGCTTTTGATCATTATACTTTTCATACCTATTAACCCCTTTGTTAATTGATATTTTTTCTTAAGATATAATCTCAAAGAAAATAATAATATTTGGCATTTCAATAAATATTGTACACGGAATTTTATTGAAATGCCAATATTATTATTGTTATATTATCTATTTTTTATAACGAATCAAAAAATATTTCCACTATTCCTATAACAATTTTATATTTGCCTTATCACAAACTTCAATCATTTCATCAGACCATATTGAAGCTTGTACTTCCCCAATGTGAGCTTTCTTAAGGAAGTACATACATAATCTTGACTGGCCGATTCCGCCTCCAATAGTATATGGAAGTCTCTTTTCCATTAAATCCTTATGGAACTTAAGACGTTTACGGTCTTCACATCCCGCCTCTTTCAACTGTTTTACAATAGAATCTTCATCAACTCTTATTCCCATTGATGATATTTCGAAAGCTCTGTTTAATACTGGGTACCATAAAACTATATCTCCATTAAGCTCCCAGTCATCATAGTCAGGAGCCCTGCCATCATGCTTTATACCTGACTTTAAAAGTCCACCGATTTTCATTACAAATACAGCCTTTTTATCTTTTGCTATCATATCTTCTCTTTCCTTTGGTGAAAGTGAAGGATACATATCTTCCAGTTCCTGTGTAGTTACAAAGAAAATATCCTCCGGTAAGATTTCAGGAACATCTGTATAATTGCTGCAAACAAATTTTTCAGTTTCCTTTACTGCACCATAGATTTTTCTCACTATTTGCTTTAAAGTATCAACATTTCTATCTTCCTTATTAAGGACGCGTTCCCAGTCCCACTGGTCAACATATATTGAGTGAAGATTGTCAAGATCTTCGTCTCTTCTTATTGCATTCATATCAGTATACAAACCTTCTCCTACCTGGAAATTGTATTTTCCAAGAGCCATACGCTTCCATTTTGCAAGAGAATGTACGACCTCTACAGTATCTCCGCCAATTCCCTTTACATCAAAAGCTACAGGTCTTTCTACTCCATTAAGGTTGTCATTCATGCCAGTATCAGGCTTTATAAAAAGGGGAGCAGATACACGGCTTAAGTTTAATTCTTTAGCGAGCGTATCTTCAAAATAATCTTTTATCTTCTTTATTGCTTCCTCAGTCTTTCTCACAGACAAAATAGGATCATAGTTTGAAGGTATTATCAGTCTATCTGTCATTTATGTTTCCTCCTCAATATACAAAAAATAGTCATACCACACATTATATCACCGTTCTTATTCCATTGCCACAAAAAGGTGAATTCTTAATAAAAGAATTTTTCAAATTCCAATCTTGCAAAATGCTTAATCCCTCATTATAAATTTTCCATATCATTTTTTAATACTCATCTTTAATACTCAGTTTATATTTGTATTAATTTATGTTAAAATGTATCTTAAAATATATTTTCTTGGAGAGTGCCATGAACCATCTTTGGAATAACATAATATTTATTCAATCTATATCAATTGTTTTATCATTGTCAATGATAATCTTCTTCCTTTTTAGAAGCAAAAAGACACATTTGCTTTTAAGCTATATATCATGTCAAGCTCTGATATTTGTCTGGTCTACAGGCCAGATACTGGTTTTTTCTGCCCAAAACAACAATACGATGAGAATATCAATGATATATGAATATACTGCAGTGATATTTGTTTCTCTCTCATGGTTGATGTTCTGCCTTCACTATACATACAACCGACTTCTCATAAGAAAGTGGTTTATTATTCTTTTATTTACTCCACCTGTGCTAATGTTCATTGCATTGCTCACAAATCACTTTCACCATTTATTTTTCAGCTCATTTGAAATTGGACATGTGGTATTTGGACCACTTTTTTGGGCTCATGCTGCCATATCCTATATTTACCTGACAGCAGGAATAGTTATCCTTATCAAGTCCTCTATAAACCATTTAGGTTATGCCCGAAATCAATCGATCGTTCTTATTATAGCCTCTTTAATTCCTTTTGCTGCTAACATTATTTATCTTGCAAACCGGACCTTTAAACTTAATATACTAAACACCAAGTATGATATTACTCCTATCAGTTTTTCACTGACTCTCTTGTTTTTTGCCATTGCCACATTCAAATACAGGTTTTTGAATATAGTACCTATTGCTTTCAGAAAGATAGTCCATAACCTTAACGAATCAATAGTTGTGGTAGATAGCCTAAATAAAATCGATAATTATAATAAATCCTTTGAAATTACTTTTTCCAACAATGGTCAAATTAAAACATATGATAATATAAACAAATTTATTAGGACGCTGAAAGATAATATAATTTATACACCTGAAACAGAAAACCTGATAAGATCTATAAAAAGTGAAACACAAACAAATGCCACCGGTGAACTCACCATATTGGCACCTGTGAAAAAGTGTTTTCAAGTAAATATACAGCCTATTTTCGGCAGCAAACATGAGTATCTCGGAAGAATAGTTATTTTTAATGATATAACTGAATATAAAAACCTGCTCGATGAGGTGAATGAAAAAAATGTAGAGTTATCCGCTATGAACGAACAACTCTCTGAATATGCCGAAACAGTTGAAGAACTTGCTATAACCAAAGAAAGAAACCGTTTTGCAAGAGATGTTCATGATACACTTGGTCACACTATGACACTGCTAATATCACTCCTCGAAGTAAGCAGCATAATGTGTAAGCAGGATCCTGCAAAAACTGAAGAGAAGCTCTCAGAAGCACTTAAAGCTGCAAGGGACGGTCTTAAAGAATTAAGACGCTCAATCAAAGGTCTCGAGCCTGAGAAGCTTGAAAGTGAAGATATTATAAGTTCAATAGAGAAAATGATCGAAGATTTCAAACCTTCCGGTATGAATATTGACTTTTCATACGACGGTTTTAATTCTTTCTCTTCTCCAACATATTCAAAGGTAATATTCAGGGTATGTCAGGAAGCTCTTACAAACTCCCTTCGCCATGGCAAGGCAAAACATGTTAATATAATATTAAGACTAGCTGACAGCAAAATTAAGATTTTTATATTTGATGATGGCTGTGGAAGTACTGATATCAAAAAAGGTTTCGGGCTATCTGGAATGGAACAGAGGGTAAAAGATCTCAATGGTGACATAGTATTTGGTTCAGACGGTGAAAGCGGATTTAATATTAGACTCGAAATACCTATAAATAGCCTGTAATACCCTAAAATAAAAGGATTATATTTATTAAATGCATCGAGTTAACGAAAGGATTGATATATAAAATGATAAAAGTTGTACTAGTCGACGATCAAGTAATCCTCAGGGAAAGCCTCAAATTTATAGTAGAGCAGGATCCTGAAATAAAAGTTGTTGGGCTGGGCAGTAATGGAGAAGAAGCCTTGAATCTTTGCGGAGAACTTGCGCCTGATGTAGTTTTAATGGATATTATGATGCCTGTTTGCAACGGTGTTGAAGGAACAAAACTTATAAAATCAAAGTTCCAATCTATAAAGGTTATTATCCTTACAACCTTTAACGACGAAGAAAATATCTCAAAGGCAATCAAAAATGGCGCTGATGGATATGTTCTAAAGGATATAAAACCGGACGATTTGATAGTTGCAGTAAAAAGTGTTGCTAAAGGTTTCAGCATCATGCACCATACAGCTCTAAATACTGTTGCAAAGCAAATTAACCATGATAAGGAACCAACCCAACGTAAACAAGAACCTAAATTCGATATAAACTTAACAGACAGGGAACTTAGCATTATCAAGCTGATTGTCGATGGAAAAAGCAATAAGGAAATTGCATTAAGCATCTTCATAACTGAAGGCAGTGTAAAGAACATTATTACAAACATATTGGAAAAATTAAACCTGAAAGACCGTACACAACTTGCCGTATTTGCTGTAAAAAACAATATAGTATGACTTTAGTCACCTTCCCTTTTTTAAACTATGACTTTCGGATGTTGTTTGATGACTTGCGATATCTACAAACTCGCCTTTATTGGGAGTAATATTAGAGTATACAGCCAAACAACATTTTTGAGGTTTTAAGTTGTATAGAAGGGATGGTTAAAATGAAAGATTTTCTAAGAAAGCATTGGATAACACTTTTAGGTGCAATTTTTACATTCATGGCTTTCTCCTATTCATTCAAATATGCAGTTGATATGGGCTGGATATCTGATGAACTAAAAATTGGAATTGGAATTATGGCAGCATCGGCTTTCATAGCTTTTGGTGTTACACTCCATCAAAAGGGCAACAACATATTAAGTGAAATATTAAACGGGCTGGGCGTTGCATTACTATATACAACATTCTCCTTTGCCGGTATTTACTACAGCCTCTGGACTCCAATGACTGTATTCCTTGCCATGACAGCAGTCACTCTGGCGCTTGCAGTATATTCTTATAAATTCAATTTCCGTACACTTATGAATCTTGCGATATTAGGAGCACTCATATCCCCAATAATTATGAAATCACAGGGAGATCAGGTTTTTACATTGTTTCTTTACCTCCTCGTAATCAACTCAATATTCTTCTTTGTAAGCGTAAACAAGAAATGGCTTGAACTAAGATTATTACCGTTTATAGGGACATGGATACTTTTTACTGTATATTACTTTTACTTTAACCCTGAAAACCGGGTTGTACCTTTCATGTATGCTATAAGCGCATTTATATTCTATAATGTTGGCTTTTTAATATCCTCCTGGAAAGAAAACAAGAGCTTTGATGGACTTAACCTCTATCTTGGAATTACAAACGGAGCTGTATTCGCGTTATGGTCATTTGGGATAATGAATGATATTATAAACTTCTCAATAATTCTTGCAGGTATGGGAATTATATACCTCGCAGCTACAGCAATAACATATTCCTTAACAAAAAAATATTCCTTCTCTGTTATCACTAATTTCTTCGCAGCTATGCTCCTCCTTATAATTTCAGGATCAGAAATTGGTTCCGGAACTTCCATCAAGCCTTTAATATCAGTTTTCATGTGGGCAATTATCGCAATACTGATTCTCGTAATAGGTCAGATTAAAAACAAAGATTACCTTAAGCTTATATCAGCTGTTATCTGGATTTTCGTAGGTACATACTGGTATGGTGTTACCTGGACTACACCTATGGGCGAATGGTTTAATACATTTATCCCTATATTAAACTGGTCAGGTATGGCTTGGGTAACACTTGCAGTATTGGGCTTTTATTTCTCTCTTAAAGTTAAATTTGATTTTGCAAGCAAAGATCCAGCAGGCTCTGACAGCAAATTCGTATCCAATTTCTTCTCAGTAACAAGCCACCTGATTGTTGGCGGATTGCTGACTTTCCAAATTGATAATCTATGGATGGAATACACCATTAAATCCTTTGACTTGTGGTTGACACTATCAGTTACATGGGGAATTTATGCACTTCTCCTCTTTGTGTGGGGCGCATATAGCAAACAGTCAATATTCAGATGGTTTGGGTCAGTTGTTTTAGTTATTGTAGCTATTAAGACTATATTCTATGATCTCTCGGAATCGGAAATGATCTTCAAAATTATAGCGATGTTCATACTTGCTATAATCACATTTGCCATATCTTATATAAATAGCAAATGGGGAAAAGATCAGAAAACTAAAGTTGAAATACACAACACACCAACTATTGAAATTTACAGCGAGGACGAAATCAAAACACCTGAAAATAATGTTAACAGTGTTAATATCATTAAGGAAGTTTGGGAATAAAATTATACAAAAAACCCTCCCCCAATAATATTATTTTGGATATCAAAAAAACTCAAGTTGATTGAACACTTGAGTTTTTTTGTGCTATAACAAATTTATTTTTTATTCAATTTACGGTGCTGTCGTAATTTTAATATCCACAATCTTTACATCTTTCGTTGGCTTACTTTTTGCATCTACCTCTACAGCCGCAATTTTGTCAACAATATCCATGCCTTCATAAACCTGACCAAATACCGTATGTGCCTTATCAAGCCATGGTGTTCCACCAATTTCTTTATATTTAGCTATAGCGGTTTTGTTAATCCTGTTTTCTGTCATGAGATTTATCACCTCAGAATTAATTGTGCTTACAGGTGCTTGAACAATGAAGAACTGGCTTCCATTAGTATTAGATCCGCTATTTGCCATTGAAAGGGCTCCTCTAAAGTTATGAACTTTTTCACTGAATTCATCAGCAAAAGGTTGCTTCCAAATGCTCTCTCCACCTGTACCTGTCCCGGTCGGATCTCCACCCTGTATCATGAAGTCATTGATTACCCTGTGAAAAATCAAGCCATCATAATACCCGTCCTGAGCATGAGTTACAAAGTTTTCGACTGCCTTTGGTGCTTCCCTAGGGAAAAATTTAATCTTTAAATCCCCCATGCTTGTCTTCATAACTGCTATGGTCTCCCCCTTAGCAGGTGGCTTAAGCTGATCAGTTTCAGGAACAACTGCCCCTTCCTTAGGCCATATTGCTACTCCACTACCTGAAGAGCCTTTTTGGCATCCCACAACAGAAAATGGAATCGATAAACATACTAGTGTAATTAGAAATTTCTTTAGCATCTTAATCCCCCATCTTTATACTTTATACTTTTTATGAAAAATAGTATACCATATTTTATATGAATAATACACATACTATTTTCAATTATATCAACCTCCAATAAGGTAATTAAGCTATTTTAATTTAATCTTCCTCCCTAATTCAACGATTAATTCAAGTAGGAGTATAAACATATAAACAAACATAATATCAAAACACACATTAAACAAAAATAGGTGCTTGCTTAAGTCTGCTTCCCCATCACATATTACAGGAACAACAAATTGAATAATTCCAATTAGCATTACCATTATAAATGTACTAAAATAAATTTTTTCCGCTGCTTTTCTGGCTTTAATATATTGAACAGATAGTATAACTGCATAAGCTATAAAGAAAAATATAATAAACAGCAGTGAATGTGGCATAAATGTGACTTTAAAATCGTTCCACATTCTAAAATACCCCACCTCTTTTTTGGCCTCAATATTATACATTCTTTCATAATTTCCAAACCCCAATATCAGATTAAATGCCTTATTCGCTGTAATCCCCAGTTTTTCTAAATACCTTAACGGATGTCTTATATAAAACAGGCCTACCTTTAAAGGACTTATATTTCTGTTAATTTCCTTTAGAAACACAGGATCTTTAATATTAATCGGATATTCATCCATAAAGAAGTTTGTCCCTGCAAGCTGAACATATTCTGTCTTTAATCCTAATTCCTCAAGGTCATTATTAGGTGATTCGGAATTTTTTAGCACTCCATAAAAAACAGACTGATACTTGTTACAAACTCTCATTACGCCAGGGATTGAGAAGTACGATGCTGTGGATGTAATAAAAAGTGAAACAACACATACTGCAATTACTCTTTTCCATTTACCACTATTTTCAATTCTAAGAAACACCAAGCTAAATAATGCTAAAACTATCCCTACTGGCGCATTTTGGGCCTTTGCACCTGTTAAAAGAATTGCCGCAATATAAAAAACAATCAGGGCAAAAGCACTTGGATTTTGACTTTTAGCTATATATATAGAAACAGCCACCGCAAGAAGAAGAGCTGTATAGGATAAAGCCTCCCCGTATAAGGAATTGAAATAAGATATATAACCTAAATCTGTAAATACTAAAACTGTGAGGATTATTGAGATAATGTTAATTATAGGTATAGGTCTTTTATTGTATTTAATCAAAAGATAAATAGATAAAAGAAATAAACAGCAATATAAGAACCCAAGAAATCTTATATCAAAAATTCCTCTGTTAAATAGCACAATTCTGCTTACTATTTTAGCAATAAAAACTAAAATAACCTCTGTAGAAAAGTAACCGACACCTTTTTGAAATGGGAGAGTCATTATAAACTCCCTGTTTACAAAATTGAAATACCTCTCATTATAATCCATAGTTTTATAACTCAAACCTGTAGTACTCATTATTCTTGCAAAATCCCCATTATCTGCAACACCTATAATCGGCTTAAACATCAATTCGCAGACTAAAAAAACAGCAACCATTAAAACAACAACTATCTCAGCTTTAAATATTCTCTCCCTCATTCTATACCAACCATATTCAGAATTAATAAAAACTATAGCAAAATTATCCAGTTATATTTTTGGGCACTAGCATCTTACAGCAATATTTTGATTACTAGAATTATTGCCTTTAAACACAAAAGCTATACGGTTCGGATCATAAGGAAAGATCACTTGAATAAAATTTCAGTATTAACAAAAAATTGTGTTCTATTCTCAATAATTAAATCTTATTTATTAGTAAAAGCTGAGAATGATAGAAGCCCAATTAATTACAAAAAATACACCCTTAAGGAACGTGGATATGACAAAAACAATTTTTATAATTTTAATAAACTTCATTATTGGTACAGTGCTCCTAAAGTATGGTGTCAGCCTCATGAGCAGTGGCCTCGAAAAAGCCAACACCGATAGAATGAAAAAATGTCTGCAAACCTTTGCAGGTAAAACCTCAACAGCTTTTATAACAGGTACATTAGTTACTGCACTAGTCCAAAGCAGTACTGCAATAATAGTAATTACGGTAGGGCTCGTAAACTCAGGACTTATGAAACTGCCTCAGGCAGTAGGTATAATCTTAGGAGCTAACCTCGGAACAACACTTACAGCACAATTGATGTCCTTTAAAATCACGAATTCTGCATACTTTTTTGTGGCAATTGGCTTGTTGCTTAAGTTTTTTGCAAAAAGGAACTCGGTAAAATGCCTGGGGACAGCTGTTGCAGGACTCGGTCTGATGTTTACAGGTTTAGGTATATTAAGTTTTGGTGCCCCTTACATAAAAGAAAGTCAGGCTGCACATTATATTTTTATGAAATATGGAAATAACCCTCTGATTGGACTGCTCATAGGTTTAATAACTACCATGCTGGTGCAAAGCAGCAGTGCTACAGTAGGTCTAACTATCGTTCTGTTTAATGCCGGGCTCATATCTTTTGATGCTGCACTCGGTCTGACTTTCGGTGATAATATCGGAACATCTATAACTACCCAAATTGCGAGCTTAGGAACTAACTTATCTGCCAAACGTACAGCATGGGCTCATACGCTGTATAACATAGTTGGAGTTTTGCTCGCCATGCTATTCTTCTCACCTTTTTCTAAGTCGGTTCAATTAATTACCCATATTGCAGGGCAAGGTGATAACAGGCTTATCGCAAATGCCCATACCATTTTTAACCTGGTAAGCGCCTGTCTGTTTCTCCCTCTAACGTCCTACTATGTAAAATTTATCGAATGGGTGGTTAATGAAACTGATTAAGTCATTCTCAATTGCAGTAAAAAACTATTTCACTTATTAAAAAAGTGTTGTAAAATTAAAAGTGCTCCACGTTTTAAAAGTTTTATCCTTTAAAATTTATAAGAATATTGGGATGTATCAAAAATGCAGAATTTTATTGAATTTGGAAATCAGAAAATTAATTATACTATTGTTAGAAGCAACAGGAAAACAGTAGGCATATCCCTTTCCATCAGCTATGGGGTTAAAGTAGCAGCTCCCAGAAAAATCAGCGATAAGCAAATTGCCGAAGTAGTAAACAGCAAAGCGGCATGGATAATAGAGAAGCTTTCCTATCTCGAAAGTATTAAGTCTGAAGTGCCTCAAATGAAGTTTATCGATGGCGAGAAGTTTTCAGTGTTGGGAAAAGAATATACTCTCAAAGTAAATATCAATCCGGCAATAAGCCTAGCATCAGTTTCTACTTCGGATAAATACCTGATTGTATCCTTACCTCAAAATGTTTGTGATAGTATCCTTGATAGTAAAGCCAATCTAATACGAAGTCATATAATTAATTGGTATAAGAACCTTGCAAGAGAGGTAGTTTCACAAAGAATAGACTTCTTTGCAAAAAAGTTGGATGTTAAGCCATCAAATCTTATTATAAAGGATCTAAAATCAATATGGGGAAGTTGTACGGGAAGAAATGCCATTAATATTAACTGGAAAATTATAATAGCTCCTCTGGATATTGTAGATTACCTTGTTGTACATGAGCTAACTCATATAAAAATAAAAAATCACTCAAAACACTTTTGGGGAATGGCAGAGTCAATACTTCCCAATTATAAGGAGTGTTCCAAATGGCTTAAGATTAATGGGCATAAATTGAGTTTTTAAAACAGTTCACTCCTATATTCTGTAAAATGTAGGAGTGACTTTACAATTTCTTCAAGCTACTATTTTTTTCAATTGAGGTTATACTAAGTAAAACTTAAATATTTATTCACACTTTGTTTATATATTTTTTATAATTTTGTTATATAATAAATTGTTGTATAATGTTTCAAACAACTAAAATGTGTATAGAAATTCCTTATACATTTGTTTTTTGCTCAATTAGTAGGTAATCAAGAAATCGAGTTATCTTGCAAAATGTTGGCATTTTGTATTAAAATATATATGCGATGCAAGTTATGGTAAGTATAATAATTAAAATAATAATGTATTAACTTTATAGAGAGGTTATGTTTGATATGCTAAATAGATTTAAAGATTTTTTGTCCAAATATATTAAACTTACAGAATCATTATTTATAACGCTTTTTGTAACCTTTATGCTATTTAAATGCCTTTATTTCCAATTTTCATCAAGGCTTAATAAGGCACCATATTTTACGCTTAATAATTTTTTAATGCTAATTTCCTCCATTTCAGTTCTTTTAATTATAGTGTCCTTATCCTTATTCCTTTTTAACAAGAAAAGGCTTATTGCTATTTTTATACTTAACGTACTGCTTACTACATTATTAATTGCAGATACAAATTTCTTCAGGTACTACTATAATTTGATTACAATACCTATTATATTTCAGCTAAATCCCAAGATGATTAGTACTGTGGACCAAAGTATTGCAAGCCTTTTTCAAGTTAAAGATATACTTTACATAGTCGATATTCCTTTTATGTTAGCTGCGCTTATAAAACTGCATAAAAAGGGGATAACAAGTATCCATTTTCCTAAAAGGATCAGAAAATCCATTGTCACTTTGGCTGTGGCCTTAGTAATAATACTTAGCGTATCTTCGATATCCAACATTTCTTCTTATGCTTACAGCAATAACTATTCTGCTAAGAGTCTTGGAGTATTCTATTCTCATTTTTATAATACAAAACTTTTTATTGAAAAGAATGTTTTAGAGGATGAAAATACTGCTAAAGAAGAAAAAACAGAGGTAGAAAAATATTTTGAGAGCAGAAACGTAAAAAAAGAAAATTCCAATATTCAATACAAGTATGAAGGTATAGCTAATGGTAAAAATCTCATTATTGTACAAATGGAAGCTATGCAACAATTTGTTATTGGAAAAGAAATTAACAATATGGAGATCACACCGAATCTAAATAAGCTTATAAAAGAAAGCCTTTACTTTAACAATATATATTATCAGGTATCCGGTGGAAACACCTCTGATGCAGAGTTTTTGACTAATAATTCCCTTTATCCACTAAGTGAGGGCTCAGTGTACCATAGATATCCTGAAAATACATATCATTCGCTGCCGTCCTTATTGAAACAAAAGGGATATAGTACATATGCACTTCACGCTTTTGATAAAATCTTCTGGAACAGGAATGAGATGTATAAAGCACTGCAATTTGATAAATTCTTTAGCTCAGAAGACTATGTTATGGATGATTTTGCAGGCTGGAGCGGAAATGCACTCAGTGATAAATCATTTTTAAGGCAATCACTGAATAAAATAGATACCTCAAAACCTTTTTACAGCTTTCTTGTTACATTGTCAAGTCATCATCCCTTTACCTACTTTGAAAACTTTGACTTTAATGTTGGTGAATATCAAGGAACTTACATAGGAAACTATATAAAAGCAGCACACTATGCGGATAGTTGTATTGGAAACTTTATAGATGATTTGAAGTCTAAAGGTCTCTATGAAAACAGCCTGCTTGTTTTTTATGGTGACCATTCCGCTGTTCCTAAGCTTGAAAATGAAGGACTGATGCAATTTTTGGGTATGGAATACAATGATCTTGACTGGGCTAAACTTCAACGTGTTCCACTAATAATACATTACCCCGGGCAGCAAAAAGGAGAATTAATATCTACTACCGGCGGACAAATTGATATAATGCCTACAGTTGCAAACATTATGGGCTTTGATGTATCTTATGCCTTAGGCAAGGATCTAGTTAATACAAAAAAAAGCTATGCAGTTTTAAGAAGCGGATCAATTATCACCGACAAATATATATATTTTAATGATACGAGAGAATTATACGATTACAACAGCGGTGATCCTATCAATATTGATTTATATGATAACGAGCTGCAAGACTTAATTAGTGAACTAAACATGTCGGATATTATAATCTCTAAAGATCTGTTTTCCAACCACAATGTACCAAAAAAATAAAAACTCAGGGACATCGAGTCCCTCCGTTTTAGCCTCTTTCATTTCACTCCAAGAGGCCAAATAGTAAAGAAGACCACGCCTCTATGGGTGGTCTTTTATTGAGAAACTTGCAAGGCAAATTCCCTTAAGATTCTAATTCTATGCATTAATCATTCTCTTTTATATCCAAGTAACAGCTTATGCAGTATACCTCTCCATCGATGTCATCTTCACACATTTGTTCAAGTTCTTTACCACAGCCTTTACAATGCACTGTCTTTAACGTTTCATCCTCTTTGTCTTCTATGTAATGACTACACTCGGTAATATTGCATTCTTCACCTTCGCATTCCTTACACTGTTCTGAAGGAAAACCAAATTTACATATATAATCACTATCATCTGATTCTATATTTACCTGTAGTTTCAAATGTTTGCAACTGTTGCAAATACATTCACTCATAACTCTACTCCTCTGAATCTAAAATAAAGCTTATATGCCACAACACTTTTTATACTTTTTACCGCTACCACAAGGGCAGGGTTCGTTTCTTCCCACTTTATTGCTTACAGCCATATTGGATCTGTTATAATCTTTCGTAATTTCATTTCTTCTATCTTTTGTTAATACCCCATCCCATTGAGGTAAGGTATATAACCAATTCGCTTTTGCATCCAGCATATTATAGAATAGTTTCTCGTAATCTACTTCAAGTCTAATATCAAAGTCTTCACTTAAGCTATCCAAATCTACTTCTTTAACCAAACTTGTATTTATTCCATCCATAAACCCGGCAAATGTTGCTGAATCCATTTCAAACTTTTGTGCCAACTCAGAAACCTTACCACTTATAATCTCATTGTGATTTTCTAGAATATACGCATATACTTCCTTTTCCTTTTCCAAATAAGTATTCCAAAACTCATTGTACTCTTTCTCCGGTCTTTCCTTATCAGCAACTTCCTTCCACTGATCAAATAAACTCATACTTTTCCTCTCCTTTTATGTTATTGCAGCTTTAAAATCAGCTTTTTCTTCTAAATTTAGTACCTAAAACAATTTTACATAAAATCAGCCAATTGTCAAATCCTCTATGGCAAGCTAAGGAATAGCCTGCCATAAAATACCTTTAAAAGTCATTCCAACCCTTTTTAATAAATTCGGTTTCCAATTAATATTCCACATCATAAAGAATCAAACCGTTGGTCGGGGCTGTCGGGCCTGCCAGTTTTCTGTCCTTTTTAGCAAGTATCTTAGGTATGTTATCAGCATTAATCCTGCCCGCTCCAACTTCAATTAAAGTACCTGCCATAATCCTCGCCATATTGTAAAGAAATCCGTTTCCATAAAACACAATATCCATTATCTCATTTTCCTTTTCAATTTCTACCGAAAATATTTCTCTTTCCTTTGATTTGTTTTTTGTTTTGAGCGATGTAAAGCTTGAAAAATCATGCATTCCTGTAAAATGTTCAGCAGCATTCCGCATTAACCTTATATCTAATGGTTCTGCAATATGTGTGCAATGCTTTCTCATGAAAGGATTATGGCGCTTTGCATTCCAGATTCTGTACAAATATTTTTTGCCTTTCACATGATGCCTTGAATGAAACATATTATCTACTTCTTCAGCATCAATAACTACAATATCTTCCGGAAGATACTTGTATAGATAATCCAGCATAGCATCTTCAGCCAAATCACTTTTTGTATGAAAGTTTGCTACCTGTTTGAAAGCATGAACCCCAGCATCAGTTCTTCCTGAACCTATCAATTCGATTTTTTCATTCGACATTTGGCTAAGAACCTGTTCTAACTTGCCCTGAATAGTTTTGTCCGAATCCCCAAGCCTCTGCCATCCTCTATACTTGCTTCCATCATATTGTATAACTAGCTTTATATTTCTCATTTTATATCTCCAGTCCTAAAAAATTGTAGCCCAGTATGGTATTATCTCTACTGGGCTAATAAATTATTAATTTAAATTACATAGCATCAAAGGTCTTCTTTATTTCCTTCAGGAAATCTTCAGTATTAACAATCTTTTTATTTGCCACCTCTGACAACTGGGCTAAATCTTTTGTCATTACACCGTCCTCTATTGTCTTTATGGAGGCTGCTTCAAGCTTATCTGCAAAATTCATAAGCTCTTTATTTTCATCCAATTCTCCACGTTTCTTAAGTGCTCCTGTCCATGCAAACAGAGTAGCCATTGAATTGGTGGAAGTTTCTTCACCTTTAAGGTGCTTGTAGTAATGTCTTGTAACAGTACCATGAGCTGCCTCATATTCATATTTACCATCTGGTGAAACCAAAACTGAGGTCATCATTGCAAGGCTTCCAAAAGCTGATGCTACCATGTCTGACATAACATCACCGTCATAATTCTTACAAGCCCATACCATACCGCCTTCTGATCTCATTATTCTTGCAACAACATCATCTATCAATGTATAGAAGTATTCTATTCCATTTGCTTCAAACTTGTCCTTGTATTCCGCATCGTAGATCTCCTGAAAGATATCCTTAAACCTGTGGTCATAAATCTTTGAGATAGTATCCTTAGTTGAGAACCAAAGGTCTTGCTTCTGGTCAACAGCATAATTAAAGCAAGCTCTTGCAAAACTCATAATGGATTCATCGGTATTATGCATTCCAAGTATAACTCCAGGTCCCTTGAAGTCATGGATTGTCTCTCTTGAGACTTCCCCGGTTTCAGAAGTAAATACGATTTCTGCCTTTCCAGCTCCATTTACTTTATATTCAACATCCTTATATATATCGCCATAAGCATGTCTCGCAAGTGTTATAGGCTTTTTCCAGCCAATAACAAACGGTTTTATACTATCAACTATTATAGGTGCACGAAAAACTGTGCCATCTAAAATAGCCCTGATAGTACCATTAGGACTCTTCCACATTTTCTTTAATTTGTATTCTTCCAGCCTTTGAGCATTTGGTGTAATGGTAGCACATTTAACACCAACCCCATATTTCTTTATAGCCATAGCTGAATCAATTGTAACCTGATCATCAGTTTTATCCCTGTTTTCAAGCCCTAAATCATAGTATTCGGTATTAAGCTCAATATATGGCTCAAGCAGGATATCTTTAATCATTTTCCACATGATCCTGGTCATTTCATCTCCGTCTATCTCAACCAACGGAACTGTCATTTTAATTTTACTCATGTCAATTACTCCTTTTTTATAATAATTAAGCAATTAGGTTTCGATAACTATTGGCATTTAAGGTACTTACCTCAAATTTTCATATTAAAACACTCTATTATTTTAAATTAAAATAGATGTATAATCAAGAAAGATTGATAAAAAATTATCCAAGTCTTTTTTACTATAATAGTCCCATGTATTATTAATTATTATGGTCCTTTAGTTCCATAGAAAATCAGACTGTGCTCTGGTAAAATATATATATAGAAATACTTTGAAATAAATAATGTCTTGAGAGAAAATATAGATTAAGTTATATTTTATAAGCCGCATGCTTTTCTAATTTTAATTGGTAAAACAATCAAAAAGGTGGTGGCGACCCTGTTATCAAAACTATTGCTTTTCTTGCGTAATAAAGTTATTCCCAGTATGCGTTACCTTTTTTTAATATTGACACCAAAATACTACAAAACCGTGAAAACTTCAACAGCTAGAAAAGTAGCTTTATTACTTATATCCTTCATTGCAATTTTCACAATATGCGCATCTTTAATACTTGATAATATGGCAAACTCGCCAAAAAAAACTGTTACAACTTCTAACATTACATACGGAGCATTTATAAAATATGTGGAATCAGACAACATATCTGCAATTTATGATTACAATCAAAGCGACAAAAAGATTAAAGGGAAATTCAAAAACGGTGACCTCTTTATAACCGATAATCCTGAATCAGAAGACCTAAAAAAGTACCTTTTAGAACACTATATTTCACTTGAAGACAAACCC
The DNA here is from genome assembly GCF_000179595.2 of Acetivibrio cellulolyticus CD2. NCBI lineage: Bacteria > Bacillati > Bacillota > Clostridia > Acetivibrionales > Acetivibrionaceae > Acetivibrio > Acetivibrio cellulolyticus. The sequence continues at coordinate 609,553 of NZ_JH556659.1, read as the reverse complement.
TTTACGGAAAGCCTTTATCAATCAACAATTAGCATTTTGCTTTCAATTTTTCCCCTCGTGCTGTCTATAGCCTTTATCAGTCTACTTATGGGAAGAATGATAAAGAAACAATACTCCGGTAATAAGGACTCGAAATTCGGCATTATAAAAAAGTGTGACATAACCTTTGATAATGTAGCAGGTAACGAAGAAGCCAAACAAAACATGATGGAGTTAGTGGATTTTTTGGTTTCGCCTGAAAGGTTTAAAAAGTTTGGAGTAGTTCCACCAAAGGGAACAGTATTGTTTGGACCTCCCGGTACTGGAAAAACTCTTTTAGCCAAGGCACTTGCCGGTACGGCAGGAGTGCCGTTTATTGCTGTTTCCGGCTCAGACTTTGTTGAAAAATTTGTAGGTGTTGGTGCCTCAAGAATAAGACAATTGTTTGAATTTGCACGTAAGTCAAGCCCATGTATAATATTCATAGACGAAATTGATGCCTTGGGCAAAAGAAGCAGCAATGACGGATCCGGTTCCGGAGACGAAAGAGATAGAACGCTCAATCAGATTCTGGTGGAAATAGATGGCTTTTCAGGAAGTGAAGGCATAATAGTTATTGCAGCAACCAACAGACTTGATATGCTGGATCCTGCACTTTTGCGTTCAGGTAGGTTTGACAGGCAAATACAGGTAGGTCTCCCGGATGTAGATGCTCGGCTCTCCATCCTTGAACTCCATGCCAGGAATAAACCTTTGGGAAACGATATAGATCTCAAGGAAATTGCCAAGATGACAGTTTATATGTCCGGTGCCGACCTGGCAAACGTTATGAATGAAGCCGGCATATATGCTGTAAGAAATAGACATACCTCTATTACCATGAAGGATATTGATAATGCTATAAGTAAAATACAGGCAGGCGAAGAAAAAAGGAACAAGAAAAATATTACTTCAAAGGATAAAGAAATAACTGCTTACCATGAAGCAGGCCATGCTCTTATTGCCAAACTCCTTTCAGGTGTCACTGTCTCAAAAGTTACAATTATTCCAACCACTAAAGGCGCTGGCGGATATACCCTGTTTCTTCCCGACGAAAAAATGTTTTCAACAAAAAGAGACCTTCTTAACGACATCGCTATTTTCCTTGGTGGAAGGGCTTCAGAAGAGATAGTATTTGGCGAAAATGAAGTCACTAATGGGGCTAGTAATGATCTTAGAAAAGCAACTCAAATCGCGGTAGACATGGTCAAGAACTTTGGTATGAGTCATACAGTCGGCTTGGTAAGTTTTCTTGATACCAATAATGATCATCCATCAAATACAAACTTGAATGTAGTGGAAAAAGAAGTTAAGGAAATAATTGAAGAAGTCTACACAGAAACAAAGGAACTCTTAAAAAACAATTCGGATTGTTTGGAAAACATTGCATCACTTTTACTTGAACGGGAAACTATCTTTAAGAAGGATGTAGATAATATTGTAGAAACAACAATGTTTAAAAGAGGCTCTTGATTTAACAAACTATATTAAATCACCTGCCTCTTTCAGATAATCCTTTTACACAGTTTATCAGCAAACCACGTTGCTGTTTCCTTCAAGCCAATCGACAAACTGCCTTGCAGTTCTCGGTGATCGTCCGTTATACCAAATTTCCCACTTAAGTGCCTCACTATAAAGCTTGTCCTTATCGTAGCCAATACCCCTTTTATCAGCAAGGCCTTCTACAATCTCTAAAAACATGCTTTTATCCGGCGAAGAAAATACTATCGTAATTCCAAATCTATCTGCCAGTGAAAGTTTTTCCTGAATTGTGTCCTGAGATCTGATCTCATCGTCTGCATTTCCTGATTGGAGTCCTAATCTGTCACTGAACTTTTCTTTTATCAAATGCCTCCTGTTGGAAGTGGCATAAATAACAACATTGCCCGGTCTACTTTGAAGTCCTCCCTCAAGCACTGCCTTAAGGCTTGTATAATTCTCTTCATCATCCTCAAAAGCAAGATCGTCTATAAATATAATGAATCTTTGTTTTCTGTCTTTAAGCTGCATTATTATTTGGGGAAAGTCCGCTAAATTATTCTTGGGAACTTCAACAATTCGCAGTCCCTTTTGCCAGTATTCATTGACAAGTGCTTTTACTGTCGAAGACTTGCCGGTGCCCCTGTCTCCATACAAAAGCATATTGTTGGCAGTAAACCCTTTTAGGAACTGCTCAGTATTCTTAATAATCTCCAAGCGTTCCGACTCATAGCCTATAAAATCAGAGAGCATTATAGGGTCCGGTGAATCAATACCTCTTAAGCTGCCAGAAGATTTGCCTCTCTCCCATATAAAAGCACGAAATCGAGAAAACATACCGGTACCGTTAGCTCTGTAAAACGTTGAAAGGTCCCTCGCAAATCTATCCCAAGCATCATTTTTATATAACAGTTCCTTTATTGGCTCTAATTGGTCCCCCAATTCACTATTACCCCATTCTGGAAATCCACTTGCAACTGTGGCCTCAAAAGTTGAAGTACAAAGGTGCTGGAGCGCATATTCCTTAAATATATCAGAAGATATCATTGAAATCTCACCAAAGCTCCTTAAGTCATTCGATGCTGCCTTCACAAGATTATTATTAATATTTTCATAATCCATTTTCTCAGAAGCCATGGAAAACGGGTTCTCATCTGAAATTATCAAGTCTATGATATATTCCCTGAATGATTTCTGCTGATCTATATTGATTATATTAAAAAACAACAAATTATAATGTCGTGCAAAACCATTTAAATCCATCTCACCAGAAAATAATCTTTCTAAAAAAACATGCAAACTATTTATTAATTTATCTTCCAATAAGTTTCTATATACCGATATAGAGTTCAACTTCAGCCTTAGTTCTTCCAGTCTCATAATAACTACCTCCAAGTAATGCTAAAATGCTTCATAGTTTATTCCAATTACAGTTTATATTATTTAGCTGTCAAAATCCAGCATTAAGGTCAATAGAATTTTTATAAAGCTTTCTCAAGGGGCGCGCAAAAAAACTGTGGGAGTGCTTATCTAACAAATTGACAAGACCCTGATGAAGCATCACCAGGGTCTTATATTATCCTTCTAAGCAATTTTTTGATAACAAACAGTTTATCTATTACAATACAACTTACTATTTCTTAGCAATAGCTTTCTTGTAGACTTCCATATACTCTTTTGCAGACTTTTCCCAACTGAAGTCTACAGCCATTCCCTTCTTCATCAGCCAGTTCCATGTAGATCTATGGTAGTAGAAATGTACCGCCTCCTTGATAGCATAAAGCATATCATGCGCATTATATCTGGTAAATGTAAAGCCGTTACCTTCATGCGTTATATCATTATACTGCGAAATGGTATCTTTAAGCCCTCCGGTTTCTCTGACAATAGGTATAGTACCGTATCTTAGACTAAACATCTGGCTTAATCCACATGGTTCAAACAGTGAAGGCATAAGAAACATATCTGAACCGGCATAAATTCTCTGTGAGAGAACTGCATCATATTTGAGATTTACGGATATTTTTCCCGGATATTTTTCCTGATAGTGTTTAAACGCCTGTTCATAACTGTAGTCTCCTGCTCCGAGAAGTACAAGTTGAATATCCAGATTCATAATATCATCCATAACATAATTTATAATATCAAAACCCTTTTGATCAACCAATCTGGATATTATACCTATAACCGGTATATCAATTCTTTCAGGCAGTCCAAGGCTCTTTTGAAGCATTTGCTTATTTGTCATCTTACCATCAAGGTTGTCTGCGGTAAAGTTTGCAAAGATTTTATTATCTTTAGCAGGGTCATTGCTCTCCATATCAATTCCGTTAAGAATTCCATACAGGTCCTGGGACCTTTTATTGAGAACATTATTGAGTTTTTCTCCAAAGAAATCCGTTTTTATCTCTTCCGCATAGGTTTTGCTTACTGTTGTAATTATATCAGAATACACCAACCCGGCTTTTAAATAGTTGATATTGTCAAAAAACTCGACTCCATCAGGAGTAAAGTATTCCCAGCTAAGTCCTAATACACCGCCTAAAACCTCTTTTGGATAAACTCCTTGATACTTCAAATTATGTATCGTAAATACCGTTTTTATATCTTTATAAAACTCATTGTTTTTGTAATTAGCTTTGAGAAGTAAACTAACCGTTCCTGTTTGCCAGTCATTGCAATGTATTATATCTGGCTTAAAATCAATTACTGGAAGCATGGACAATAAAGCCATAGAAAAGAATGCAAAACGCTCTGCTTCATCATCATAGCCATAATAGCCATCTCTTCCGAAATAGTATTCATTGTCAAGAAAATAATAGACAACTCCGTCTTTCTCGTATTTCATTATTCCACAGAATTGATGTCTCCAAGAAATATCTACATATACATAGCCCAAGTACTCCATTTCTTCTACATACTTTTTAGGAATGTTCTTATACTTCGGCATTACTACTCTAACGTCCTGTCCCAACCCATTCAACGCCTTCGGCAGTGAAGCCGCCACATCGGCAAGTCCACCGGATTTTGCAAAGGGATCTACTTCGGATGAAACAAAAAGCACCTTAGTCTTCTTCATAATATCCTCCTGTGTATAATAATTTGATTGTTCAAAGAATAATTGAAAATATAGCAGATATTATTTCATTATCCTTAGCTACTATCATTATAATAAATATTCCCCTAATTTTAAAATATTTTTTATATTTTCATTTATGTATCGAACTTTTATAAAAAATTATGAGTCTAATAATAGAATTCACAAATAAAAGTTCATTTAAATCTTGATATATCGAGAATCAATCTTAAGGTGGTGACCACAAATTTGACCGAACTTGTTGAAAAAGCTAAAGCAGGTAACAAAAATGCTTTCATGGAGCTGGTAGATACTATGAAAGTACAATTGTATAAAACTGCATTAGTTAGACTCGGAAACGAGCAAGATGCTTTAGATGCCGTACAAGAAGCACTTTATAAGGCTTTTTCAAACATTAGAAAATTGCGGGAAAACCAGTTTTTTAAAACATGGTTAATAAGAATTCTTCTCAATGAGTGTAATAACATTGAACAATATAAACGGAAAGTCATTCCTCTAGACAGTGAAATAAACCATTCTGAGCAGCACGATGAATATGATTCCGACGAGTCGATGGATATACAAAACCTTACAAACAGACTGGAGGCCATTTACAAGGAGGTAATTGACCTCCGGTATAACCATGACTTAAAATTTGAAGACATCGCATCGGTGCTTGATATACCTATAGGGACAGTGAAATCCAGGCTTAACAGAGCCCACAAATTACTTAAGGAGCAACTTGGTGCTAATTATACCAAAAAGGAGGTATCTTTATGAACTGCAAAGAAATAATTGACAATTTAGAAGCATATGTACAGGACGAACTTAAAGAAAACGAAAAAGTGGAGCTTGAAAAGCATCTTAGCGAATGTCCTTTGTGTACCAAAGAATATTTGCAACTAAAATACTCCATTGAAAGTATAAAGAAAGCCTACTCGGATGTTAAAATTCCTGAAAAACTCAATACAATATCCTTGCCAAATAAAAATAGCAATAGCAAAAAACATTTTATAACTGTAAAAAAGGCTGCAATTGCAATAGCTTGTGTATTTGCGCTTTTACTGGGAATAATCTTTATACCAAATTCTACATTTACTGAAAAAGTAATTGCCGGTGATTACAGAGGTGGTTTTACTCTTACTCCAGTCAGCCTTGATTCAACTGGCGTAAAACCCGACAGTGAATTTATTCTTGAGTCAAAAAACAGTATTGAATTAAAAAAGTTGGAAGGTAGTTTATCAATTGATAACGAACCTGCACCGGTAATATCCAAAAATGGTTCAAATTCTTTTAAAATTAAGCCTTCTAAAGATTTTGAACAAAACTCCCTTTATACCTTCAGAATCAAATCACCAGACAGAAGCGATATAACCTGGACTTTCCAAACATGCGCAGCGTTTAAAATACTCAGTGCTTTTCCTGGTGACAAAACAACCGATGTGCCAACAAATTCAGGTATAGAAATTTACTTCAGTCATGAAGGTTTTGAAGATATTGATAATTATTTTGAGATATATCCCAAAGCAGAAGGACGCTTTGAAAGACATAAAAAAACAATGGTATTTGTACCAAAAGCATTAAAGGAAAGTACTCTTTATACAGTCAAAGTAAAAAGGGGCTTGAAACTTGCTGGTACAGACTATTCTTTAAGTGAAGACTTCACCTTTCAATTTGAAACAACTGCAACAAATCAAAGCGAGCCTTACAACAAGGGATTTTTCTCTTATAACCAAAACATAAATGAATACACTTCAAACGAAAGTCCATATCTTTCAATTAACCATTATATAAATACAGATAATTTTAAAGATCCTGTAAAAGTTAAGACAAGTGTCTACTCCTATAAAGATATCAATTCCTTCATTGAAGCACTAAAAAACAAAAATTCTTTTAATGCTTCATCCTGGGCCTATAGAAGTTCTTCAAAAAACTCTATACCTATTAAAGGTCTAGAGAAAGTTATTGAATTTGAGCAGAGATTTAACGCTAACTCTAATGATAAACAACAGTTTATTAAACTTCCCTCTTCTCTATCCAAAGGATTCTATCTTGTAGATAGCAATTGGGAGGATTTAAAATTTCAAACCTTTATCCAGGTAACCGATATTGGCATGTACCTGATGAATAGTACCAATAAAACTCTTATATGGCTAAATGACTTGAGCAGCAAAAAAGCCATTTACAATGCAAAAATATCGCAGGTAGACTCCAATAAAACTTATACTACCGATAAAGAAGGCATAGCTTACTTTGATTCCCCTTCACCTAAAAATGCTTCTGGAGAATGTACAACGTTTTACAAAATAGAAACAGAAGACAATAAACAAGCTGTAGTTACCAGCGGTTCAAACTCCTATGGCGTTTACGAGGATAACAACTCCAGTAAATACTGGAATTTCATACAACTCGACCGAAACCTCTATAAGCCCGATGATACTGTAAACTTCTGGGGACTTGTAAAAGACAGGTATTCTAATGAGAAAATTGAATCAATGGTTGTTGAAGTCAATCAAGGCAGCAGCTATTTTCAAAGATATATAAACTCCAGACAAGGAGATAAAGATGTTATAGGCTACTATCCTATGAGTGAACCTCCCCTTGTGAGTCAGGATATAACAACCAAAGATGGCGTATTCAATGGCAATTTTACACTTCCAAACCTTGACCCTGGTGGATATCAACTGGTAGTCAAAAAAGAAGATGAAATTGTTGCAAGCTCATACATCAATATTGAGAACTTTATAAAACCAGCTTATAAACTCGATATCACAAAGAATAAGGAAGCAGTTTTTCCTGGGCAAGAAGTAAACCTGAATATTAAAGGCTCATTCTTTGAAGGAACAGCTGTACCTGATCTTCAGGTAGACTATAACATTAATGCCGATAATTTTGGCGATACTACCGTACAAAAGTCCATTACAACAGATTCCTCCGGCTGTATTGACGTAAAATATGTTCCAAATCCATCAGGAAATGTTCAGGGAGAACAGTATATTGACGTATATGCCCATGCACTTCTCCCTGAAGCTGGAGAAATATCAAGTAATACACAGGTACGCCTTTTTGTTAATGATATCAATGTAAATCTTACGTCTGAAATAAAGAATCAAAAGGCTAAAATAAATGCTGTTGTAAATAAAGTTGTACTCGACAGAATTAACAGCGGAACTGCTAAAGATAGTATGGATTACCTTGGAGATGCTGTAAGCGGTAAAACCTTAACAGGAACAATATATAAGCATACCTGGATCGAAATTGAAGACGGTGAATACTACGATTATATAAACAAGGTTACTCAGAAGAGGTATCGGTATGAAGACCATAAAGAAGCATTTGCCCATATAACAATGACAACCGACGCTAGCGGGAAAGCCTCTTACACCTTGGATGCTCCTGACATAAAAAACGGTTACTACTCTGCTGAAATTAAATGTATAGATAATTCCGGAAGAAACATGAAGTTTGACTGCTATATAGGAAACTATACTGTAAACAACTATGATGATAACAGATATTTTCTTGATGGGGGTAAAGAGAATTATAAAACAGGCGAAAAAGTCGATCTCACCTTTAAAAAAGGTACTAAAACAATGCCTGCTGGGTCATATGTATTCATAAAAGCACAGAATGGAATCCGTAGTTATGAAGTCGGAAAAGCTCCAAATTCCAGCTTTATAATGGACAATAAGGACACACCTAATGTATGTGTAACAGGTGTTTACTTCAACGGATTAACATATGTACAGTCTGAAGAATTCAATGCAGTATTCAACCCTGATGAGAAAAAACTTGTAATAGACGCAAAATTGGATAAAGCATCCTATAAACCTGGTGATGAAGTAACTGTTAAAATTTCTGCGAAAGATAAAGACGGAAATCCAATAAAGGCTGTGGTTAACACAAGTATTGTTGATGAAGCTCTCTTCAAACTTAATGAACAGTACATTGAGACTCTTCAAGCCTTATACTCCACTCTTCCTTCCGGAATTAGCTATAGTTACCAGTCCCATGCAAATTCAGGTATTGGTGAAGTTTCTAAAGGGAGCTTTGGCAGGGGCGGAATCTATACAACTTTTTCTACAAAAGCTAAATCGCTCAATACTGCATATATGGATATAGAATTTGATGCATACAATCTTGAATCTAATACTAATACAAAGGCTGCAACCAGAGAGGACTTTAAGGACACAGCATACTTTAATACCATAACATTAAACAATGACGGATATGGTGAACTTAAATTCAAAATACCTGATAACATTACCTCATGGCGAGTATCTCTTTCCGGCGTAACTCCAGACTTGCTTGCAGGAAGCAACAAGGTCAATTTGAATGTCACCCTTCCTTTCTTTATAAACTATACCTTAAACACCACCTATTTAGATGGCGACAAGCCGGATTTAGGTGTTACAGCATATGGTAGTGACCTTAAAGGCAACGAGAATGTTTTATTTGAAGTGTACGATCCTCAAAATCAAAAAGTATTGGCAAGTGCCAAAGGTAAAGCTTTCCAGAGGGTTAATATACCGCTTTGGAAATTCAGTGAAGGCAAACACGATCTTATAATAAAAGCATCCACCCAGAGTGGATTAAAAGACTCTCTAAAGCACACTGTTAATGTTGTCAAAACATATCACCAGATTGATGAAGCGTTGTACTACAACCTCAAAAGCGGTATGAAATTCGAAGGAGGAACTGCGGGCAATACAAAACTTATATTTACCGACAGAGGAAAAGGTATGTATCTAGGTGAATTGAACTCCTTAAGATATACATCAGGTAACCGAATTGACCAAAAACTCACAGCTCAAATAGCAAGCGACCTGATTAGCAGCTATTTCCAGCAAAGTGATCCGGAAGATTCTGTTTCACCTGTTAACGCATCCAGCTACCAAAAAGACAATGGAGGTATTGCTGTCCTCCCTTATGGTAACAGCGATATTGATTTAAGTGCAAAGATATCATCTTTGATCAAGGACGAGGTAAATACCTTCAGACTTAAAGAGTATTTCTACACTAAACTTTATGATGATTCACCAGGTCTTAAAGGTAATGCGTTATATGGCCTTGCCGTATTGAAGGAACCTGTGCTTTTGGAGCTTGATAAAGCTTCAGAGGTTAAAAATGCAAGTATAAAGGATCTTATATATATAGCTCTTGCGTATTGTGAGCTTGGTGAACTTCCTAAAGCTGATAAGATCTTTATTGAAAAAATTACAGCTCATATGAAAGCATATAAACCTTATTACAGAATAGAAACTGGAAAAGACAAGGATGATATTCTCGAATGTACTGCACTTGCTGCAATACTGGCATCGAAGCTCGATAAACCTCAAAAATCAGGCTTTTATGAGTACTGCGTAAATAATGAGAGTAAAAATATGCTTACAAGTATTGAAAAGTTGCTGTATATAAAAGAAGAAATAAAAAAAGCCGATGCTGGTCCTATATCCTTCAATTATACACTAAATGAAAAATCCTACAGCAAAACATTAAATGCTGGAGAGTCATTTACACTTACATTACCTTCAAAGGATATAAATAATTTAAAAATCAATTCCGTAACAGGAGACATTTCTATGGTTTCCATGTTTAAAAAGCCTCTTACGGATATTAAAGAACCTGATAATAATCTGACTATCAAAAAAGCTTATTATTCCAAAAAAGGTAAGGACGAGAAAACTACTTTCAAGCAAGACGAAATAGTAAAAGTAGTTATCACATTGGATATAAGCAAACAAGCCATAGATGGTTCTTACCAGGTCACCGATTTTCTTCCGTCTGGCTTAAAACCAATTGACAACCCTTCAACCATGGGTGTTGAGCCAAATAGTAATGAAATAAGCTATATGGAATCAGATGGGCAAAAAGTAACCTTGTACATTAGTAAAGACCAGAAAAAGAGCCCCCCGCTTACCTACTACGCAAGAGTAATAAGCCCTGGAACTTACAAGGCTGATAGTGCAATAATTCAGAGTGTATCCTCCAAGGAAAGTCTGAATACAAGTGATACAAGTACAATAGTTATACAATAGGATTTACTAAAACAGATATCAAGGAATGCTGAAAATATAACTTTGGCTATAATTTCACGGACTAGGCTTATTTTACCCAAATAAGCCTAGTCGAGCAGTGAAGCGACTAGCTGGGTTGCATGGCGATCAGTATAGCGAAGTGGGGCAACCGCACACGTGAAAAACCTGAAGTAATATTTCAGCTATTCCTTAGAAGCCTAAATACTTAAACCAATTCCACGGCTCCACATCAGGCGGATTACATTTAAAATCCAATTCTTCTTCCGTTGTCGGATGCTTCAATGCAATACCGCAAGACCATAACGCAATCTGTTGACCAACTTTGTTTACACTCTTGCCATATCTCTGATCTCCATACAGCGGATGGCCTATATTTGAAAACTGCACTCTTATTTGATGTGAACGTCCTGTATGTAAATCTACTTTTATCAAAGTGTAATCCTTAAATACGTCGATCACCTTATAATCAAGAATTGCCTGTTTTGCCCCTGCCACCTCAGGAGAAACAACACTTACCATATTGGTTTTTTCGTCCTTTAGGAGATAGTTTTCCAATCTGCCTTGTTTATCTTCAAACTTCCCGTGTACTACAGCGTAATAAGTCTTATTCAAACCTCTTGTACGAACCTGATCCGAAAGCCTTGATGCTGCCTTTGATGTTTTGGCAAAAACCATTGCTCCGCCCACAGGTCTGTCCAACCTATGAACAAGGCCCAAATACACATTCCCCGGCTTATTATATCTGACTTTTATATCCTCTTTCAGAAGTGTAAGCATATCAACATCGTTTGTGCTATCCTGCTGAACAGGGATATTAACTGGCTTTTCCACTACCAGCAGATGGTTATCTTCGTATAGAATTTTAATTTTCATGTTCTTACCGGGGCTCATTAACTTTTTGCCTCCCAACGGCCAAATATACCGCACGGAAGTATCAACCCCGTAGAAGAAACGGGTATTCCAACCTCACCTGAAGATATGGAACCCTTAAATTTCTTTCCTATGGTCATTTTTAAAATATTCTCAACTACAGTTGGAGAAAAACCTGTGGTATATGAATTTATGAGAAAGAAAAGCGGTTCCTTTGATAGAACATCCATGCACAGCTCAACTAAAGGATATATCTCATCCTCAATCTTCCATATTTCTCCCTTTGGTCCACGACCATAAGACGGAGGGTCCATTATTATTGCATCGTAAACGCTGCCCCTTCGCTTTTCCCTTTGAACAAATTTAATAACGTCATCGGTTATAAAGCGTACGGGCCTGTCTGAAAGTCCCGACAGGCTTATATTATCTTTAGCCCACTGCACCATACCCTTTGAGGCATCTACATGGCATACCGATGCTCCGGCATATGCAGCAGCAACTGTAGCCCCGCCTGTGTATGCAAAAAGGTTCAACACGTTGATCGGCCTTTTGGAAGAACGTATTTTATCCATCATCCAGCTCCAGTTAACAGCTTGTTCGGGAAATAAACCTGTATGCTTAAATCCCGTAGGTTCGATATGAAATGACATTCCTTTATATGATATCTTCCATCTTTCCGGTAGCTTTCTTTTGTACTCCCACTTACCTCCCCCACTTGTGCTTCTATGATAATGCGCATCAGCTTTATTCCACAAACCATTATTGTCATTAACAGGCCAAATAATTTGTGGGTCAGGCCTTCTTAAAACGTATGTACCCCATCTTTCAAGTTTCTCTCCATTTCCTGTATCTATCAATTCATAATCTTTCCAGTCATCAGCAAGCAGCATTATATATTAAACCTCCATTCGTTAATACTATAAGTATACATATTCCCGGCTCATAAAAAGCAAAGCTCAGTAATTTCCAGTGTTATAAGCAAATTTTTTAATAGTCTTTTTGTAAATAACAGTATAACACTTGCAATATTATATCACAAAAAGCTTCTTTTTAAAGATTGTTATTGCAACTTCTTTTTCTATAAAACTCATCATCTTCTAGCTCAGTGGATAATATTGTTATCTTGGAATACACAAAAAGCACCGTATTAGGTGCTGTCATTTTGTAACCAACTTGAATATCAATGAATAATATGTAGTATCAAAGAAAAGGAGATGATATTTTATGTCATGTAATAAGGGTATTTTTGGAGACAACTGCGAAATTTTATTCTTCATCCTCGTATTCCTTTTATTGTTCTTCGACGGACGTGGCTTTAGGGATTAGTAATACTTAGTAGAAGATATTTTTTCCACCATAACTTATCTGTACAATATTGACGGAGCATCAACTGATGCTCCATCAATACTTTATACCAGTTTATTAATCCACTCTGTTTCTCACTTCATTGTTTAAAAAAGCTTTAATATTTAAATTCAGCTCATTTATAAGCCTTCTTCTCGCCTCAACGCTTGCCCAGGCTATATGAGGTGTTATAATTAATTTCTCCCGCTTTTTTAAAGCAAGAAGAGGATTTGAAGGTTTTATAGGTTCCGATTCCAAAACATCAAGAGCTGCCCCCATTATCAAATCTTCGTCCAAAGCCTTTGCAAGGTCATTTTCATTTACTATTCCGCCTCTGCCAAGGTTTATAAGTATTGCACTCTTCTTCATAGACTGCAAACACCTATAGTCTATAAGGTTCCTGGTCCTGTCATTTAACGGTGCATGAATGGAAACTATATCAGATACCTCCATTAACTTATCAAGCTCAACTCTCTCATATTCACCATTATTATTCATTCCCGAAGTTGAGTAATAAACAACTCTGCATCCAAACGCTCTTGCAATACAAGCAACCGTACCTCCAATAGTTCCAAGTCCAATAATTCCCCAGGTCTTCCCATAAAGTTCGGTAAACGGTTTTTCTAGGTGGGTAAACACATCACTTTTTGAATAATCCATTGATTTTACATATTCATCATAATACTTAAGGCTCTCCAGCAAATAAAACAACATGGCAAATGTATGTTGGGCCACACTCTGTGTAGAGTATCCTGCTACATTTGTCACAGCAATTCCCCTGCTTTTGGCATAGCCCAAATCAATATTATTTGTACCTGTCGCAGCAACGCATATAAGTTTCAAATTTAGAGCAGGCTTCAAATTACTTTCGTTAAGTACAACTTTATTTGTTATCACTATGTCCTGGTCTTTTATTCTGTCTATTACATCTTCAGACTTGGTTGTATTATATATGGATATATCTCCAAATTCAGCCAATCCTGATAAATTCGCATCACTTCCAAGTGTTTTTGCATCCAGAAAGCAAATTCTTAACACCAACATCACGCCTCCCTTAAAACTCAACTAGTGCTTATTAACATTTCTAATTTCTAATCTTTTATAAACTCACTCAAGTTCTTTATCTATTTTATCATTTAAGAATGCCTGAGCCTGCTTTATTGCCTGTTTACAAAAATACTCCTGACTGTTCATAACTGCTTTTCCCCGCCTGTTAGCATGCCTGTAATTTCCGTCCTTATCTAAAACCCTTGATTTTGCAGTGTCTTTCAAATAAGTCTTCAGCATGTCTTTTATATTTGAAACAATACCTTTGTCTTCAATTGGAAAAAGTATTTCCACTCTCCTGTCAAGATTTCTTCCCATCCAATCAGCACTAGACAGGTATAACTGCTCTTCCCCATCATTATGGAAGTAGTACACCCTGCTATGCTCTAAAAATCTTCCAACTATACTCTTAACATTGATATTTTCACTTAGTTCCTTTATTCCAGGTTTTAAGCAGCATATCCCCCTTACCAGCAGATCTATCTCAACCCCAGCTTTCGAAGCCTCATACAGTTCGTTAATTATACCTTCATCTACAAGGGAATTAAGTTTTGCAACAATTCTAGCCTTTTTACCACTTCGCGCATAATTCGCTTCCTGCCTTATAAGGCTTATAAACTTTTGTCTTAAACCTACTGGTGCTACATCCAGCTTATACATTTTAGTTAATCGTGAATATCCCGAAAGCATATTAAAAAGATTAGACGCATCCGAGCCAAAATAAGGATCGGCAGTCAGCAAACCTATATCTGTGTAGAACTTGGCTGTAATGTCATTATAATTGCCTGTACTCATATGAACATACCTTTTTATACCATCGTCTTCCATCCTAACTATCAACAATATCTTACAGTGAGTTTTTAAGCCCACAAGTCCGTATATAACATGGCACCCTGCCATTTCCAATCTCTTAGCCCATATTATATTGTTCTGCTCATCAAATCTTGCTTTTAACTCAACAAGCACGGTTACCTGTTTCCCATTCTCTGCAGCTTGAGCAAGTGCTTCAACAATAGGAGAATTACCGCTAACCCTGTAAAGAGTCTGCTTAATTGCAAGTACTTTAGGATCGTTGGCAGCCTGTTTAACCAATTCGGTTACAGGGTCAAAAGAATGGTATGGATGGTGAAGCAAAATGTCCCCTTTTGAAATAGCGTCAAACATATCCCCTTCAGCTTCCAACTTAGGTATAGGCTGAGGCCTGTAAACAGGATATTTTAAATCTACAAAGCCTGGCAGGGAATATACTTTCATCAGGAATGTCAAATCAAGAGGACCTTTTATTTCGTATATTCCTTCTTTTGGAACTTCCAACTCATCAGTGAGAATTCCAAGAAGTTCCTCTGACATTCCATATTCTATTTCCAGCCTTATTACCATTCCCCATTTTCTCTTCTTAATAAACTGCTGAATTGCCTCAAGCAAGTCCTCTGCTTCCTCTTCATCAAGCCCCTGATCTGTGTTCCTGGTAATACGGTAGCAGGCCATTGTAATAATATTGTGGCCGGTAAATAGAGTTTCAATGTACATCTTGATTATATCTTCAAGTAGAATAAAATGCTTCTCATTCTCTTTTGAGGGCAATTCCACAAGTCTTTCAAGCACAGAGGGAACCTGAACCATTCCAAATATAGGTTCGTTCTCATCTTCTTTGTTTTCAAGCAATAGTGCAACATTTAAGCTTTTATTAAGTATCAGCGGAAAAGGTCTGCTCCTGTCAACTACCATCGGCGTCAATACAGGAAATATGGTCTTGTAATATAAATTTTCAATATAAAGCTTTTGCTTTTCATTTAGTTCTTTTGGTTTCACAAAGAAGATTTTTTCTTTTTTCAGGCATGCCAGTAAAGAACGGTTATAGCAAATATACTGGTCATTAACCATTTTGTGAGTTCTAGTAGAGATTAAACCGATCTGCTCAGCCGGAGCAAAACCTCCCATATCAGGCTCATTAAACCCAGCAAGTATCTGGTCAAACAATGATGCAACCCTGACCATAAAGAATTCATCAAGGTTTGAACTTACAATGGAAATAAATTTTATTCTTTCTAGTACCGGATTACTATTGGTATCGCAAGCTTCTTCAAGAACTCTTTCATTAAACTCCAGCCAGCTTAATTCGCGATTAAAGAAATTACTGTTCATTTTATTTTCACATTTTTTCATAGACATCATCCCCTACGTCTGATAACAGGTTTATTTCCCATTACTTCCTCAAAAAAAGTCGCATTACTATTAAAACTCCATTCTTCCAGCAATATATCCTCTCTGGCAGCTATATCAAAATACAGTTCATTTCCAACCTTACTTATCTTGATATCCTTTATTTTCTGCTTGTGTGAAATATCCAGTGCTTCAGCCATTCGTAAAATTACTGCCAATTTTGAAACTACTATCTGTTGGCTAGGACTTAAAACCCTGTAATTTTCATGCGATAAGTCAGGAATGTCATCACTGTGATACCTCACTATATTGGCTACAAGATTAAGCTCTTCATCCGAGAAGCCCATAATATCCAAGAAACGGACGATATTATAAGAATGGATATCATGACCATTATGATTTAGATATTTTCCAACATCGTGTAATATTGAGGCCACCCGTAAGTATAATCTTTCCTTGTCGCCAAGCATATGAACCCTTAACATCTGATCAAACATAGACAAGGTCAGCTTCTCAATAAACGCACTGTGAACTTCATCGACAGCATATTTTTTTCCAACATGCCATACTGAACTGATTATATTATTTAAGGCCTCTTTCCTTCCAGCAACATCATACCTTTCGTCTACCATGTCCGCAAGAAGTCCATGCCTTAATGAGACCATAGGTGTATATATTCCATCGGCCTCGGTCATATTTAAAAAGCTGTTAAACAAAATTATTGAAGGCAGCAGTATTTGTGCCTGATTCTTTTTAAGCCCGAATTCTTCTTTAATTTGCGCAGTTGTATGTCTATGAACTTTTGAATACAACTTCTTAAGTTCTTCTTTTCCAACAAAGTTTGGAACTTTATTTCCACCCTCACTTAAGCACAACCCACTGATTGTTTTAAGCTCACCGCCAAGACCTATAAAATTGTTGATCTTAAACTGTGGCAATATCTCCTCCAAAAAATCAATCCTACTGTCAATGAATTCTTCCATTATACTTGGAAAATCCAGAGTCTTCTTTTGAAGATCAGCCAGAACCTCACTTAGTCTTAAAGAACCTATCTTTATATATTCGGTAAATTTCAGTGTTCCCAGGTTATATACTGAAATTTCAACACCACCTGAGCCAATATCTACTATCATTGTACCCTTTTCAGAAAACATCCGTTCATTTACCATATGATTACGTATCGCTTTGTACATCAGGAAACGTTCCTGGGCATTATTTATTATTTCGACCTCAAGTCCAGACCTTATTCTAATCTGTTCGAGCACATATTCCCTATTCTCAGCTTCCCTGATTCCGCTCGTAGTTACAGCACGATAATCTTTAATCTTATAGTCCTGCATAAGCCTGTAAAAGCCTTTTAATATATCACATGTATCATGAATTGATTGAACTTGGATTCTTCCAAAAGCAAATGTATCTTTTCCCATGTTAGTTGGTTGATATAAATCTTCCATGGGAATTACTTCCCCATCTGGTTTTACCTGTGCGATCATCATCCTTAGAGCATTAGATCCCACATCAATAGCCGCCATTACTTTGTACTTGCCTCTATCCATTTGAGATTAGACCTCTTCCCCATGATTTTACGATAACTACTCACATCTGTGATATGTACATTTTATTATATCACCTTTTTTTACTATGGTAAATTGCTTAGATTTGGTACAAATCGACATTTTGTTGTACATATTTTTTATGGACCATTTACAAAATAGCATTATAAAATTATAATAATCATGGACTATTATTTAGGAAGGAGGGAAATGTTATGGAAATTAAATCCTTAAAGAAGTTAAAACTCTACGGTTTTAATAACTTGACCAAAACACTTAGCTTTAACATATATGACATTTGCTATGCAAAAACGCTAGAGCATAGAAAAGGCTATATTGACTATATTGATGAACAATATAACGCTGAAAGACTGACCACAATACTAACTAATGTATCGAATATTATCGGAGCAAATATTTTAAATATCTCCAGTCAGGACTACGAACCTCAAGGAGCTAGTGTTACCATGCTTATATCTGAGGAGAAAATAAATAACACTCATGATCATGAAGATGATTCAAACCAAACGGAGTCTCCCGGTCCAATTCCTGAGACAGTACTCGCACATTTGGATAAAAGCCATATAACAGTCCATACTTATCCTGAAAGCCATCCTGATGAAGGTATAAGTACATTCAGGGCAGATATTGACGTATCTACATGTGGACGTATATCTCCTCTTAAAGCACTCAATTATCTGATTCACAGTTTTGATTCGGATATTATTACCATTGATTATAGAGTAAGAGGTTTTACTCGTGACATTGAAGGTAAAAAGTTTTTTATAGATCATAAAATCAACTCTATACAAAACTATATTGCCAGTGAAACAAAGGACCTCTATCATAATGTAGACGTGAACGTGTATCAGGAGAATATTTTTCACACTAAAATGCTAATTAAGGATTTTGACCTTGACAATTATTTATTTGGTGTAACCAAAAAAGATTTACAACAGGGTGAAAAGAAAAAAATCAAACAGAAATTGAAAAAGGAAATGGCAGAAATATTTTATGGAAGAAACATTCCCAAAGTATAAATATGAAATTTATCAAATCCAATACTTCAACAAATACTATATATTCTAGGAAGTTTTTTTCTCTGCTGCTTCTTGGAATATATAGTTTCTCTATTTAATAATGCTTTTTATTTATCTATCATTGCTAAGTAAAAAATCCGAATTAATATCTCAGCTATTCCTTAATAATATTAATTTACTTCCTAGTTAATTTTAAATATATTTTATGATATAATAGTTTTAAGATTTGACATTAATTTCTTTATACCAATCTTCTGAGAAATGATCCTGCAAATATACTTTTTTGGTATATACTCATTCCATTGTTTTGGATGTTTATAGTACATATTTTTATTATGATTATCTTTTAGCGGAGGTGGTTGTTAAACAACTTTGATATTACAATTAAATATGGAGGTGATTAGATACAATATTCAAACCCGGTAAACCATTACACTATTTTATTGATTCTATGCTTATGCATATAGTTTAGTATTTTCAATGCAGCAGCTAATCAAAATACCTATGACAATAGTGGTATGGTTTTTGTTTTTCCCAAATTTATCATTTTTTATTATTAAGGAGGAAATATATGAAAAGGATAATAACAATAGTGCTTGCAATGTCACTATTACTAACTTCAGTATTTACCGCTGTGAGTGTTACCGCAGCTGGAAGTGATTACAGTACTGCACTAAAATATTCAATTTATTTTTATGATGGTAACAAATGCGGTCCTGATGTAGCAAAAGACAATGTTTTTGACTGGAGAGGAGCATGCCATACACAAGACGGCTCCGTAGTCAGCCTAGACCTAACAGGCGGATACCACGATGCTGGTGACCATGTAAAATTCAATTTACCTCAGGCATATGCCGCATCAATTTTAGGTTGGTCATTATATGAATATAAATCTGTTTTTGATTCAACCGGCAATAAAACCAAGATGTTATCTACAATGAAATATTTTACAGACTATTTATTAAAATGCCATCCTAATGCAACAACTTACTATTACCAGGTTGGAGATGGACAGATAGACCACACATACTGGGGAGCTCCTGAAACTCAAACTGGCGAAAGAGCCGTTCCCTATGTTGCAAATTCATCAAGTGCAGCTTCCGATGTTTGTGCTCTTACTTCATCAGCTCTTACATTAATGTACTTAAACTATAAGGATGTAGATTCCTCCTATGCAAGTACCTGCCTAAAGGCTGCAAAAGAGCTTTATACAATGGCTAAAACTAATCTTGGTAAATATAAAGAAGGTGCGTTCTACCAGTCTAACGGTTATTGGGATGATTTATCATGGGCTGCGGCATGGCTCTATGTCGCTGAAGAAGATAGTTCCTATATGACAGAAATCGATAGTTACCTATCACACACTACATTCCTTGGTGAATCACCTTTTATAAACAAATGGACAATGTGCTGGGATGATATGTACATGGCTGTATTCTGTAAGATGGCTGAACTTACAGGAGAAAAGAAATATAAAGATGCCATGGAGTATAACCTTAACTATTGGATGACTTCACTTACTACAACTCCAGGCGGTTTGAAGTATTTAAGCAACTGGGGAGTATTGAGATATGCTTCTGCTGAAGCTCTTCTGGCATTGCAGTACTATAAGCAAACTGGTAATGAAACTTACAAAACCTTCGCCCAATCACAAATAGATTACGCGCTTGGTAAAAACCCTAAGAGTATGTCTTATGTAATTGGATACGGAAGTAATTATAGCTTACATCCACACCACAGAGCTGCTAACGGCTATACATATGCTGGCGGAGAAAATACAAAACCTGCTAAGCATACACTGACCGGAGCTTTAGTTGGAGGTCCGGATTCAAGTGATGCATTTTTAGATGATGTAAACTCCTATCAGAATACAGAGGTAGCAATAGACTACAATGCTGCCTTTGTAGGAGCAGTCGCAGGATTAATGGCTGGAAAACCATCCTCCTCAACACCTACACCTACAAAAAATCCTTCTACTCCTACACCAACAGCTACATCTTCAAGCACTGTTATTAAAGGTGATTTAAACGGAGACGGCAAAGTAAATTCTATTGATTTTGGTTTCTATAGGCAATTGATTCTCGGCATGATCAAAACTCCTACGTTAATAGACCCTTCCCATAATTGGATTGATGCAGCTGACGTTAATAGTGATGGAGCTAATAATTCAATTGACTTTGGCTATTTGAGATTGTATTTACTTGGAAAGATTTCTTCATTCTAATCCGATATTATGAATTATCTCTATCTGGTTCAAGTAAATGCTTGAACCAGATAGAAATAATATTTTTTGTATATGTATAAAAATTTATGTTCTAAAATTAGCAAAGGAGAAAAAAATGAAAAGGGTTGTAAAAATAATTTCTTTTATAGTAGTTTTAGGGCTCATAGTTAATCTATTTTGTATAACATGCATTCAAGCAGCTGCACCATCTTCTGTAACAGTCTGCCAGGCAGGATATTCTGTTGGTCAGATCAAAACAGCTGTTGTTGTAGTTACAGGCACATTAACAGATCCAACTTTCCAGATAGTAAAAGCAAGCGATGGAACACAAGTCGGAAGCGGAACAATGAGTCCATACACCCCATCAGGCTGGACAAGGGGCGAGACCTATTATCTTGCAGATTTTACTGATTTTGATCAGACAGGAGAATTTAAAATCAAGTCAAATTCAGTATCTTCCTATACATTCTCAATAAAGGATAATATATGGAAAGATTATACTGATGAAATGGTTGAGTTTTACAGAATTCAGCGTTGTGGTGTTGACACTAATCAAGCAATACCGTCAAGCGGCTTCACCAACAGACCAAGTGCTGAAGCACTTCACAAAGCTTGTCACACAGACGATGCCAAATGTGGTTCCGAATCAGGCCAGAATAAAGATATGGTTGGCGGTTGGCATGATGCAGGAGACAATAATAAGTATGGTAGTAATGAGGGTTGGATTGCAGGTGCATTGGCTATTTCATATATGAGACGTACAAATGCAAACTTTGATTATGATAGCAATGGGGTTCCTGATCTTTTAGATGAAGCTAAAGTAGGTGCACAAGACCTCTTAAAGATCCTTGCTGCAACAGGCGCTGGTGTCTATGACTCAATAGATGCACCTAATGGTCAGCATTATTCTTGGAAATATCCTTCAGATGAGACAAACGGAATCCGTGGCGACTCCGACGACCGTGTTGGTCACTCAAGAAATGCTAGCGCCATGACTTATGACGCCACTATGAAAACAGCAGGCGGCTTGGCAGCTGTTGCTCGTGCATTTGCATCAATAGACCCTGCTTTTTCCGAAGAATGTAAAGCTGGAGCAATAAGTGCATATAGCTGGGCAATAGCCAACACTTCAAAAAGCGGAGGTTGGTATGCAATTACTGACCAAAGCAATCCAAGACTTTGGGCTGAAGTAATGTTATACCTCCTTACCAAGGATACAAAATATAAAACCTGGATTGATTCACAAATTAACAGTCTTAGCGGTCTTGTAGTAAAACCAACCAACTATTGGAATCTTCAACCTATATCATTGGCTGAATACTACAATGAGGCTGGAACACTCAAAACTAAAATTGTTAGTCTTCTTACGTCCCACATTAAAACCTGGAAAGACAATCTGGTTAATCCATTTGGAGTAACTTGGAATCAAAATGATGGTACTTTCGGAATAAACGAACCTAATATTTCGTATGCAGCGGATGCTTATAGACTTTATGAAATAACCGGAGATTCTTCGTTAAGAGATGCCGCTGCAAAAGCAGCCCAATGGACAATGGGAGTGAATCCGTGGAACTTAAGCTGGGTTAGTGGAATCGGCCAAAAATATCCATTGCACCCACACAGTCGTCTAGATCCTGATGGCAGCAGCAATGCAAATTCAACAATAGTTCTTCCGGGCTATTTGATTTGCGGTGCTAACTGGAGTAAACCAACAGGTTCTTCAACCAGTCCATGGTATGAAGATATTTCGTTAGCACAAATGAGTGATAATTGGAGATTTAATGAGTTCTCCCTTTCAATACAGTACAACTGCCTAGACTTGATCGTTGCAATGGCTTATGATAATGGCAGTGGCCCACAACCAACTCCTACATCATCAGTTTCACCGACTCCATCGTCATCTGATATCCTATATGGTGACGTCGATAACAGCGGATCTATAAATTCTCTGGACTTTGGCCATATGAGAATGAATTTACTCGGTCTAGAAAGCAAGTTCCCTGCTGAGAACGGTGAAATTGCAGCAGATGTTAATGGTGATGGTTCCTTTAACTCAATTGATTTTGGATATATGAGAATGTATTTACTTGGAACTTTAAAGGTATTCCCTGTAAACCAGTAATAAGTTTAGTACAACAATGTTAGCTTCACTCTATGAAGCAATTATCATTAATATAAAATATATTGTTTTTAGAGGCGGGAACACAATAAGTTCCCGCTATTTTAATGCAAACTTAATAAAATCAAACCGGGCTAAAGCCTATTAGATTTCAAAATGTAATAATCAAAAGCTTGTTAAGAAATTCTATTCATTTTCCTACTGTCTACGGTGAAAATATACAATATTTTGAATAAACTCGTTTACTAAGTGGTATAAATATAAAGAAAGCTTATATGTATAAAGTCTTAGAAAACATAAGCTAAACCTGTTTATTGACAAATGGGCATTTTATATATACAATTTATTAGATATGGACATAGATGAATTTACTAATGTCATTTAACCCATTCCTTTCAAGAGTAATGAGAGGCTTTAAACAGGTTAAGTGCATTTTAATATTATTTATAATTAGTCATACATGCCTTAGCTAAAAAAGTACTGACAACCTGAATTAATGAAAGTAATAAAAATAAATATAAAGGATAAAACAAAATGGAAAATGTAGTTTTTAAGGATCTGAATCTATCAGATGAAATTCAAAAAGCCATTGCAGATATGGGATTTGAGGAAGCAACACCTATTCAGTCCCAGACAATTCCACAAATTCTTAAAGGAATTGATCTTATTGGACAAGCTCAAACAGGTACAGGAAAAACCTGTGCGTTTGGGATACCTGCCATTGAAATGCTTGATCCCCAAAATGAAGGAATTCAGGTATTAATCCTGAGTCCAACAAGGGAGCTGGCTATTCAGATATCTGAAGAATTAAGAGATGTGTCAAAATATAAAGAAGGGATCAAGATACTACCAGTTTATGGTGGACAACCTATCGACAGACAGATTGCTGCACTAAAGAAACGTCCTCAGATAATCATTGGAACACCCGGACGCATCATGGATCACATGAGACGTCGCACCCTTAAGTTGGCAGATTTAAAGATGCTTATACTCGATGAAGCTGATGAAATGCTTAATATGGGCTTTAGAGAGGATATTGATACTATATTGGAAAAGGTACCTGAGGAAAAACAAACTATACTTTTTTCAGCTACGATGCCTAAGGAAATATTGGATCTGACTTCAAAATATCTAAAAAATCCTTTACATATCAAAGCTGCACATAAACAAATGACAGTACCGAGCATTGAGCAGTTCTATTTGGAAGTGAGCCAATCATCAAAGCTCGAAATATTATCCAGGCTTATAGACGCAAACAATATTGGATTATCCCTGGTTTTTTGTAATACAAAAAGACAGGTGGATGAATTAACTTCAAGCCTTCAGTCAAGGGGTTACTCTACTGAAGCACTTCATGGTGACATGAAGCAGGATCAGAGAAATAGGGTTATGACAAAGTTTAGGAAAGGCCAAATTGATATTCTTATTGCTACTGACGTGGCTGCACGCGGCATCGACGTAGACAATGTAGAAGCTGTCTTCAATTATGATTTACCAAGCGATGAAGAATACTATGTTCACAGAATTGGCAGAACCGGAAGAGCAGGAAAAACCGGAAAATCTTTCACTTTCGTTGTAGGACGCGAAATTCACAAGCTCAAAGATATACAAAGATATACAAAATCTACAATACATTTGATCAAACCTCCTACTGCAATGGATGTTGAGGAAAGAAAAATTGGGTTAATACTTAACAAAGTAAAAGATACTCTTGCAGAAGGCAACTTTTCCAAATATGTATCATATGTTGAAAAAGTCCTTGATGAGGCTAACTCTAAGGATCTTGATACCAATTATGTAACAAATTTAGAAATCGCTGCTGCACTGTTAAAGACAATTTTCGATCAGAATAATGATCAAACCTCAAATGCTCAGGATATCATTGAAGAGGACACCGGATCTAAAGAAGGAATGGTACGCCTTTTTATAAACGTTGGAAGGGATAGTAAAATTCAACCGAAACATATAGTAGAAAGTATTGCCTCATGCACAAGTCTACCGGGAAAACTAATTGGTGCCATAGATATATTTGATAGATTCACATTTGTGGAAGTTCCTAAGGAATATTCTTCTGAAGTAATGGAAGCCATGAAAAATTATACATTGAAAGGCAAAAAGATAGTAATACAAAGATCAAACAAAAAACGCGCAATAAAGAAAAGCCGCTAAAAGGTAAAAATAATAACCCTTTCTTATTCTCTAAAATACTTATTATAAAAAGCCAAAATATGAAGTCTAAGAAAGGGTATTATTTACAGATTTATTGGTCTCTATTTAGTAACAAACTCGTTTTATTCTACCACTCTTTTCCTTTTAAGTACTGTTTTTCCCAAACAATTAATGATAAAATATAACTATAGATAAAAATTGGGTTTACAAAATAAGTAATAAGTAGTTTGTAACTATTTTATAGTTTTTGTAATTTTGTGCTACACATTCTTTTCTTAAGTTCTATTAATAAGTTATTTTTTGTACTACATAAATAGTTAGATATTAGATATTTTTATTGTTTGTATCTCATATTATTTTTATTGTATTAATTTGCAAGGGAGAATATTGTATGAAAAAAATCATCAAAAGAAACAGCGGCTTTTCACTTATTGAATTGCTTATTGTTATTGCTATTATTGGAGTATTATCAGTTTTAGCATTTAGCATGTTTACCGGCGTATTACATAATTCAAGAAAAAAAGCAGACGAACATCAGGCATTAGTTATTCAGAAAGCTGTTATATCCTACATGCTTCAGAGTCAGGATTTCAAACTTCAGAATTTGCTTTATGACGGGTATACCCTTCCCCAATCTATGGACGGCAAGCTATCCTCAGAATTGGTATATGCTCTTCAGAGTACTATAACTTGTACGATTGATGGAAAGAATTTAGAAATTTATCCTATACTATCTCCTAAATCGGGAGCCTCGCCTTCAACTACATGCTACGCACCTTTCTGGAGCACATCAAATGGCGGCCAATATAAGGGCTATAAAATTGAGGTACTTTCTAATGAAGTTAACTGCCATGTAACACCTGTAACAAACGCCGACGAAGCAAAAGTTTATGTAAATTAGCCTGTATGTTTTGATAAGTACATTTTCACCAGATAAAACAAAAGCCTCTAAATTCAAAGTTTAGAGGCTTCTTTACTGTTTATTTTATATTACACAAATCAACAATCCGCAGGTTCTGCATTCATCGCTAAGATAATGTTCAAATTGCCGTTTCTGCAGCGGATCTCATCTAAAAATTCTTTTTCTCTTACATTCTGTTTCATATTTACTATATAAACAAGTTCATATAAAGTCCCTAAATCTGTTGTTTTAACCTTCTTTAGTTCATGCCTGTACGTATAAGCCTCAAAAAGATCATCAAATACACCTTGGTAGTCCAAATCTTCCGGTATTATAATCTTTAGTATTTTATCTGATGTTTTTCTTGCCCCAAAATTAATTTTGCACAAAAGTATCATAAAAGCACAAAGCACTAAAGTAAAAAGTATTGCATAACCATAAACTCCTACACCGCACGCCAGACCTGCTCCCATTGAAAAAAACACGTAAGCTATATCCTTAGGATCACCTGGAGCACTTCTGAACCGGATAATGGAAAATGCTCCCGATAGACCAAAGGCTCTTGCAATATTACTACCTATTAAAAGGATAATAATTGCTATAATACAAGGAATCATAATCAATGTAAGTACAAAGTTTTGAGAATAATTTCCCTTTGAATATGTTTTTATATACGTTAAGCTAATAAGCAATCCTAATGCAAATGCAACTATAATAGTTAGTACTGCACTACCTAGCGATAACTGTAACGACTCTGTTGCGGTATTGAAAAATGCCTCCATTGATTGCTTCCCCCTTCCAATAAATTTTCTTGAATCATTGTCTTATACTCTGTTCCATATTTTGAAAAACTGGTTTTAAAAAGTTTATAATTACTGAGCATCTTAGAAAGCCATATTGGAATGGTCTTTTCAGCCTTAACTTCCATAAGCCAAAGATCATCGCTAGGCAATAATTTACGTCCATAATCACCCGCTTCAAGCCTTAGATCTTCCCTTCTGGAACGAATATTGGTATCAAAGGTTATTCTTAAATCTCTGTTATTTATTCCAAAAAACGCTTTTCTATCATATGCAAGATAAAGTTTGGGTACAGGTTTATATAACTTTATTACATAATCTATCTCATTGAGAACCTGCTTGTTCATAAAGCTCTTTAATTCTGGTTTATTTCCCGTTGCAACAAAATCATATGCCTCATTTAAAACCAGTTTTGTCCTTCTCTTATTAACAAGCCCATTTACTTTTTTCTTAATCTCTAAGTACACTTTATCCTCCACATCAGGTACACCATATGCACGTAATCTCAGCTTTTCTTTGTATTTTGGTTTTGATAGTGAAGTTCTTATAAGATGATTATCTTCTGTGTCATAATATATATTACTTATTGTATAAAAAGGATGCTTTTTGTTATATTCATCTAACTCCATATATTCAATAAGCTGCTGCTGAACTTTTTCACATGTTTCACCATCCATCATATATTTAATTTCGTACCTGTTAAAAACCTCAATAGCCACTAGGTTACCTCCTCTCTACAATCTTATTTTACATGGAGAACCTTAAACTAATCTTAAATTATTTTGTCAAGCTGCTAATTTACACATAACTATTAACTATTCAGCAGGAAACTTAATGATTATACCTAATAAACGCTGTCTCATATATGCAAAATCTATTGCATTAAGAGCGCCATTAGCATCAACATCCCCAGCTGCTATATTAATAATATTATCATTTTTAATTCCTAGCAGATACATTCTTACAAATCCAAAATCTATTGAATTGAAAGAACCATCCTGATTTACATCACCGCAAACACTACTATTTGTAGGTGTAGGTGACGGAGTCGATGTAGATATTGTTGTTGTGGGCGTAGGTGATATTGCTGTAGCTGGCTTGAAAACAGCTGTTATACTTATGTTTCCAGTATGGGTAAATGTTACAGTATCAGAATTACCAGTAACCCCTTCCCAATGGTCAAACACATACCCAGTTGCCGGTATTGCTGTTACAGTTACAGGTATACCAGTAAAATACATGCCAGTCCATGAACTTGGATCTATAACACTTGGAGTGGTTGACTTTATATCAATTGTATTTATTCTAACATATCCTTGTGCACAATCGGTTTTTAAAGTTATATTAGCTGTTCCTGTTACTCCATTGCTGCTGAATTTATTTTTTATAAACTGAACAACATTTGATGGACGGTTTTTAGCATAATCCCTCATTACCTGAACATTCTGGCTCCATGTTGTATCCTTCGCAGTTGTAGCAGTCATTTTAATATATTGCCAGCGATTTGCGTGCTCAAGCATTTCTGGTGAAAGAGTAGCTTCAAAATTATTTATAAACTGAATTACCCGATCAGAAACAAATGATGTATTTAATTGGTCTGCAAAACAGTTTATAAATTTGTTTCTAAACTCAGTATTTTGCAACAAATTCTTGAACAAGAATGTAGCCCATGATGCGTTGGCATATCCTTCCGATGTATCACCAGCTGCAAATCTCAACGTATCATGCGTCACAGATTTGTTATATATCCCAAAACTATAATCAGTATCTTTTAATAACCATCTCCATCTGCCATCCTGACCATATGGAGCTTCTGGATGATACTCTCCGTCTTCCGTCTTATATCTCCATACGGAAACATTATTTCCTGGCCAGTCTGTATTGCCAAAGAAAATTTCCGACACGTAATAATTAATAAAGTTATCAACATCAATTTTTGTTTTAATATACTCATAGGTTCCAGCCTGAGTTATAGAATTTGATTGCAGATATTTTATTACATCGTTTGTATATGAAGCGGCATCTTCTGCGGTCCCTTCCTGAGCTTCACAGACATCAAAAACATCGAGTAGTGCAACATTATCACCTTCAAGATTATAGTGATCCTCAAGATATTCTTTATCATAACGCTCACGAATATAGTATGTACCCCAGTATTCACCATTTAAAAACAGTATTGCAGGCCTTACTGCCTGAGTATCCAGACCTTTTATATGGGATACAAGACTTTGCAGCATTTCATCTCTCATATAGGCATACATCCAGTCATTACCAGCATCTCTTAAAATCAACCGTTCAAAACTCTTTAAGTTTTTACCATTACCTTTTTTAGTGAGTCCTGGGAAAATCTCGTATTTGAATTCTTTTGAATCCCCATAATCCCCATCAGCATACAACCTAAATGACTTCTGCGGGTATTTTCTGGACCATGCTCCATGCATTCTAACTCCAATATATTGTGAGAAGCCAATAGTGCCGTCATTCTCGAAAAACTCTATATGCGCTGGTCTTTCCCATTCCTCACCCGTTTGTTCAGAATTCAACTTCATATAGATCCCCGTAGTAGGGTCAAATAAGTTATCATAGTCAGTTACAAGAGATATTACAGGCAAAGTATATCTTGTTTTCATATCTGGGTCTACAAAATATGAATGGGTAACAATCTTACTCTTTGATCCATCTTCACGAACAACAACAGCCTTTAATGTCGTACATTTAAAAACTTCACCATTTGGTGCCTTCCATGGATTCCACATGTCATTAGATATATTCTGCACCATTGAAAGTACGTTTGCGTCACCTGCTCTGCTTTTAATTTTTATACTGCTGCTGTATTGAGTTGTTCCTGAAGCTCCCGGAACAGGATCGGAACCATCAGTTGTATAGTAGATTTTAGCTTCTGGAACTTCTGAAGTAATCTGTAAGTCAAAGGCCTCTGTATAAAATCCTCCCTGTTTAGAGAAAACAGGAGCTTTAACAAGTATAGTACCGTTTGTATTTGCTCCTAATGGTGTAGACTTTGTAAATGTTTCAAATTCTGAGGCACCATCTGTTTTACGTCCATATGATTGATCTTCTGCCAGGCTTATAAATTTAACAGAATCAACAACAGAACCATCAGCTGCCTTTAGTATAACCGCTTCGCCAGAAGCACTCAATTTAAAGTTAGCGTGCAGCTGTCCGTCTTTTGCCACTTTATTTTTGTCTGAAGCCCAAACCAGCAAATACCCACTTGCTTTAATGGTCACTTGAGGAAAGGTCCATGTTGCACTGGAATCAGATAAAGTATACCCGTTCAAGTTAATAGGTTCTGAGCTGGAATTATAGATTTCAATCCAGTCCGAATATGCTCCGCCTTTACTACCTTCGTCTGGATCATCTACATCTCCATCCCTAAGAGTTTGAGAATTGGCTGCCATAATTTCATTGATAAATATGGTCTGACCATTTTCCGCTGAAACAAAAAAAACTCCTGATGGCGTCATTATGACCATAAGCATAATAACAGCCAGAAAAACAGATACAAATTTTCTCACTACACTCGCCCCTTTTCAATTTTTTAATTTATTATAAATATTAAATATAATAATTCTTTGTTTAATAATTAACAATATAAACAGCAAATACAAAAAAAGATTAGGAATACTGAAAATAATTGAAATAAAACAGCGACTTGAAATATATTTTCCTAATGTTTGCACAATTACGAAAACAAATTTCAATATTGTGTGTAGTGCAAAGAATTGTTTATTAAATAGTAGAGCATCCAAATATTAAAATACGTTATACAAATAAAACCTATATGAAACTTAAAGTCCCCACATTATCCCATATTTCTCCTTGATTAGGCAATGATTTTTATATATTTTTCGAATTTTTCTAATTTTGCGAAGAAAACTTCAATTTCTACTCGAAATACTATAGTGATATATAAATAGTATGCCTTCATTAATTATTTTATCATAATAAATGTTTAGATTCAATCGGAGGAAAAATTCCATGCGTATATTAGTAGTAGAAAATGATATCTATTTATCTAAAGTATTAAGTCAAATTCTAAAGAAAAACAGCTATACTGTGACTTGTGTAAATAACGGCGATGATGGCATAGATTTTGCTCTAACAGGTATATATGATATTATTCTCCTTGATGTTGTACTTCCCAAAACTGATGGTATGACTGTTCTTCAAAGGCTGAGGAAAATAAGGATTACAACACCTGTTATATTGTTAAGTGCCCGAAGTGAAATATCTGCTAAAGTTGCAGGCCTTGACAGCGGAGCAGATGATTACCTTGTAAAACCATTTTCTCTTGATGAATTACTAGCGCGTGTTCGTGCATTAGGGAGGCGTAAAGGAGAGTTATTTTCAAATAATATATTAGTTTATGGAGATATTGAACTTAATACTGCCAGTCTCAAATTATCAACAGAACAATCAGAAGTTGCCCTAACCTGCCGTGAATGTGAGCTTTTAGAATTCCTTATACGCAGAAAAGGCATTATCTCTCCTAAAGAAAGGATTATAGAAAAGCTTTGGGGCTTTGACTCCAGTGCAGGAGCTAATCATGTTGAAGTTTATATATCTTTTTTGAGGAAGAAGTTAGAATATATTGGCTCAAATGTAGTTATAACTACCCATCGCGGAGCAGGCTATGAAATAAATACAACCTGTAAGGATATTCAAGCAAATACCCTACTCAAAAGTACGGTTTAATGCAGGACTTAATACCTTGTTTGTGATTACCAATACGGTATTTCACTCTTTTTTACAACACAAATACCAATCCATGCATTTTAACCCTTGAGGACATTTTATTCTTTCCAGCAACTCATTGTAAGTCTTCGGAGGTTTAACAACCACAGCCTGACCTGGACACCAGTTTGCCGGTGTTACAACATTTTCCCTGTCTGTTGTCTGCAACGCATCTACCAACCTTAATATTTCAGGAATATTCCGACCATTTGTTAGGGGATAATTCAACATTGCCCTTATTACCTGTTTATCATCTATAATGAAAACAGTTCTAACTGTTTCAGTTGCACTAACACTTGCAGCTATCATTCCATAGAGCCTTGCTATTGAACCGTCCCTATCTGCAACAATTGGAAAAGGAATAGTAATACCTGTATTTTTGTAGATGTTATATACCCAAGCCAAATGGGAAGGATTACTGTCTATGCTTAAACCTAGAAGCTGAACATTCCGCTGTGCAAAGTAAGGTGCCATCTGTGCAAATGCGATATACTCTGTTGTACAAATGGGAGTGAAATCTCCAGGATGCGAAAAGAAAACAATCCATTTCCCTGTTAATTCTGAAAGCTTTAGCTCTCCAAAAGTAGTTTGTGCAGTAAATTCCGGAGCCTTCATACCCAATTGAAGATTCTGAGTTCTATAAAGCTGGTATTGATCCATAATTTATATCCCCTTTCGTCAATCATAATACTTTCGCCATATATAATATGCACACTTCTCCTCTGATGTGTAATTCATAAATTGATTTAAGGCATGAACGAAAAATTATTCCGCTTTTTCTACTTTTAATTACTAAAACTCTCTTTTTTCATAGTTATCATTCTACATTTCCCAGGAAATATCTACACCATTCGAAATTAATTGCAGGCAATATCCAAATTAGTAGTTTACTTTCACCACTTTCGACAAGATATTATACAAGTTAAATTTTTCATTTGTCTAAAAAACACCCAAATGATAACATAAAAATAAGGACCTTAGGGACGTCTTTAATAAAACCAAAAGTAAAGGAGTGTCATATGGTGAAGTCAAAAATAATGAAGTTTCTATCTGTATTCCTTTTAATTGCAATTTTTACAACCATGCATCCATTGAACATATATGCAGAATTTGAATCAACTGCTGGTTCAGCTATCTTGATTGAGGCCTCAACCGGACAGGTTCTTTATGAAAAGAATTCTGAAGTTTCTATGCCACCAGCTAGTATTACCAAAGTAATGACCTTACTTCTCGGGTTTGAAGCAATCAGTAAAGGTACTGCAAAATGGACCGATCTCGTGAGTGTTTCAGAAAAGGCATGGAAAATGGAAGGCTCAAAAATGTTTCTGCAGGTAGGAAGTAAAGTTTCTTACCGCGATATCATCATGGGTATTTCCATTGATTCTGCCAACGATGGCTGTATAGCGTTAGCTGAATATCTTTGCGGCAGTGAAAATGCTTTTGTTTCAGCTATGAACGAAAAGGCAAAAGAAATCGGATTGAAAAACAGTACTTTTAAAAACTGTACAGGACTGCCCCAAGAAGGACATAGGCTAACTGCAAAGGATATAGTAATATTATCACGCTACCTTATACAGAACTATCCGGAAATATTGGAGATCGAATCAAAAACTGAATTCACCTTTAACGACATTCGACAATTTAACCGTAATCCGCTTCTTGGTGTTTATGAGGGAGCTGATGGTCTTAAAACGGGTTGGACAGAAGAAGCAGGCTATTGTCTTGCTGCCACTGCAAAACAAAATGGTATCAGATTAATTGCTGTTGTATTAAATACAAAGGATGAAAAAGAAAGGCAAATCGCAGGGCAAGAGTTACTAACTTATGGCTTTAAGAATTTCAAATTCCTTGATTATAAAAAGTCTGGTGATATTGTTGACAATATAAATATAGAAAATGGCAAAAAAACATCCACTCCACTCAAATTAGACAATGATATTAAAGTGTTAATACCAATATCACGGGAAAAAGACCTTAAAACAGTTATATCAAAAAACTCGCAGTCATTGATTGCACCGATTAATGCTGGTGTTTCTGCAGGTAAGCTGGAAGTCAAATTAGATGGCGTCACACTGGCAAGCAGTGGAATTTCGACAGCAGAGAGCATCGATAAAGCAGGTTTCTTCCGATGGTTTTTTGGCGGACTACGCAACCTTTTCAGTTTTATGTGGTAATAAATAAAAATCCCAGGGTCATTTAGCCCCAGGATATTTACTTTGCAAACTCCACAAATCTAATAGAAAAAGGCCATTTTGGCCTCTTTCTATTAGTTAAGTAATAGTTCAAAATAATAAATAATACAAATTATTATTTAAAGTCCTTTGTAAATCCAAGCAATTCCTTTCTCATGGCTCCAAAGTCAATTGAATTAGCAGCTCCACTACCATCAACATCAGCTGCTATAAGCTGTATTTCTGATAATTTTTTTGTACCCATCAAGTACGTTCTAAGAATACCAAAGTCAATAGAATTGAAACTTCCATTACCGTCAATATCACCCTTAACAACTGAAGATGTAGTAGGTGTAGGAGATACAGTCTTTGTAGGTGTTGTTTTTACTGGTGTTGGAGTTGAAGATGACTCTCCAGGTTCCTTACCATAAATCTTCACACCATTATCATAAATCGGTATATACTCTGTTTTAACTCCAGTTTGTCCTGAAGCACCAGCCAAACCTGTATAAGAGAAATCGTTTGTGCTATCCCATGCTGAGAATCCATTAGGAGCATTGAGTGTAAAGTATACATCCCTCTTATATTCATTAATTCCACCTGGATAAATATTTGTTCCGTTAAAGTCGATATTTACATAGTATATATTCTTTGAAGCATCCCACTCAATAAGACCCGGTGAAACCTTCGCACCATTTGTAGTACTTGCTGATACAGTAACATCACTTGCTTTATAACCTGCATTGATTACTTCCGAAATATCTACAAAATATCTGTATGAAAGCTTATCGCTCATTCTTGGAGGCCATCCTGTCATATTGGATATTGTAGCTTTCATGTTTGTAAAAGTAGATCCTGCAGCATTTACTGCCGCATAAATTCCATATTCCTCTCCTACAGGCTCAATAGCATTAAAATCAGCTATAGGGGTTCCACCGAATTCGCCGTACATTTTAGCAAGAATTCCAACGAACCCTGCATTATAGTCACAAGCAACTTCATTTGCTTGATAATCATTAATTGTATCAGTATAAGCGTCACTTGCATTTGGTCCACCAACTAGAGCTCCATAAAGCGTATGTCTATGTTGTGCTGGTGTATCCATACTTGCTGCCCATCCACCATGTGCATTTCTATGGTGAGGGTGCGTAGGAGGATTTGTACCAAAACCTACCTCATAACTTCTACCAGCACTTCCAAGAGCATAATCAACCTGACTTTTTGCAAACGCTTTGTAAGTTGCTGCTTTAGTTGAATCACATCCGGACCAGTCAGAGTAAACACTTGCGAGGAATGCAGATGTAGTTGCATATCTTAAAGTACCCCACATATCACAAATTGCAAGTCCCTTTGGAGAATATGCAATCCTATCTCCATTGTATCCTGTTGTCCACCAGTCAAGATTATTTTCAATACACTGCTTGTATAATGAATCACCTGTTGCTCTTGCAAGTAATAGGAATGATCCAAAAAGTTTATTATCCCAGCAGTGGCCCCATTTATATTTTATTGTAGTAGTGCCACGTTCTACTTCCCAATTTGATTTGTATGAAGCAGCCTTATCGAGGTATGCTGAATCTTCAGTTGCAAGATATAACCATGCTGAAGCCCATGTAAGTTCATCATAAAAGCCACTCCATGAGCTATAGTATCCTTCAGCTGCCTTATACCCAGTATCACTCTTTGTTGTGTCTGCAAATGTAAATAATTCTTTTGCATGCTTTAAACATGTTGCAGCATAATCCGGATCAGTGTCTTTAAATATAATTGAAGCTACTGCCATTGCTGCTGCAGTCTCCCCAACTACTGTTGATCCAGGACTTGAAGTAGTTACTTTAGCTGATGGTCTTTTCATCTGCATAACTTCAGCAGGACCCCACCAAGCATGGTCAAGAGCACCATCTCCCACCTGATAATAATACACGTTTGCACTTGGATGGCACTTTATGAAATAGTCAGTAGCCCATTTGATATTATCCAGTATTTCGTCAAGCTGGCCACTCTTTTCAAAAGCATCACGACATTCGTAAACACTCCAGCCAAGCATGGTGGTTGTATAAGCCATTGGTAGATTGAACTTTGCGTTATCCCCGGCATCATACCATCCACCTGTAAGGTCCAGACCTGCATCTGAACCGTCAGCCAAGCCTGAATCACCACGCCAGTTTACCCTGTTGTCATCAGGCAAATCACCTGATCTTTGACACTCATAAAAAATTATTGCTTTTTGTAGAGCCTCACCATAGTTGTAAGATGCTGCTGCATTAATTGACATTTGTGGTACTAAAAATGCAGCCATTAGTGATAACACCGTAATAAATGCTATCGGTTTCTTCATTATTAAACCCTCCCTTTAAATTTGTTTTTTATAGTTAATTTATTACTAAATTACATAACTACTTTTGTGCTGGTAACTTTTCAATCATTTAAAGCCTTTGCTGTCAAACCTGTTGGTGAGAAATCACTGGAAGCTTCATTTCTATCTAGTGATAAATATCTATAATAATTCGAATTGCCAAATGTTTTTCAGTCCCATTTTTAAGCAAAACATAACATTTATGACTTTTTAATAGCATAAAAAATAGTCGATAAGTTTATGTTAACAAAAATTCCTTAACTTCATTTATCTAAGGATATAGCCAAGTAAGGCTATGCCATGAAATTATAACCAGAGTTATATTTTTCATCTTTCTTAAGTAATTTGGTGGTTCTTTGAAAAAGAATATTGCTATATCGAATTATACATAAGGAACGTGAGTGTTAGAAAAAGTGAATTGTACGAAAGCACATAAATAATCCTATAAAGCAAGTTAAAAGAAATAAGCAGATTACCAGTCCTCGCCTATTTCTCCTAACTCTCAAATTCTTAATTAATATCTGTATATTCTTTTATTAAATTCTATTTCATTAATCAAATAGTTTAGGAATTATTTAATCATCCCTAATAATAGCATTTTCATATATCCAAAATCTAAGGAATTAAATGCTCCATCCTTATTCATATCTGCGGCTACATCACCATTTGGAGATGGAAAGCTGGAAATTTGTCCAAGTAATTTCATTTTCATATATCCAAAATCTATGGAGTTTGCGGAACCATCACCATTTACATCTCCTAACAAAACTGAACCTGACTGTGTTGGAGTTGGAGTTGCAATTGTAGGTGTTGGTGTTGCGATTGTAGGTGTTGGCGTCTTTACTACTACATCTTCATAAAGGTTGGGGAAATTACCTGTCGTATATAGCATAGTAATCATTCTTAAACAACCACCATAGTAACAATATGCATCTGGGTCTTTAACTTTAATATTTTCTTCATGCATTGCTTTTGCGAAAGAAAGGTCATATCCAGTCAACGATGAAGCTGCTATTGGAGCAACAAATGGAGAGTTATGGTCTGAACCTACTTGGCTTCCTGTTATAGAGTACCCGCTTTTAATATTTGCAGGACCTATATTTTTAAAGAACTTGTTTATAAGATCACAATTTGTTTTTGCTCTTTCATCACCAAACCATAAATAGTCTAATACTGTTCTCCATGGATATCTTGTAGCATCATAGTAATAATTATATCCCATTCCACTTACAGCTGAACCATCTCCAGTACACCAATCAGGTACGAGACCTGTTCCGCTGTTCTTATTCTTTACACTTTCAATAATTTGGTAGCACTTATCAGCTACACTATTCCACTTTGTATTACCTGTAAACTTAGCAAATATTTTATACCATGCAGGTGCAAAGTATGATGCATTCACAGTACTCCAACCACCCCATGAATCGCCAGGTTTTAATATATCTCCATCGAGGCAATGATTAGCAAGATTGTTAATCAAGTTGTTCGCTTCCTGACTGTAATTAATGGAGCCACTTGATCCCCATTGTTTATGAGCAAAAACTAAGGATACAGCTATATCTTCATCGGCATCAGTTGCGCATCCATTTGCGCCAGTACCTGCTAAATTACCACTTGCATCAAGATGCCATGCCATAAGTCCATTTCCGTTAAAGTGCAGTTTTACATAACGATATAAATCGTCATATAAAGCTTGCTCTTTGAAATAAACTGCAAGTAGCATACCATATCCTAATCCTTCGGATACAGTATCGTAGCTTGTAGAGCTGTCACGTTGAACCCTCTTAAAACCGCCTGCTCCACTTGAAGTAATGTGCCTGCTTTTCCATCCTTCCCATTCCTG
The DNA here is from genome assembly GCF_000179595.2 of Acetivibrio cellulolyticus CD2. Classification (NCBI taxonomy): domain Bacteria; kingdom Bacillati; phylum Bacillota; class Clostridia; order Acetivibrionales; family Acetivibrionaceae; genus Acetivibrio; species Acetivibrio cellulolyticus. The sequence goes on along the minus strand of NZ_JH556659.1, from coordinate 571,587 downwards.
TAGAAGTGTAGCGTTGGCTGCTTCCTGATTATCAGCAACTGAGCTCAATCCATACTTATAGGTTGCATTATATGGAAAACTCGCTGCTGATACACTGTTAATATTGATAGCCGCCATTGAGGTTATCAATAATGCCAAAACTAAAACTATTATGCCTCCCCTTGATGTTTTTGTTCTTTGTCTTTTTTTCACAACATTTTCCCCTTTCGCAAAGTTCTCACAATTCTTATCTAATAATCTCTCATAGTGACTGGCCTATGTGAGTTTTAGCCTATACTAAGGTATATTAAAAATGATTAGCATATTTTGCCTTTAACTATATAATATCATAAAAGAATATGTATTAACAACCAAATTTAGATTGTTAATATCTATTATTTAAGGTCGATATCTGAATTTTATTGCAACCCCCTAAAATTTTATTGTAAGTACGAATTTTTATTAAGTAAATTAGGAGAAAAATTAAAGACTTATTACAAATATAAAGAAATTAATTATGTACCCTTTTTTAGTGCTGTTTTGTATGCTATAATCAACAATGTACACTTCTTTCTATAATACTACATTGTTTCTTTGCAGCACTTCAAATTTGAGGGGTGAAATTTTTTGACAGATATATTTTTCCCTAAGAGGAAAAAAAGTGTTTCCAAGGATAATGAACATACTGAAGATATTATCCTTATTATTAATAGAATAAAGGCCGGAGATAATTTATTAAGAAACGACTTTATCGACAAGTATAAGCCCTTTATCTTAAAAACTATTTCTAGCGTAACAGGTAAGTACATTGACACTGAGAACAGTGACGAGTACAGTATTGGTCTATCCGCTTTCAACGAAGCTATCGACTGCTTTGATGAGAGTAAAGGAGTGATGTTTTTTAAGTTTTGCTCTTTAGTAATAAACAGAAGAGTTTCAGACTATATGCGTCATAATAAAAAGCATAATAAGGTTTATCCTTTTACATATTTTGAAGAGCCTGATAACAATAATTTTGAGCAAACCCATTTAAAAACAGAGAATGACGGGTTAGGGACTTTTGAATTTTGTGACGAAACAAAGAGTTTTGAAAAGAAGCTTAATGAGCTTGGAATTAAATTCGAAGATCTAATAAGGCTGGCACCTAAACATAAAGATTCGAAGGCACTCTGTATAAAAATTGCAAAAGCAATTGCTAACGATAGAGACAGCTTCAGTAAACTAGAAAAATCAGGAGTAATCCAAAAAACTGAACTGGTTAAGACACTGCAAATAAATAAAAAGACAATAGAAAGAAACAGAGTTTTTATTATTGCTGCTGCACTTATTATTGGTAATGGTTTCTATCTATTGAGAGACTTTTTGGACATCCCAGATGTTGGAGGGAAACATATTGAACAAACTACAAAATGATGGATTGACAAGCTTGGGTGTAATACTTAAGTTAAAAAAGAATAGAGTTATTGTAATGACTGACAAACTCGATTTTATAGAGCTTAATCGCAAGCCTGGAATGATCCGTGGTCAGAAAGTATGCTTTAATGAGTTCGATCTGTATAATTCCAGTTTTTGGGGCAATGGCTATATAAATGTAATTAAAAAAATTTCTGCAGTTGCCTCGATTGCAGCAGTTTTTGTATTATTATTCATTGGCTATAGATTCTTATTTGTAGCAAATGAATATGCTTATGTCGATATAGACATAAACCCCAGTGTTGAAATGGCAATAGATAAGGATGAGAATATTCTAAAAACCAAAGCACTTAATAGCGACGGCCAAACACTTTTAGATGCAGCAAAAGTAAAGAATATGGCATTAAATGATGCGGTTGCTTTACTATTGAGCAAGTCAAAAGAGATCGGTTTTTTGAATTCCGTTAATAATAAAATAATACTCTCTACTACTTTTAATTCCAACACAGATTCTGACAATGAAAACATAAAAACTCTGATTTCCTCTCTTAAGGAAATTGCCAATAATTCAGGAGTGGAATCACAAGTTATCGAACTGTCACCGGAAGATAGAAAAGAAGCCTTGGAAATCGGGCTTTCAATGGGTAAATATTATATATATAATAAGGCTAAAGATGAAGGCATCACCTTGACTGTTGAAGAGGTAAAAAATGCAAGTGTAGAAAGCTTATTGAGCAAAGTTGACATATTTGATACAAATAATCTTCAAACACAAACTCCACCTGCCAGTATAACTACACAACCAACAATTACACCTTCCACACAATTAGTTGAAGTTACTCCTAACAAAACAAACTTTATTTTTTCTGTTACTGCAACACCTTATTATGTTGAAAGCTCCCTTAGTACGCCTACATCTTCGTTATTGCCTTCATTTACACCATCAACGGCTGCAACTATAGAAAAAACCAGTACAAATAAACCATATTTTACCTCATCAAGAACATATACTCCTGTTTATATACCAGTATATAGTACACCTACTCCTACACCTACTCCTACTCCAGCACCTACCACTACCAATGTACTACCTCATTATCCTTCACCTGCAGTTATGCCTATACCTACTAAAACTCCATCCCCAACACCAAGGGTTACAAAGACACCTACTCCTACTATAATGCCAACACCTACTCCATCGCCATCACCTACTAAAATTCATATAAATACGCCTACAATTATAACTCCAGCGCCAATAACACATACAACTGTACCAACTACACCGTCTATAACTTTTGTGCCAGATTATACTTCATCACCAACGATAGAACCAACAACAATACCAACTGATACACCTTCACCAGAACCAACATTTATATCTACACCGTCGCCTACGCCTACAGATACACCTACTCCAACGGACAAGTTGTCGGTTAAACTAGCTATGTATAACGAAATAAGAACATCTGATACAAAAGATATTCATCCTAGATTCAAACTTACAAACAATGGTAACATTCCAATAAAACTGTCTACAATCAAAATAAGGTATTACTATACTATAGACCTTGAAGGAAAGCCACAGAAATTCTTCTGTGACTGGTCAGATATCGGCACAACTCCAATAACAGGTAATCTGATTCCTATGTCTTCAAGTACAGAAAGTGTAGACTATTACCTTGAGGTAGGTTTTAATAGCGATAATTCATTAGAACCAGGAAGCAATATAGAGGTTTTATGCAGATTTGGACCGGATTATGATGTTACATCTGGAAATGAATTATATAATCAGTTAAATGATTATTCTTTTAATGATATGTCTGGTGACTTTGTAAATTGGGACAGGGCAACTGTATATCTATCAGACTCACTTATCTGGGGAAGCGAACCATAATACTCCCCTATGAAAAACCTATGATAGACCATATTATATTAAAAAACAAAGACTAAAAAAGCTGCCTCAACATAGTTTTATCTTCTATGTTGAAGCAGCTCTCTTTATTTTCTTAATTTAAAAGCTAAGGCTTACCATCTAGGGAATCCGCCACCACCACTGCTCCAGTTAACTGTTGTTGTTGGAGAAGTAGTTACTGTTACCGTTGTTGATGTTCCACCACTATAAGTACCACCAGTTATCACTCCGTTTGTTTCAGTACCACCTGAAACAGTTCCACCGGTACAAACAGTATATGTAGAACCTTTTTGAAGTTCAGGTGAAGAGAAAACAACATTCATATAATTACGTAACGGTTTAGTAATAATAAGTACTTTCCCGGTTGAATCCTTTACACAAACAGCTGAATTTGCAGATTGTGAAGAGGAAAGACCTACAGCTATTGAATATTGCGCTGATGATCCATTTGGATATTGAGCCATCTGCATACTTGGACCTGTAGCTAAAACTGTTCCACCACTTACTGTTAATGGGCCATTACAATCAAGAGCTACATTAGGTGCTCCTTGAGGTCCAACTACTACAACTGTGCCACCTTTAATTGTTATTGAACCATTAGCATCCAAACCATCGCCACTTTGTGCACTTGCATATACTGATCCGCCATTAATTATTAACTGACTTCCATCATTTGATTCCGTTCGACTTCCCATAGTAGCATTTGTACCATCGTCAGATGCTATAATAGATGTTGTTCCACCATTAATTGTTATTAATTCGGCTGAAATACCTTCTCTGGATTTTGTAATGTTTATAGTTCCACCATTAATTGTTATTCCACCAGCAACTTTTACTCCAGTCTTTGATCTTATACCTTGATCACCAGCGGAAAGTGTTAATGTACCATCATCAATTGTTATTCCTTCTTGTGATCCATTTTGGATAGCATCTGAAGATGCAGTGATGTTTAATGTTCCGCCTGTGATATCAATTGATCCATTTGCATTAATTCCATCTTTTACTGCAGATTTAACATTTATTACACCATTATTAATATTAATATCATCATCGCTGCAAATAGCATGTTTATAATTTCCTGTAATATTTAAAGTTCCAGATCCTTTAATCTCCAGGTCATCATTGCAGAATAACGCTGCTTTAAGTGTTGTGTCGCTGTACGATTTTCCATCAGCAAGTGTATTGGTAGTGCCCTTTTCCAAAGTAATAAATAACTTTTCTGCATTTTGACCATAAATTGCAGGACCTGTTGAGTTAGTTATACTTGCATTATTTAATCTCAGCTTAACTTTTTCAGTAGTGTTTACACAAATCATACCGTTTGACAATGTTCCTGTAACTGTGTGATCACCACCGGATGTAATATTTACTGTTGAACCGCTAACCGATATACCTGCACCAGTATATGTAATTGTACTTCCAAGAGTAATGGTACCAGTATTGCTTTCCCATGTTGAAGTACCCGAAGTGGTTGGGGTAGGTGTAGTTGTCACTATCGTTTGTGTTGGTGTAGCTGTTTTTGTAGCAGTAGGTGTAGTTGTTCCGTTTACAGGCAATGAAGGTATTATGCCTAAAAGGTACTGTCTAAACACGCCAAAGTCAATCGAGTTTGCTGCACCATCGCCATTTAGGTCAGCAACTGTTATGTCGTCGAGTCGGCAATAGGCCAAAAGGTACTGTCTATACATACCAAAGTCTATTGAGTTTACAGATCCATCAGAATTCAAGTCGCCACACTGAGCTGCAAATGAGAACGTAAAGCTGTTTGCCAAAATTGTCAGTGCAGTAACCGCAGTCAAAAGCCAACTTTTTTTCATAAAAAAATCCCTCCAATTAAAAATTTATATTTATTGCACAAGCTTATGCAATCATATACATACCAAATTCCACTTTTTGATCCCTACATACTAAGGAATATCTGAAATATTATCACTGCTCGCCTATTTAATTTTAATTATATATTAGCCTCCTTAAAAAAAACTTAAAAAATGAACAAAATTTTTGCTTCTATAAGACTTGCGAAAATGAATACTATATGGTTTCATAAGAGTGAAGAAATCTTTTTACTATTTTGAGTATACAGATCGCTTTTGGAGGTGGATTTATGGGAAAAGAGATTGAAAGAAAATTTCTCGTAAGAGACAATAGCTATAAAAAAGTATGCAGTGGCAAACTTTACAAACAGGGTTATCTAAACAGTAATCCCGAAAGGACAGTAAGAGTTAGGATCGTTGATAATAAAGGATTTCTTACAATTAAGGACAAAGGTACCGGATTTACCAGATCAGAATTTGAATATGAAATTCCCTACACTGATGCTGAAGAAATTCTTAAAAATATATGTGAGAAACCATTCATAGAAAAAACAAGGTATATTTATAATTACATGGGTTATACCTGGGAAATCGACGAATTCCACGGTGAAAACGAAGGGCTTGTTGTTGCAGAAATAGAACTAGACAATGAAAATGATACTTTCTCTCTACCCGAATGGATTGGAGAAGAGGTAACCACTAATTATAAGTACTTTAATTCGTATTTAAAAAACAACCCGTTCAAAAACTGGGACAAGTAATTGGGATGCCTAAGAAGAAAGCTGCCAATTGGCAGCCACTTCTTACATATGCATCTTTAAGTATTAGTCTTCACGTACGTATCCATTACACCAGAAGAGTAACAGGAATAAAATAATAAACCATAATAGTACGTCATTGTCAAATATTCCGCCTACAAATCTATCAGCCATTCTGAACACTTCCTTTCATTTAGTTCTTCTATAAGACTACTTATGATTCATACTATGCACAAAACTATCCTTATGTTACTTTGCTTGATTATAAAATTCATGTACCCTTTAAACCTTTTAACTGTGAAAAAAGCGTCTGAACTTTTCTCAGACGCTTTTTATAAATTCAATCCTTAACTGAAATACACATCTACTTTATTTTTTCCAGTGAACTCACTATAGCATCACATAAAGCTTGTGCTGCCTTTTGTCTAAATTCAGGCTCACAAAGCTTTGCAAACTCATTATCATTAGTCATAAAACCGACTTCAGTTAAAACAGCTGGCATCTTCGTAGCCTTCAATACAACAAGATTAGGCCTTTCAATTATACCTCTATTTTTCGTTTCCAGCCTATTTACAAGTTTTTTTTGAATCGTTTCTGCAAAATCTTGTCCAGTTAATCCATTACTATTAGAACCGCTTGGAAAATATAAAGTTTCGGTACCACATACAGGTATCTCGGAGGCATTATTATGAATAGATACAAATAGCTTTGCATTAAGGTCGTTTGCTATGTATGCCCTCTCATACAAACCAACAAAACTATCATCTTGCCTGATAATATACGTTTTAATATTTTTACTCTTTAATAATTTGTTTAGCCTCAGTGCAATATCAAGGTTGAGGTTTTTCTCATAAACACCCTTATAAACAGCTCCACTCTCATATCCTCCATGGCCTGGATCGATAACTATTAACTTTTCACCCTTCTGTGCAGGTTTTAAAATCGTTATGGCCGTATCATTTATCGTATCATCCGGTCTGGCAACAACCTCATAGAAAAAGCTATCTTTTGCATTAAAGATAATGCTTGTCTCCTTCTTTGCTTTGTCAGTTTTAACTTCTATATATGAAAGCACCTCATCATCGATCACCATTTTACCTGTTCCAACGTTCCCCAAGTCTGTAGAAAAGGTTATAGTATACTTATTATCATCATACACCTCTCTATAGAACTTTTTAACATCACTACCAACTTCATTTAGTAAAATTCCCTTTAGAAATAAAGAAACTCTATCACCTTTGTTTTCATAGGCAATATTTTTGAGCAAATCTAAAATTCTCCTATCTCCCCCTCTGTTTAGAGAAGAAGTTTCTGAATCTTCAGCTTCACTTGTTTCGACAGTCATTATAAATTCGGTATCAGTTTTCTTTATTTGATATTTCGATTGACCTGTTAGATCCAGAACAATTCTTGCAGCATCAATGCCATTACTTGGGTCATTGAAATGCGCATAACGAACAGTGTTTATGACTCCATTATTAGTATTTAAAACTTCCTGTTTTTCAGATGTATCTACATTAGGAAAGTCTATTACAATCCTTTCAGGGTCTGACAATTTTATGATGTTATAATTCTTAAAGTAATCCAGCTTTAACTCTAGACTTGCTTTATCACCTGATTTAGTGCACTCAACACTTATGAGTTTGCTGTGGTTAATGGTTACAAGCTTCTTATTACTAATCCAATCTACATTTAAGTTGAACTGCTCACTTAAAAATCTTAGCGGCACCATTGTTCTGCCATTTATGAGTTTTGCCGGCACATCCAATTTTTCATTCTTGCCGTTAACTGATACGTTCACATCATTAATTTTCATCTCAATATTTATATTGTTCAGCAATACAGATACCTTTTTGGTTTTCTCATTCCATTTTACTGAAGCACCTAGTTTTTCAACCAATACACGCACCGGTACCAATAATCTGTTATTCACTTGAATCGGAGATACATCTGACTTTAAAAGAACCCCATCAACTTTTATTTTTAGATCATTCTGAGTTGCCGCTGGGGTAATATTGACAAACACAAGAAAACATATAATAACACCCAGTATCACAGAATAGTATTTCTTCATATACCCAACCCCTTATTTTTCTTTAGTAAAAATTTATTAAAATTTGACATACATTTTTTATTCTGTACGCACTAAAAACCTATGCAGTCTCGCAAATTCCTCAAATAAAATTAACCTCTTAAACATTTGTTCAAGAAGTTAAGCAAGTGTACCTGTATAAATTATTGCACCCACCCTATCGCTCATAAAGTAGGTATTCTGGTCATTCTTTCCTGTTTTACAGCAACCTTAACAATTCATCTTTTGCAATAACAGGACCGTGCAGGATTTCCCACACTTACTTACTTCTTTCCATCAGTACATCATATCAATACTGCCTGTAAACTGTATTCTATTTATTGTCTTGTTTATTATATATTTAAACAGGGGTCAGCGCAATGCAATTTAAGAATATTTATTATATTCAGTTCCAATTTCTTAACTATTTTTCTAAATTGGAAATTGCTGAGTTTTTTATAATATTTATCAGGATGTCTTATAAACGTTTTTTCTTTTTTCAATATCTGAATTTTTGAATGAATTCTCAATAATAAGATATGATTCCTTTAGCAAAAAAGCCCCTTGTTTTTGAAGGAGCTTTAAACTCAAGGTAGAACTGCTGGTAATTCTTTTACCTATTTAATACCACTCTTTGTTCTTACGTAAGTTATCATATTTTCATTAACCTCGTTTGCTGCAGTAGTTACTACTTTACTAGAACTGCTTTCCGTAAGACTACGAGCACCATCTGTCAACTGCCTTGCCCTCTTTCCTACTAGAATACATAGTGTATATCTGCTGTCTACTTTCTCCATTAATGAACTTATTGAAGGTTCAATCATATTATTTTTCACCTCGAATCTATGACTTTTATTATTAGCATATTAGCTTGCTCTCACATTCAGAAACCATGCTGGAATTTGCCAGATATCACTTTTACGCAAATCTCATTGAATAAGGCTGTTCTTCTACTACAGGTATTTTCTTGGATATGAGTTTTTGTATAGCTCTTAAGTAGCCCATCTCTTCTCTATCGCAAAACGACAATGCTGTTCCTACCATTCCTGCTCTTCCAGTTCTTCCAATGCGATGAACGTAGGTTTCAGGCACATTGGGTAAGTCAAAATTAATAATATGAGACAGTTCTTGAATATCGATTCCTCTTGCTGCAATATCAGTAGCAACAAGCACCCTTGTACGTTTTAACTTGAAATTGTTCAAAGCAATCTGTCTAGCTACCTGGGATTTATCCCCATGGATAGCTTGGGCAGTAATACTCAGTTTTGCCAAATCTTTGGCAATCTTGTCTGCCCCATGCTTTGTACGCGTAAATACAAGAACAGATTCGATAGCCCTGTTTTTCAGCAACTTTATCAGCAAGGATTTTTTATCTTTCTGTTCTACAAAATAAACATTTTGTTCAATGGTATCCACCGTAGAAGAAACAGGTGTTACTTCAACCTTAACCGGATTCTTTAAAATTGCGTCTACCATCTTTGTGATTTCCTTGGGCATAGTAGCTGAAAACAAAAGTGTTTGTCTTGTATCCGTCAACCTGGATATAATTTTTTTCACATCAAATGAAAATCCCATATCAAGCATACGATCTGCCTCATCCAATATAAGCATCTTTAAACAGCTCACATTTATATATTTTTGGTTCATCAAGTCAAGCAGCCGCCCTGGAGTTGCAACAATAATATCTACACCCGATCTTAATTTATTCACCTGGGGAACTTGAGATACACCACCAAAAATCACAGCATGCTTAATTCCGGTATACCTTCCATACGCCTCAAGGCTTTCGCCTATCTGGATTGCCAGCTCACGTGTTGGTGTCAGTATTAAGCCTTTAACTATCCGTTGCCCTTTTAAGTTTGTCCTTTCCTTATAAAGAGTCTGTAACAAGGGAATAGCAAATGCTGCTGTTTTTCCTGTGCCAGTTTGCGCACACCCGAGCAGGTCCCTGCCTTCAAGAATAACCGGTATAGCCTGTTGTTGTATAAGAGTAGGTGTAGTGTATCCTTCTTCGCATATAGCTTTCAATATAGGTGTGATAATGTTTAGTTTTTCAAAATCCAATTCGTTTTCTCCTTTTAAGTGGTTAACCACTATTTATTATTAATATCATTTATTACTGAAATGTATTTAATTCAGCTTATATGGTTACATTCCTTTTCCACCATATAAATATAAAAAGAGCAGGAAACTCATAATTAATTGAGTTTCCCGCTCTATAATCTCCAAATACTTCATGCGAATATTAGAGTAAGGCAGTTGAAAAAACAATATTATCTTTGTATTATATCATGAATTAAGAGGAATAGCAAACCAATACCAACTTTTACCACACTCTCTTAATACCCTCATCTGTAATTTCTATTGCTCCCTCTTTTAGGAGCCTCCCGACAGCTCTCTTAAAAGCCGCTTTACTTATACTTAATTCAGCCTTTATATGTTCTGGGGTGCTGCTATCATTAATTGGTAGAGTGCCTCCAGTTAATTTTAACCTTTCCATTATTTTTTGTGCATCTTCTTCGATTTCATTGTAGGCCTCTTTTCTTAGGCTTAACTCTAATTTTCCATCTTGCCTGACCCTGTTGACTCTTGCATCTACAATGTCACCTTCAGCATAGCTGCCATATAACTCCTTATTAGGAATCAAACCTTGATACTTATTATCCACGGCTACAAAAGCTCCTATACTTTTACTTATGCTGTAGACAGTTCCTTTAACTCTGTCATTTTGCTTATATGGCGATTCACTGCTAAGGAGATTATATATATTCATTGTTGCACATAGTCTATTGCTACTGTCTATATACATTCCTACCAAATATGTGCACCCTTTTTTAACATTACCTATCTGTTCCCTGAAAGGTAGAAATAAGTCCTTCTCTAATCCCCAGTCAAGAAATGCCCCTATTCTCGTTGTGTCGACTACTCTTAACACCGCCAGTTCTCCAATTGTCAGCTTAGGTTTTTTCATAGTTGCTATCACTCTGTCTTCCGAATCTTTGTAAACAAATACTTCTACTTCATCTCCTATGCCAGTTCCCTCAAGCACTTGATTGTTAGGCAGTAAAATAGCATCTTTGTCTTTATTGCCTCTTGAATTTAAATACACTCCAATTTGTGCATTTCTAACAACTTCCAGTTTCTGAATTTTCCCCAATTCTATCATTATATACCTTCTTTAATATATTTTTAATTACCCAATACACTAGTTTATTATAACATAATTGCAGCTGAATTATGGAATAGCTGAATTGTCTTATAAAACAAATAATTATAAAGGATTGTAAAGACTTATTAAACCGTTAAAAAAGCATCTGAACTTTTCTCAGACGCTTTTTATATATCTAATCTTCAAGTTATCAATAAAATATATGCTTCAGAATTAATATGCTTTACCCCAATATAGCATATGTTTTGCTTCTTTTCCACAACATACACACTTATCTGATATCTTCTCCTGCTCAAATGGTATGCAACGGGCAGTTGCTGCTGTCTTTTCCTTAATAGTCTCTTCACATTTCCTGTCACCACACCACATAGCTTTAATAAATCCTGGGGTTTCTTTAAGAATAGTTTCAAATTCTTCAAGGTTTACAGCTTTATAGGTCTTCTTGTTTCTCATCTCCAGAGCTTTATTGTAAAGTTCGTCCTGCACCTTATCTAACGTTTCAGACACCTTACCTTCCAACTCATCTAATGATATGAACAACTTCTCCCTTGAAACCCTTGTTACAAGTACTGCCTGATTCTTTTCAATATCCTTTGGCCCAATCTCAAGTCTTATAGGCACACCCTTCATTTCATATTCGCTATACTTCCATCCAGGCATCTTGTCTGAGTCATCAATCTTAACTCTGATACCTTTTGCTGCTAACCTGTCCCTTATAGCATATGCTTTTTCCAATACGCCTTCCTTGTGCTGTGAGACAGGTATTACAACTACTTGAATAGGAGCTATCTTCGGAGGAAGCACTAATCCGTTGTCGTCTCCGTGTACCATTATTATTCCACCAATCAGACGTGTTGAAACTCCCCATGAAGTCTGGTGAACATATTGGAGCTGGTTGTTTTGATCTGTGTATTGAATACCAAAAGCTTGAGCAAAACCATCTCCAAAGTTGTGAGATGTACCTGATTGAAGAGCTTTTCCATCATGCATCAAACTCTCAATAGTGAAGGTTGCCTTAGCTCCAGCAAATTTTTCCTTATCGGTCTTTTGTCCTTTAATAACAGGAATTGCAAGTACCTTCTCGCAGAAATCGGCATATACATTCAACATTTTTATAGTTTCTTCCTGCGCATCCTCTGCAGTTGCGTGTGCCGTGTGACCCTCCTGCCATAAGAATTCTACAGTTCTTAAGAAAGGACGGGTCGTCTTTTCCCATCTTACAACAGAACACCATTGATTATAAAGCTTTGGTAGATCTCTATAGGATTGTATTATATTTGAATAATGATCGCAGAATAGAGTTTCTGATGTCGGTCTCACACAAAGCTTTTCAGCAAGCTCTTCCTGCCCCCCATGTGTAACCCATGCAACTTCAGGCGCAAAACCTTCAACATGGTCCTTTTCTTTTTGCAGCAAACTTTCTGGTATAAACATAGGCATATAAACATTTTCATGCCCAGTCTCTTTAAACCTTGCATCTAAGGTCTTTTGTATATTTTCCCATATCGCATAGCCGTAAGGTCGTATTATCATACAACCCCTTACGCTTGAATAATCAACCAAATCCGCTTTCTTTACAATATCCGTATACCATTGAGCAAAGTCAACATCCATTGAGGTTATTGCCTCAACCAGCTTTTTGTCCTTATTGTTTGACATATCTCCAACTCCTTATAAAATTTTAATCCTATATGAAGAAAAACCTCAGGGCATGCAATCCCATTTGATTTTAGAACATTTGCTGCTCATAACTCTCCAATCGATTATAACTAATTCATTTTGATTCTTTATTATTATCTTCTAAATAAATGCTTCTATTAAATGTTAATATAATAAACCGCAATCTGTCAATGCAGAACTTGCTTAACAGCAAAATAAAATTGAGCAACAGATTCATTATCCGTTGCTCACAAGTATCGTGTTGTAAAAATCGCAAGATGCTTTATTATATGGGTAAAAAGGGTGTAATGATATAGTTTGGTATAAAGTAAGCTCAACAAAGTTTGTAAAACGATTCAAATATTAAGAGAATACATTGCTAAATAAAAAGTTCTTAGGTTACAAATATAAACTATATCGATTAAAAGTATTAAGATATCGATTTCAACAATTAAAAATATAGATTGCTGCAAGTTTGGTGTATAGAAGCTGCGTAGTAAGAATATCGGCTATAAGTATTAAGTTTATCGCTTACATGTACGTGGTACAACGATTAAATCAAATTATCAAATAGTATGGATGTAATAAGTTCAAATACTGCTACATATAAAACAAATAGATAGATGAAGTTTAGTGTGTCGTCAATTATAAATACTATATATTGATTACTGCGGTTTGCGAATGTGATTACTGTAAATTATTCATCACACCCCTCAAATTTTCCCACTCAATTTATATTAATATTTTCGCAGAAAACCGTAATATATTCAATGTACAAATTTAACAAAAAAGAACAAATTATTGGAATTCTTTTGTTTATATCGTACACATGGCTTTGTAACTTTTTAATGCATACCGTGCAAATCACTAGTACTGGTCATTTAGGGATACTTGGGATATTGCACAACTTAAATCGTATAGCATTTATTCTAATATTTTATGACATTTGCCTATCAAATTCCCCAAAAAAAGAAGCCCGACTATTTAATATATCGGACTTCTTTATGTTATTTATTAGTATTTTTTATATCTTTACTACAGTAAAATTGACTTTTTCACCATTAATGTTCCATTCTTTACTATAGCCATCAGAACTTCCTTCGATGATCTCATCTGCAAGTGTTTCATCTGCAATTATCGCCTTGTTGCTATCTATTATCTCAGTAATCTTTGTGTTATTAGCAAAGAATAACCTGATATGATCCTGAACCTCAAATCCTGCTTCCTTCCTCATTGTCTGGATCTTGCTAATTATTTCACGTACAAAACCTTCTTCAATAAGCTCAGGTGTAAGATTCGTATCTAAAACAACCGTTGTATCCTTTTCAGCTTCGGACACAAATCCATCCTTCTGAGAAGTCTCAATTAATACGTCAGCCTCAGCAAGTTCGACAGTCGTACCTTCAAGCTCAAAAGTCACCTTCTCGCCTTTAGCGAACTTTTCCATAACCATGTTATCATCTATTTCAGTAAGAACTTTGGCTATCGACGGAACAAGCTTACCGTACCTTGAACCTAAAGTTCTGAGCTGAGGCTTGAACTTATACTTGGTAAAACGCCTTGCATCTTCAGTAAACACTACTTCTTTCACGTTCAACTCGTCTTTGACAAGCTCATTGAACATTTCGGGAAGCTCAAAGCCAGCTTTTACATACACCCTTGCAGCTGGTTGACGGTTTTTTATGTTTGCAGTATTTCTGCAAGCACGTCCTAATACAACCAGTTTTAAAACAAGGTCCATATTCTTTTCAAGTTCCTTGTCTATGATCTTCTCGTCAGCAACTGGGAAATCGCACAAATGAACACTTTCCGGAGCGTTGCTGTCAATATTTCTTACAAGGTTGCTGTAAATCTCTTCAGCTACAAATGGTACAAAAGGTGCTGAAACTGTAATTAATTGAACAAGAACTGTGTAAAGTGTCATGTAAGCATTTATCTTGTCCTGTGTCATATCCTTCTGCCAGAAACGCTCTCTGCTTCTTCTTACGTACCAGTTACTCAAATCATCTGTAAATTCCTGAATAGCTCTTGCTGACTCGGTTATCCTGTAATTTGCCAGGTTCTTGTCAACAGTTGCAATTAAAGTATTCATTTTTGACAATACCCATTTATCCATAACAGAGAGCTTTTCATATTCAAGCTTGTATTGCTTTGGATCAAACTGGTCTATACCTGCATACAGCACATAAAAGGCATAGGTATTCCAGAGTGTACCCATAAACTTTCTCTGGCTTTCGCTTACAGCTTCTTCATAGAAACGGTTTGGAAGCCATGGGGCACTATTTATATAGAAGTACCAGCGAACAGCATCGGCACCCTGTTTATCAAGTACAGTCCATGGGTCAACAACATTACCCTTGTGTTTGCTCATCTTTATTCCGTCTTTATCATTTACATGACCTAAAACTATAACGTTTTTAAATGCCGGCTCATCAAAGAGAAGCGTTGATATTGCAAGCAGAGTATAGAACCATCCTCTTGTCTGGTCAATAGCTTCACTTATAAAGTCTGCAGGGTAGTTATCCTTGAAAATCTCCTGGTTTTCAAATGGGTAGTGCCACTGTGCAAAAGGCATTGAACCTGAATCAAACCAGCAGTCTATAACTTCGGATACCCTCTTCATCTTACCGGTGTTACATTTCGGACATTTCAAGAAAACATTATCTATAAATGGCTTGTGAAGTTCTATGTCATCTGGGACATTTTCACCCATTTCCTTAAGTTCGGCAATACTTCCAATTACATGGCGGTGACCGCATTCACATTCCCATATAGGCAGTGGAGTTCCCCAATACCTTGAACGGCTAAGTCCCCAATCCACAACATTCTCAAGGAAGTTACCCATACGACCTTCCCTGATATTATCAGGCAGCCAGTTAATCTTGTTGTTATTCTTAAGAAGCTTATCCTTAACAGCTGTCATCTTTACAAACCAGGTATCCATTGCATAGTACAGAAGATGTGTATCACATCTCCAACAGAACGGGTACGAGTGTTCATAATCAAGCTTTTTGTATATTAAATTTCTGCCTTCAAGGTGTTCAATAATCTTAGGATCTGCATCCTTAACAAACATACCTTTCCAAGGTGTAACAGCTTCAATAAAGTTACCGCGGTCATTAACGGCTTGAAGGAAAGGTAAATCATATTCTCTGCCCACTTTGGCATCATCTTCACCAAATGCAGGTGCTGTATGAACGATTCCAGTACCGTCTGTCAAAGTTACAAAGTCGCCGCCTGCAACATAGTAAGCTTTCTTGTCAACCTTCACAAAATCAAATAAAGGCTCATATTCCATACCGATCATAGACTTGCCATCCATTTTCTCAAGTACTTCATATTCTTCCTTCAATACAGAAGGAGCCAAAGCTTCTGCTAATATATATACCTCATCAGAACACTTAACCTTTACATAGGTTTCACGTGGATTTACTGTAAGCGCTACGTTTGATGGAAGTGTCCATGGTGTTGTCGTCCATGCCATGAGGTAAACATTCTTCTCACCTTTAACCTGGAATTTAACGTAGATTGAAGGTTCTTTAACATCCTTATAGCCCTGCGCAACTTCGTGGCTTGAAAGTGAAGTTCCACAGCGTGGACAATAAGGCACAATTTTGTGACCTTTGTACAAAAGATCCTGATCCCATATTCTTTTCAGAGCCCACCAAACCGATTCGATATAATTGTTATCATAAGTTATATAAGGTTCTTCCATGTCAGCCCAGTAACCAACTCTGTCACTCATTTGCTCCCATTCGCCCTTATATTTCCATACGCTTTTTTTACAGTTTGCAATAAAGGGTTCAACACCAAACTTTTCGATTTCAGGCTTTCCATCTATTCCGAGCAACTTTTCAACTTCAAGCTCAACAGGAAGTCCATGAGTATCCCATCCGGCCTTTCTTAAAACTTTATAGCCCTTCATTGTCTTATACCTTGGAACAATATCCTTTATAACACGAGTCAGTATATGACCAATGTGAGGCTTACCGTTTGCTGTTGGAGGGCCATCATAAAAAGTGAATGTCTCTCCACCTTCTCTCATTTCGATACTTTTCTCAAATATTTTGTTGTCTTTCCAGTATTTCAGAACTTCCTTTTCTCTGTCGACAAAATTGAGGTTTGTCGAAACTTTTTTATACATTTTCCTTACCTCCGATCATTTATTGTAAATTAATTTTATCAATATAAAAATCCCCTCATCCCAAAAGGGACGAGAGGATATAAAATCTCACGCGGTACCACCCAAATTAATGCAGAAGGCAACCCTCCACAATCACTCAAAATGCTTTAACGGACAAGCAACCGGTATTCCCTACGCATTAAACAACTTCAGGATACAACTCATGGATGATTTTCAAAGGTTAGCCTTGCAGGTATTCCACCCTCACCTGCTCTCTAGAAAGTTTTCACCCTCTACTCTTTCCAATCAACGTTTTTACAATATTAAAGTATTAATATGATTTTAATCACTAAATTTATTTATGTCAAGACCCTCATTTTTACTTCACTGTTCTAGCGTCTTCCATACAGGTGTTGTACTAAATATGTAGCCTGTATCAATGGGTTTTGTGAGTTTAAGTACATTGAATGAAGATGTCTCCGGATTTTCAAAGGTTACAGTTTGTACTGTATCTCCTGACAATATGGTTTTGTGTGTTCCTGATGCAGCGAAATTTAGTGGGTTACTTGTTTGATTAAAATCACCCTTTATTTCAAGCGTTCCGGCTGTGAGGTAATCACTATGATCGCCCATACTGTAAGTAGTAAAATCTCCTCCTACATATACATAATCCTCTTCATTTGTCATTTGAAGCGTCGCATAAGAATAACCTTCAAACTTTGCATCAGTGTTAATCGTATAATTTCCATGAACCTCAAGTTTTCCTTTATTTACATTTAATATAGAATTATGATAGCCGGAAGTCTGAGTAAAATTTCCTGTTACTATAAAGTTATGTCCACCCAAGTCGAGATTTGAACCAACATATTTTAAATCCCCTTCAATTTTTACATCTTCTGCTAAGGGTAGTTCAATTGCCAATCCCAATTCACCAATAACTTTATAGTTACCTTTCATTTTTCTAATACCTATTGACATATCAAATCTTATTCCAGTTTCATTTTTTATTTCTAATTCATTAAATACAGGACAACTATTATAAAGAGTTCCACCATCCAAGTAGCTATTGTTAACCATCTGTTCAGAATTACCTGATAATATTACTTTGTGGCTCCCTGAAGCTACAAAACATTGCGAATGCAGACAGTTAAAATCCCCTTTTACTTCCAGTATACCTGCTTTAAAGTATTCAATATCACTTTTACCTTGATTTAATTCGTAAAAGTAATTATATCCACTCATTATTGTTAAGTTCCCACCAACATAAACATAATCAGCTTCATCTATCATTTGTAGCATTGAATAACGGTCATAAGTCTCTGTTTCAGAGCCTACACAATAATTCCCATTCACTTCTAACCTGCCTTTATTTACTTTTACTGTATTTGATAATACTTCTGAAGACTGAGTAAAGTTACCAGTTACTGAAAAAATATGCCCAGATAAATCTAAAACCCCTCTTATAAGCTTTAAATCTCCTTCAATTTTTACATCTCCAGTTATAGTCTCAACATAATTTAGTGTTAATTTCCCTGCAACTTTATAGTTACCTTGCATTTTTCTTATTGATATTTCCGAATCGAATCTCACTCCTGCTTCATTCTTTATTTCCAGTTCATTAAACATAGCATAGCTATTTCGGAGCGCTTCATCATAAATATAAGTACTATTAACTTCCTGTTCTGCATTCCCTGACAAAATAACCTTATGGCTTCCTGTTGCTCTAAAGCTATCATCATTTATGCAATTAAAGCTTCCTTTTACCTCAATTATTCCTGCAGAAAAGTACTTATTTCTATTTTCATCAGTGTAATCATATCTACTTGCTGTTGTAAAATCCCCTCCAACATACACATAGTCTGATTCATTTATCATCTGGAGTATGCCATCGTTTTTAATTGAATAGTCGCTTCCAATCTTCAATCTTCCTGAGTTTATGTTCACTATTCCATTAATCTGAACAAAATTCAATTGAACATCAAGTACATAACCATTGAGATCAAGTGATGCTCCATTATCTAGAATCAAACTTTTATAAAACCGATTTTCATTTAAAATAGTATTAGAATTTATAGTTGCCTCTCCGGTATTTACAATTACTTTATCACTATCAAGAGAATTTTCTCCCTTATCATTTATAGCTTTTATAGAATATGTATAATCTAACCCTTCCGTTAAACTTGAATCAGTGAATTTAAGAATCTCCGTTGTTCTAATAGAAACTTCATTTTTTAACACTTCATATGCCACTGCACCCTCAACCATGTCCCAGGATAATTCAATGCTATTTGAATCACTTATTATTACATTAAGATTTGATGGTTTTGATTGAATAAATTCGCTTAATGCTGCAGTAGATGTTGGCGTTACTGTTGGCATTATTGTTTGTGTTGACAGCGTTGGAGTCGGGGTTATCGTTGGTGTTTGATTATTTACAGGAAAATCATCAATTTTTCCAAGCAGATATTGCCTCATAAATCCGAAATCAATTGAACTAAACGCTCCATTTCCATCTACATCTGCTGCCTTAATCCCATTGTCGTATGGGAAGTTAGTTATAATCCCTAGAAGGTATTGTCTCATATAAGCAAAGTCTAATGAATTGACCTTGTTATCTCCATTTACATCTCCATATATAGCCACATTATCATTAACTATCCCTTCCTCAGCAAAAACAGCAATACCCATTCCTGATACATTAACAATCTGACTTACCAATAAAACAACTGGTACAAACAATAATAATTTGACAAACTTAAACAATTTATTCCCCCCTAAAATAAAATTAAGTGCTTAATCAAAGATAGATGATAAGCACTTTACAATTAATTTACAAACTTCTTTTTACACCATTACATAATACATCCAACTTATAAATAAATTATATATTTACAAACTTTCACTGTCAATGTTCAAGCAAAAAGTCCGTCAGTAATTTATTAAACTCATGAGGATTATCCTGTTGAGAACAATGGCTTGCATTTTTTATCGTATGAAAACTACAATTTGGTTCCTTCAACGACCACGGCAAAGCAATTTTTTTGATATTTCCTGTATTATCAAATTCTCCACAAACAAGCAGCATTGGCTTGTTTATTTTATAATCTTTCTCATAGTGTAGGCATGCAGCAGTTTCAGTAAATATTTTTGTAAAATCACCTTTCCCAACAACACCGAAGGTCTCATTTAAATAACTCTGTACTTCAGGTTTAATAGAGCTTACTTGAGCGCTCATGTTCATCAGTAATTTCCATGGGAAAATAGGTAATAAAAATGGTGTCGAGTTTACAAGCAATCTTTCTATCCATGAAAGTTTCATTGTGTTACATGTACAATCAATTAAAACCAGATTCTTTACTCTTTCAGGATGGTAAAAAGACATTTCCTGTGCGGTATTTCCTCCCATAGATTGACCAATAAATGTAGCACTGTCGATACCTTCAATATTCATTATTTCAATCAAATCATCAATCAGCAGTTTTATGCTAAATCCATTCCCCATTGGCCTTGACAATCCATGACCTCTTGCATCCCAAAGCAATATACTGAATTTATCACACACTGCAGATATTTGATTGTCAAACATTCTATGATCAGTTCCTGCACCATGCAAAAATATAAGCCAAGGAGCATTGAGCTTTACAGATATCCAATAATGAATATTACAGCCATCCTTTTCTACAATCTTTTCTTTAAATGAATTTATCACAATCCTCACCTATCCTATTTATAGCTGCTTTTTTAAATAATTTCTACGGTACCCATATTAGTCTGTTACTACCACAATGTATTACTCATTTTGAACTATATAATTATGGATTATAGCATAAATAAATTTAAAGTTAAACTTATCCAAATTTGCAACTATCCAAAGACTTCCAGAAAGAGACTGTAGTAATATTATCTATTATGGGCTCTGGATATAAGTGTTCGTTTCAGTAAAAACCCCGGGCCATCAAGGCGCACGTCAAAATTAAGGTACTAACGAAAAAACCCCTAAACAAACTTTTTTTGGTTTGTTCGGGGTTTTCTCATAAGTTATAATCAGTTAAATATTGTACCTTTCTTGTATAACCTTAAGTGCTTTTTCAATTTCACTCCTATCTTCTGGATACCTTGCAAGGTAATCTTCGCAGGCAATGCTCAGAAATTTGAAGAATACAGAATAGCTAACTATAATACTTTTTTCGCCTTCGCCAGTTGCATCAACAAATTGTACTCCTGTTTCAAAATATCCTTCCTCTTGAGGATGCCAGTTGCTGGCAAATGAACAAATATGATATTCATTTCCATAACCATAATCCTTTGAGAAGTAATCCAGAACTTCCATAAATTTCGAATCCTGTAGGCTCTCAAAGTAATTAGTCATTGGACTCCACGAAATATCAATCCCTTCCATATTCTCAAATTTGCTACTCATGTATTATTGCCTCCTTAATAATTGCAATTATAAAATAGGGTGGAAATTGTCAATTGCTCCAGTTGTAGGGTTCCAATACCCCCTCATCTTAAGGCCATTAAATATGCCTTCAATTATTGTATTACTACCTGGCTGGAACGTCAACTTTAAGTTATCCAAACCTTCTTTCATTGCTTCTTCCCCCCAATTTATCATCTGCGAATCAGGGATAATACTTGGATCATAGACAGTCTTTTCAAATATTGTCTTTTTCCATACAATATTTCCTGCTGTATCTTTGATTATATTGCCAGCAGCATCCTTTGCCGGTATCTGGTACTTTATAACCTCAACACCACTGACTGAGGAGTGAGGAGTTACTGAAATCTGATTTATCTGAATGCCATTATTATTTATGTAATTATAGAAATTAACTTTGTTGTGCCCGCCTGTAATTGCAGCACTTTGCGAGAATCCCTTTACATCTGTCAAATGTGTACTGTAATCTGAGCCTAAAATCGACTTAATATCTGATGAATTACTTAAATTAAATGAAGATATTTGGTTTGGTGACAATTTACTTAGTTTGTCAGCTGCTTCATCTATTACTTTTACGCCTCCACGTTTTGCAAATTTCTCCATTACTTCATCAGCAATTCCCAAAGCTTTTAGTTTGTCTAACAGTTGATCTGCCTGCTTCAAAACTGTTTCTCCATCTATCTTGAGTATAGCTTCAGTTATTTCATCACCGTGTTTTGCCTGGAATTCAACAAGTTCTTCTAATACCTCTACTCCTCCACGTTTTGCAATATCCTCTATCAAATCATCTGCAAGTTTTGACCCTTTAAGTGTATCCAGCAACTCATCGGCATGTTTCAATGCCTCTTCACCGTTCATCTTAACAATGGCTTCAGTAACTTCATTTCCATGCTTAGCCTGGAAATCAGCCAATTCTTCTAAAGCCTCTACGCCACCACGTTTTGCAGAGTTTTCTATCAAATCATCGGCAAGCCCGGTTCCTTTGAGACCGTCAAGCAATTCATCTGCATGCTTCAATGCCTCTTCACCGTTCATCTTAACAATAGCTTCAGTAATTTCATTTCCATGCTTAGCCTGGAATTCAGCCAATTCTTCTAAAGCCTCTATGCCACCACGTTTTGCGGCATTCTCTATCAAATCATCTGCAAGCCCAGACCCTTTAAGACCATCAAGTAATTCATCAGCATGCTTCAATGCCTCTTCACCATTCATTTTTACTATGGCTTCTGTTATTTCATCTCCGTACTTAGCCTGGAATTCTATAACATCGTCCATTTGCTTAAAGAGCCCATTAAACATATTTTTTATTGACGGTGCAAATTTACCGATAATCTTAAACAAGCCCAAAGTTGCAAGATTAATAAATAGATCCAGTGCCAGTGACTTGGCATATTTATAGTCACCGGTCTCCCAATACATTATTATGTTATTAATTGTATCAAACACAGCGTATGTACTCAACGCCAGCAAAGCACCATACAGAAGCAGCAGCCATGGATTAGTAATAGCTATCATAGCCATAGCAATTGAAACCACATCAATTACTCCCATAATCAGAGAAGCCAGACCCATCAGAGTAACAACTACAGTCTTACCTATTGATCCACCTGCAATGCCTCCGCTTATCATATAACCAGCAGCACCGGTTTCAGGATCCATTACAATATATCCTGTTCCATACCAGTCATAGTATTGGATTTCCTCTTTTGGAATGATTACTATTTTCCCACTATTTACTGAGTTCCTGATATCTGTTTTTACATAGGATGACACATTGAGTTCATCTATTTTACCAATATCGTCCTTAGCTATGCTATATACCGGAATACCCCTTGCATTAGCTTCCGATATAATCTTTATTGATGAAACAGACGGAACCTTGAATATCTGTTCATGTATTACGTGTTCCATTGATGAACCTATTATACCGCTGTTAAGCATATATGCAATTTCATTTTCCTTATTGTTTTCAAGGCTTGTAACGCCAACAACATCATGATCGACATCTATGTAGAACGAACCTCCGCTAACCTCTACCGGAACACCAAACATGTACTTCACTGTAGGCTGGTATCCTGTCATCGCTTCACTTACCTGACGAATTGCACTTACATTCATAGACCTTGCTATCACAGAGTTTATACCATCGAGTTGTGCAAAATAAGCTTTACCAACACTATTTAATATTTCACCCATTACTTCATCGGTATATATGCTCTCTTCTGTAGCCGTATCCTTAACCTTTGCTAATCTTTCCTGAATTACCTTCAGCTCATCTGCTTCAATTTTTCCATAATCAAAGGAAATGCTGTAAATACCTCCGGCCGTTACAGGATTAATTACTTCCTCTGCTGGTCTTCCAACATGCCCCATTGTTATTGTAAATTCCTGCCTGTTTGCGAAACCAACAGCGCTGCCTTCCGCAACAACCTTGCCATCCACTTTGAGCTGTGGCTTTAACTGTATCATATATGTAGGAGTTTTATATAATCCGCCATAGCTGTTAATAATGTTTTTATCCTCTGTAGATGCAGGAACCCATAAAAGAGTAACTCTCTTTCCATAAAGTTCAACAGCTTTGAATTCAACATTAAATTGATCAGAGCCACCTGAACTTAAATCGAAAAGTTCATTTCCACTTATTGAAAATCCTATTTTCTCACTGTCAGCTTCATGAATAGTATTTGTTTTCGCAAGAGTGTTCAGTGCTTTATAAGGTAATGATAGCGGAAGTACTCCCAGATTTTCCGGCTTTATTCTTTTGCCACCTATCAAATCTGTTAAATCACGACCCTTGTCTTTGTTATCCGCCGCATACTTCTCAATTTTCTCTGATACGCCATCTAAAAATGAATTCATTTTATCAAAATTTACATCTTTAACTACGTCTCCATCCTTGGATTTATCAGCATTAAGCTTAAATGCTTCCATTATCTGCTCTTCTG
Organism: Acetivibrio cellulolyticus CD2; assembly: GCF_000179595.2. Classification (NCBI taxonomy): domain Bacteria; kingdom Bacillati; phylum Bacillota; class Clostridia; order Acetivibrionales; family Acetivibrionaceae; genus Acetivibrio; species Acetivibrio cellulolyticus. The sequence continues at coordinate 547,306 of NZ_JH556659.1, read as the reverse complement.
TAGCACCTGTAATTTCTTTGATATCCAAACCTTTAACCATTGTATACTGTTTAAAGCTTGGATCTAATGGAATCCATATCTTACTGCCTCTTCCCACGCCTACCCTGTTATAACTTTTATATGGTACATAAGCCTCTACCCATACATGCTCGGTACGGACTGCAACAACTTTACCTCCTGATACTATAGATACAGTAGGGTTTCCAAGCGCACCAAAAACTTTTACAGCAGCTTCCGGATTCTGAGTTCCTGTCCATCCCATAAGCTTAGCTATTGGCAATTCTATTGTTCCCTTTACATATCTTGCAGGTATTCCTTTATATCTGAGCATTGCAATCAGAAGTGAAGCCTGATCGTAGTCATTTCCGCTCAATTGATTAAATGTGCCGACAGCACCCATCCTTGAACCGTAGTATGGCTCAAAATCAATATTATTGTGTACATACTCATATGCTTTCACAGGTGTATCAAAGCTATCTGCCAGTTTCTTAGCTTCCTCGCTTAAGATTGTCTCCGGTGTTACTGCCAGATCTCCCTCAACTGCTGTGTTAGGTAATACCTCGTATGCTGCATCCCCACTTTTTCCTGCATATGAAGCCGATGAATCATTTCCAATAATCGGTTCTTCAGGCTTAATACTTGCATTACTATGTGGAAGTGATTTTCCGAGCGGCTGAACCGGTTGCTCACATGAAATCCGGTTTTCAATCTCGTCAATTCTCGTTTTCAAAATTTCAATGCTGCTTGCATCCAAACTTTCAACACTTGAAATTTTTTCAATTTCATCAAACGACTTAGCAAAAGCATTAAGCTTGTTTTCAGTTTCAGCCTTAAATTTCTCATATCTTATCTTAGCCGCACTTGCTTTCAGCTTATCTAGAATACTTTTGTTTTCAAGCAATTCCTTTGAAATATCTTCAGTTATTTTCTTCAAACTATTTTTTGTATTCTTAAGCTCACTTCTGAATTGTGCAAGTTCATTGTTTTTCAGGCATTCTCTCAAATTATTTATATGAGTTATTAATTCGTCTGCAAAAGCACCCAGATTGGTGCTGGTTTCAGGTTCCTCATACTGTATATTTGCTTCCTGAGTTTCCACACTGGCAATCGTTGCCTCTAAGGCAGCAACTTGCTGTAAAGGCAGCCCGAAAGTGAAGCAAAAAGCCACAAGAACAAATATAGAAATTATCTTTATCGATCTTTTAACCCCCATTTAAAAATACCTCCATTTATAATAAATTCGACTTTTTCAGTTCTTTCTGCCAAATCGTGCACTGCATTCCTGAAAGTTCACCAAAAGCAAACTTTCAAGAATAACAGTACAGATAGATACTAGACACTGCAATCTTCTTATTGCTTTTGCACTATTATTTCATTATTATTTTCATCAAGGGTAAATTCATGGTATCTTGCAGCCTCTTCCACCTGACTAAAGAACCAGTCTGAAGTCTTAACATCTTTGAAAGTAGAAGCATCCACTTTTAATGACCCTCTAAAGAGCATGTTGTTTATCATTGTAACCGCTTCTGAACGCTTTATATTCAACTGCGGCCTGAAACTTCCGTCTTCATACCCTTCTATAAACTTAAACCTCACTATTTCCTCTATATAATTCTGTGCCCAGTGACCTTTAATATCACTGTAATTTACTTCAAAAGGAGTTACATTGCTAAGCTTTAAATATTGAGCGATAGCTGTTGCAAACTCTGCCCTTGTAATTTTAGCTTCAGGTCGGAATGTACCATCTCCATACCCCACAAATATACCTGCCTCCGTCACAGCACCTATATATTTGCATGCCCAATGAGTATCACTAACATCTTTATAGTTATTCTTGCTGCTTTCTGATAAGCCCAACTCCATAATTTTGGCAAATATAGCAGCCGCCTCTGCCCTGGTAAGGTCATTCTCAGCTATAAATACCTCTCCTGGATAGCCTTTGATATAAGGAGTATGTATTAAATTACCTAACCTTGCAGTACGAGCCATGACTTTTATTGTTGAAGTATCATCTGCTGTATTTATCAACCCGCTGGCCCCAGCTACTATTGCAGTATTCTGTATAAGCATCTCACTCTTATCAATTTTGCCGACTTTTACCTTATAAACCTTCTGAGCCACGCTTTTGCTTAAGAAACCAGGTATTTCCCATGTAATCGTGTTTCCGGCAACTTTGCCGTCTCCAGCATCTGAAATCGTTGTACCTTCTGGTATGTCTGCAGTTATTTTGAAAGCTCCTGTTCCCGTTTCAAGTACGTTCCTGTACCTAACTGTAAATGTTATTTCTTCATTTTCCATGTACAATGTTTTATCTGCTAATATTGAAATCCCCACATCTGCGGGATTTGCCGCAGGAATGGTTTCCGTTGGAATAACAACAGTTCCCGGTGTTGGAGTACTCTTATCGCTTGTATAAGTTTTAGCCGGAGTTGGTATAACTTTACCTACGACCTTAAATCCGGTGCTTCCCAATACTATAACAGTTCCATCAGCCAACTCTACCTGATAGATTACAAGATAATCTCCCTCTTTTAATCCTGATTTGCTCCACGTTATTGAATCAGAAATAGTCTTTGCAAGTGGCAATGATACAGTATCTGCTATTGTGTCAACTATTTCTCCTGTAACAGGGTTTTTAATTATTACTTTTCTATTAACTGTATCAATATTTGTGTTTCCTGTATTGCTCAAAGTACGGCTGAATACAACACTTCCATCAGGTGCAATAATTTTAGGCGCCGCCTCAATTTTACCAATCAATCCGAGTCTTGTGCCATCAGAAGGAAGAATTTCAAAAGCTGTAACACTGCTGCAAACAGCAGCAGCATAATATACTTCTCCATAAACTGTTTCATATACCGATGACCTCACATTGTAGTTACCGGGTTCAGTATATTCCACCATCCAGTTTTTACTGATCCTTGTCTTGTTGCCTGGTAAAAGTTCTTCCAATAATGTTTCATCGCTCCATATTGATTTTCCCTTTGAATCCTCTATTCTTGTCTGTACATACAAATCACTAACAATGGCATTTTTACTTGTATTTGTAACGGTTTCAAGAATATTAACTCTTTCATTAGCATAATAGGAAATCTTATCGGTACTTACCGAATTTTTCACCTGTCCATCGGGACTTACTGCAAATTCACAATAAGCTGAAAACTCGTTTTTCTCGTTTGTCCATGTAATTTTCACCTTATATCTTCCTGCAATGGACTTGCCTGTATTCCATTTGAAGTTCAAATCCTTTGTTTCATTGGCTCCCCAATGCGTTTTTATATTATCTTCTATCATATCAACAACTTTGCCCTTAGAATCAACAATTTCCACTTTGCCAGTAAAATCCGCTTCTGTATTGGTAATATTTTTTGCAGATGCTTTAATATCAACGTTTTGGTCAGGTAAATATTGTCCCTTATTTGTTGAAATCACAGTACGAATTGTAGGCGCAACTTCATCTGTAACAACATCAATATTAAACTTATATGTAGCATATTTAACCCCATTGATATCTATTGCATCTAAATCATAGGTATACAAACCTTTTTTTGTACCTAACGGTGCTTTGACAAAAACATTAAAGGGAACTACAGTATTTGTTTTACCGGAATATGACTCTGGAGTAATTCGGTATATCCATTCATCGCCACCAACAGAAGGTACCAACTTAAGATTTTTTATATCAGCAGATGTTAAGCTGTCAGTTACTGCTTTAACTACATCATTTGCCATATCGGCAGAATTTGTGTCATATAGTTTACCACCAGTCAAGCCAGCCCAATATTTCCAGTAATCTCCACATGCTCCATTAGTTTGGCATGCAATAAGTTCAATTTTGTTATCAGCCATTTCTGAAAGAACTTTCTGAAGGTCAAGATCATCCTCAGTTCCCATCAAACCATCCCGTCCTAAATCTCTTCCTGTATCATAAATTCCTGTCAACTCTGGCATACCTTCATTAATATTATTATCATGAGGAATATCATCACCAAAGTTTACAAAGATTTTCTTTGCACCATTTCTCCATCCTATATTTGTATCAGCATAGCTTTCATAAAGAACTCTTGTATAAGACTCTGGTGAATCAGCACCATTTCCAAGATACAACGAATTAATAGAATCTGATACTGATGCTGTGCTTTCTGTAAGTGCGCAGTCAAGCTTGTATGGGTAATCACCTGAATAACCATAGGAACCATTAGGATAATCCATATATGATACAACCCCATAATTTATATCAACACCCAGTTTGTTGAGTTCGGTCATTATGGCTTTTGCTCTGGCCTTTGCAGTGCTCAATATACCTCCCATACTTCCTGTCAAGTCAAATGAGAATATTACGTCTGCTTTCGGGGGCAATTCCGGTATTACAACATTCAGGTTCTCCGACACTTCCTCACCAGGCATAAGGTTATAGTCAAAAGTCTGTGAATCTGCCAACGGCAAAACCTTAAAAGTATCCTGTCCTTCAGCTATTTTTTTAGAACCGTCAAATACAAAAGACCTTACAATATAATCCTTTTCGGATGAAACATCAGGATCAAATGAAATTGTACCTGATATAGGCATCGGATCGTCTAAATCAAACTCCACCATTTTGCTGGCAGACGCAATTATTTTATCTTCACTATAAACTGCTGTGCAAACCTCAACCTGTTTGTTAATGTTTGAGAAATTCTCTACAGAAATCTCGGCATTAACCTTTACAGGCTTATCCACACGCGTAAAGTGAGGTTTTAATGAAACAACTACATTTCCGGCTCTAAATCCCGGGTTAATTGTAAAGCTCTTTTCAAGTCTTGCCATTACACGTCCAGTTGAATTGTCCTTAACAATTGCTTCCACGGAGTATACGCCTGCAAGATTATTAGCTGTATTCCACGATGGAGCACCATTTGAAGGCAATGATACAGCTGTACCATCAGGTTTTTTAATAAATACAAACATTTTTGAGTCAATATTATCGGTTTTGGTATCAACCTCAATATCGAAAGACTCATAAGGATTATAACTGTATGACTCAACTTTTTTTCCGTCAGTTGCAGCAGCGAATAGTTTTATATAATTAATCTGTGCAACCGGCAAAGTTCTTCTCTCTTTCAAGGCTTTGGCTGCAAGCATGGTTATATATCCATCATCATACCAACTGCCATTTTCATTCTGAAGACCAATAATAGTATCTTCTATTGTGCTAACTGGCCCGGTACCAACTGTAAGCAACACTGCTCTATAAGCTAAAAGAGTATCTTCAATTGAACCCTCATCAGTACCCCACGTGCCATCAGTACCCAGATTTGCTTCCAGATATGCTCCTGCTTTTATCATAGCAGACTCAAGACTTGAAGAAGTAAGTCCTGTGACGGTACTGAATTGATTTACTACAATTGCAACCTCCGCAGTTAAAGCTATGTTTCCGCTGCTTCCATCAATAACTGACCAACTTCCGTCAGAATTTTGTTTCTGAAGCAAATAATCAATCCCCTGTTTTATGGAATTAATATCGGAGTTTTGTTCTATTAGCGTTTTGAGAACATTTATAGTATCAGATACATCACTTTCATAATAATCTGTTGTTCCCCAACCACCATCAGATTTTTGTGCAGAAATCAAAGAATTGATAATTTCCTTGCGATATCCTTCATCTAAAGCTCCTGCAATTAATGCAGCAAAATAGTTATTGCTTTTCTCCTCTTTAAGAGCCTTTAAATAAACTTCAGCTTTACTTACAACAGCATTTAAAACACCTTCGTTTTTTAAATATCTGCTGATTTCAGAAGTATAAAACATGCAGTCAGTGTAAAAGTCTGCAGCCCATTTTCCATCCATATCCTGATTTTCAGCAAGCCACTCATTTGCTTTACTAGCTGCACCAGTTAGTTGGTCTGGTTCAGCAGCCATTACATTTAATGCGGATGAAAGCATTAAACATAAACATAGTATGACAGACATTATTTTTCTGCCACAATCTTGTTTCTTGAACATAATTAAGTTATTCCCCCCAACAATATTTATTTAGATTTTTGTATTTTTACACATACATTTTTACACATTATACCTTATTAGTCAAATCTCATTTTTATTCCAGCAAACCTCGAAGCTATAGATTTGGTAGGATATTCAGAGATTTTAAATTGAGTTTCAACCTCTTCATAAAACATTCGTAGCATATTTGTATAATCTTAATAAACCTTGTTATCATGGACGAAAACGCGTGTGATTTGATAAAATATGGATATAGACAATCAAAATTGGCATCCGACATATTTGTGCCTTGAAAGTCGGGGAGAATTATTCCATTTAATTTATTATTGTATTGAGAGGGTTGATAAATTGGGTTGGCTTGAACGAATGAATAAGGCGATGAGTTATATAGAAGAAAACTTATCCGATAAAATTGATATAAACGAAGCAGCAAAACTGGCATGTTGCTCAACTTACCATTTTCCAAGAATGTTTTCTTCAATAGCAGGAATATCTTTGTCCGAGTACATACGACGAAGACGATTATCTCTTGCGGCATTTGAGCTTCAAAGCACCAATGCCCGCGTGATAGATGTTGCATTAAAATATGGCTATGATTCTCCCGATTCATTTGCCCGGGCATTCTATAATCTTCATGGAGTTAAGCCGACAGCAGCCCGGTTAAGGGGAATACAATTAAAAGCTTATCCCAAAATGTCCTTTCAACTTACAATAAGGGGACAGACTGAAATGGAGTACAGGATTGAAGAATTAGATTTTGAGTGTTTGATTGTTGGAATAAAGGAGCCTGTTGTAACAGAGGATGCCTTCAAAACCATTCCGGAACTGTGGAGGAAAGCCAGTGAGAATGGCTTGCTGAAAAAATTAATAGATATGTCATGGGAAAACCCTAAATGCAAGCTTGCTGGAGTTTTAGGAATTTGTGGAGAACAAGCTTCCATTACAGACCCCAAATTTAATTATCTTATGGGAGTTCGCTATGACAATCCAGATTTTGCTGAAATGAAAAAAATGATAATACCTAAAAGTACATGGGCAGTGTTTCCAAACGTTATTGAGGCCTGGAAACGGTTATACATTGAATGGCTACCCATATCAGGTTATGAGCTGGAGGATTTGCCGTGTATCGAGTGTTACAATTTACATGGGCACAGTCCAGAGGAGGAATTGTGGGTTCCAATTAAAATTAACAGATCATAGGACGTGGAAAACTGGTTTGATCATTTGGAGGGAAATATATTATGAATAACATTAAAAGCAATTACTTAAATATTGACAACGGTAGATTGTTCTATTCCACGAAGGGAGAAGGAGAACCGTTAATCTTGATTCATGGCAATTTTAATGACTCCAGGATCTGGGATTACCAGGTAGATTGTTTTGCTGATTATTACAAAGTAATATGGTATGACCAAAGAGGATATGGCAAGTCTGATACTCCTAAATCTGCTTTTTCACATCACGAGGATTTAAAAGCATTATTTGATCAATTGGAAATAAGAAAAGCCAATATTATCGGGTCTTCCTCAGGAGGGAGTGTTGCGATTGATTTTGCCCTGCAATATCCGAAATTGGTTAATAAGCTTATACTGGTTGCTCCATCTGTAAATGGATGCCATTATCCGCTGCAAGTGATGTTTGAAGCAATGAAAAACATCTTCTGTCTGAAATCTAAAGGATTTGAGGCTGCAATAGATAGATTTATAAACAATCCATTCTGGGAATACTTTTTTCCGCCTGAACACAGGGAGGAAGCCAGGGAAAAAGTACTTGAGACAGTTAGAACTCAAAAGAATTTTTACAGTTGGGACTTTAATCTGGCTATACCTCAAAAACCCCTTGCCAATAAGCGATTAAAAGAAATACTTATTCCTGTCTTGATTGTAATTTCCGATAAGGACAAAGCATTTAACATAGAGGTCGGGGAATATGTTTGTAGAAACATACAAAACTCAAAAAAAGTTGTCATGTCTGATTGCGGTCACTTGCCTTTTGTAGAAAAAACTCAGGAATTCAACAGATATGTGCTGGATTTTCTCAAAACCGCAGTATGTAAAGATCAAAAAACTGCCCCTCAAACCTCATAGGACAGTTCAAATAATTTGCACTTAAAACTCTACTGTTCCCCTGCTAATACGGCAATACGTTCATTGGGATTATCCCTATAAACTCCGCCATGATAGCAAATTACCGTTTCGATGTCATACTTGGTAAGCTTTTTTATAGACTCATTATACTTGTCTTTGTCAAAAAGAGTAAACGCTGGTGCATATACCAGTTCCCCATTTTCAACATTGAAAGCATCTCCTGCTATAAGGGTTTTGCTCTTGTGATGGTAAATACAGATATGCCCGAATGTGTGCCCCGGAGTATAGATAACTGTAATTCCACCGCAATAAGGAAGTACCTGTCCGTCGTCTACAGTCACATCAACGTTTGCTTTTAACATTTTGTAATTGGCCCTAAGAGCATCACACAGTTTTTTCATCTGCTGCCCCAACTCCCCCTGCAATGCAGCTGCCTGAGCATCCATTTGTTCTAATCGAAGCGGTAAAACTTCAGCCTCAATATATGGTTTTTCTTTTTCATGTGCAAATACTGTGATTTTTTGAGTTGATTCTTTCAAAATGCCAGCTAAGCCACCGACATGATCAGCGTCGGCATGAGTGATAATTATTTTGCTCAAACGTTCAAATTGTACACCGGCTTTCTCAATAGCTTCACGAAATTGGTGAGTTTGATGTGTAAGCCCTGCATCTATTAGTACTACTTCATCATTATCCCAAATAAGAGAAGGATGAATAACACCCGGCCCATTCATAAGAACCGCTGGTATTTCAAGTATTTCTAAGCCTTCAGCTATTTTCATCATTATCAACCCTTTCAAATTTTATATTAATTTCAACAATCTATATATACTATATTATGATTCATGTTATTTGCAAACATAGGAAAAGGGCGAGATTTTTTGCCCTTTCCATTAAGAGATGAATATATACAGGTTTAGTCTTTTATTATTTGTTTAATTTAATATTGGACCTGTTACTGGATCTATTATTGGGCTTCTTACATAGTCTTCTATAGGTAACTTTATGATTGTACCTAAAATAAAACCTCTTATATATGCAAAGTCTATGCTGTCAATTTTACCGTCAACATTAACATCCCATATATATTCCTTACGGAAAATCGGCTCAACTGGTATTTCAAACCCTAAAAGGTATGACCGGAAGTAACCTAAATCAATCGAACTTAATTGTCCATCGTTGTTTGTATCACCCCAAACAGATCTCACTGGAGCAAGTGATAAAAAGTATTCATAGTCATTAGAATCGCAATCGCCATCATCATTCACATCAGCTTGCTCTTGAGCAGTGCTATCAGCAAATGTTCTCAGTCCAAGTAAAACACTTTTAAAGATAATACCGTCATAATAGTTAGCTTTGCCATCTCCATTAATATCGCCTTTTCCTTCAGGCATGGCAATCCCAGCAGCTGATACAGAGCTAATCATCAACGTGTTTAACAGAAATGCAACTACAAAAACCAAACACAAAGGTCTTTCATTGAATCTCTTCATTATAATCCCCCTTTTAAATTAACCACATCTAAACCCGTAATATATATCTTCCTAACAAAATTATACATCTTTTCAACAAAATCAAACATATTTTTTACAAATAATTTAACTGTTAGAATTAAAATTTTTAATATACATTTTAATGTTTAATTATCATTATAAAAGCTAATTATATATTTATATAGGTCATTTATAAAGGATTTGCTACATAAATCAAAAATTGTAATATTTTTATTGGTGCATAATTCTTTATCCCTAAACGATTTTTCAGGTATTAGCAGTGCTAATTGACTGTTTTTGTCCCAACAAAAGTTTATAAACTTGTTGATTTCGTCATAATTCTCAGTTATAACAATTTCTATATCTACTTCAAAAGAGCTATTTTTATATTTAAAATAATCGAAATCTTTGGAAATTGCATTGATCCCATAAATAATTACATCAGGATTGTATAATCCACACAATGTTTGAAGTCTGGCAGGATCGTATTTGTTAAACTTTGATCGGTTAAAAAGCGGTGAATAATTTATTCCAAATAAGTTTCCAATACATGTATCACTTGCTAGTACTACGTTATATTTATCATTTCTAAACTTCTTACCAAGCTCATCTAGTAACTCCATAAGCTTATCACCCATAAAGTCATTCACACAGATTAATGGAATACCCATACTCCTTGTAGCAGGGTTGTCTAAATAATTAAATATAGATGGATGCCAAATCTTTGTTTTTTCACTTATACCAGAAAGCTTCAGCTCTTTATTTATTTCATTATCATCAAGATAAACCACATTTTTACCTCTACTAATTATCTCGTTTAATAAATCCTCACTCGCACACTTTTCATGTACACAAGCAAAATTATTAGCATTTAAAATAACCGTATCAAATTCCACAATAATTCTTTTGGTTTCATCCAGTAAATTTCTTATGTTTTTTATAGCACTACAATAACAATCACATTTTAAATTGATTTGATCAACTATTTTATAATTATGATTATATTTAGGAAGTTGGATTGTAAGATTATTAAGATTAATCAAAAGAGCCTTTTCTACCCAATCTACATTTTTAATTAAGTGTGACTGTTCAGTTTTATCCTTTCTATTCACTGACCCATCAATAAGCTTTGCCTTAACGCCATCAACAGTAATATACGGATTTCCTTTTACAATTTCATATACCTTTGCAGTAATAAATGGAGTAGCATAACTGTTGCATAAATCACTGCGAGATACTCCTCCATTATATTTTACCAGATCAAATACACTGCAGCTTGTAATATCAATACCGTCATACGGATAAAAGTTATAAATGTATCCTTCTCCTTTGAGTTTGTACGTAAAATCTGTTTTTACACCTATTACGTTAGTACAACTTGATGGGTAAGTCATTACACGTTGGTTACTGCACGCCGCAATAATAATTACCCCTTCTTTAGCGGCATAGTTAATAATCTTAAGCAATTCTGGGTAATCATCAAAATAAATAGTCCCTAAACTTAAATTAACTATTTTCACTGTTTTCGCAATACACCACTCTATTGCTTTTATTAGCTGTTTACATAGACACCTTCTCTTATCATTCAGAATCTTAACGCTGCTAATCGATGCCTCAGGAGCAAACTTTTTTATTATTGCTGCACATATTGTGGCATGACTTGAAGAATACTTATCATATCCGTCTCTAGTTATTATCTCAAGGTTCTGAGTAATTTCTATATTATATTTTAGACTATTTAAACAATATAGTCCTTCATTTATTCCATCATCAATAATTGCGATATCCAGCATAAACTCTAGCCCCACAGTCAGGTACTTGCTTTCGACTGTAACTCTGATTGTATAATACCTGAGATATTACTATAAAACAAATTCTCACTTAGTGGCTTGAACAAAACTTGAATATTTCTTGAATGTTTATTGATTTAGGACTTAGGACTATCAAATTTCTTCATTTCTAAACAAAACAAGGGAGCATTGCTTCCTACATTAAAGTAGTTTTCAACGCTCCCACTCATATTTATTCTTTGTATAACCTTATCAAATTACAATTTAAAATCCTTATCAATCTTCTTGTGCGTAAAGTTTCTTGCTTTGCTGGCATAATCAGCAACGATGTGTCCATTTCCTACAAGCTTGTATTTGTATATCAACAGACCATCCAATCCGACCGGTCCTCTTGCATGTATCTTATTTGTACTTATTCCTACCTCTGCGCCAAAACCATACCTGAAGCCATCACTAAAACGTGTAGAACAGTTCCAGAATACATTTCCAGAATCAACAAGGTTCATAAACAATTCAACGTTCTCTTTATTGCTTGATATAATTGAATCGGTATGCCCTGAACCGTAAGTATTTATATGATCTATTGCTTCTTCTGCACTATCTACAACCTTTATCGACAATTTATAGTCAAGGTATTCGGTTTTCCAATCTTCTTCAGTTGCAGCAGGCACATCTATTATAGCTCTTGTTCTATCACAGCCAACAAGTTCAACGTTCTTTTTTTGCATCTCAGCCTTTAGGATAGGTAGAAACTCTTTTGCTGCATCCTTATGCACAAGTAAAGTCTCAGTGGCATTACATACTGCTACATATTGGGTTTTGGAATCAACAACAATTCCGACAGCCATTTTAACGTCTGCTCCAGCATCAACATAACAGTGGCATATACCATCTGCGTGACCTAAAACAGCAATATTGGAATTCTCCATAATATATCTGACAAACTCATTAGAGCCTCTAGGAATTATCAGATCTATATACTCATCCATTTTGAGCATTTCATTTACATCATCTCTTGTTTCAAGAAGCTGTATCCAGCCTGATGGAATGCCTACACTTTCTGAAGCATCCCTAATTATCTCAGCTAGTACTTTGTTAGTATTTATAGCTTCTCTTCCACCCTTTAAAAGCACAGAATTACCGCTTTTCAAGCACAACGTTGATATCTGAACCAAAGCATCAGGTCTTGATTCAAATATCACCCCTATTACACCAATAGGACAGCTCACTCTATAAAGCTCCAGCCCTTCATCCAGTTCAGATGAAGCAATTGTTTTTCCAACTGGATCTGGAAGCTCAATCAAGCTTTTTATCCCACTAATAACTTCGGATAATTTGTTGTCGTCAAACTTAAGCCTCTTTAATAGTGGAGAAGCAAGGTTTTCTTTTTCACTCCTTTGAATATCTTCCTGGTTTGCTTTGAAGATTTCTTCCTTTCGTAATTCAATCAGCCTTGCAATTTCATTCAAGGATTTATTTTTAAGTTCAGTATCAGCTGCTGCGAGCTTAATCGATGCCTTCTTTGCAAGATATGCAACTTCCTTAATATCCATATACATCACCTTTAAATCATTTAGTTTATATAAATGATACAACAGTATTCATTCTTTCGCAACACACAAAATTCTCATAACATCATTTTCATTATCAAAATTCTATAAACCTGAGCTAATTTCCCTCCAATATATTCACAATAAACAGGGTAATCAACAGGCCCAAAAACTTTTAGTGCCTTATGATACGAAGTAATAGCTTCAAACAGCATTTTATAATCATCTTCAAAGTAGGATAACTCTAAATACATATCGCCTATATCTGTATAAGTTTTTGCAAAATCTACCGGGTACTTTCTTAAAGAGAACAGCCTTAAACTCTCCTGATACTCAGTCATGGCAAGTTTTAGGCTTTCAATGCCCCCATTAATCCTATACATTCTCCTATATGCCTCTCCTATGCGCTTATGTACTTTAGCATAATTTCGGGGATAACTTTCCACACTCCATGCTTTTAACGCTTCTTCATAAGCTGCTATCGACCCTTTAAGGTTCATTTCCGGATCTTCAGTCTCAGAAATTATTGTATAGATGTTCCCTAAGTTATAATGTATCATTGCACAAGTGTAAGAATCAGCTTCTAATGTATATAGGTCCAGAGCTTTCTTGTATAAAAGAATTGCTTCATTCAAGCTTTTACAAGCTTCGTCCTTTAACCCAAGGTCATGATATGTCAAACCTAAATTATAATTAACTAACGCATTATCAAGCCAAAAACCTTTTCCATCATAAGTTTTTAATGCCTGATTTATTAAATCTGCAGACCTGTCCAAATCTTTTCTGTCACCAGTAATCTCATATAAAACCCTGTAAGCATTTCCAAGATTGTTTAGAACAGAAGCATTACTGTCAAAAACATTTTCTGCTTTATAAAGTTCAAGTGCCTTTTCATAATGATCAATTGCAAATGTTATATTTTTCTTGACATCTTTCATTTCAGCCATAAGACAATATGCATTACTAATATTAATTAATACATGCTCATATAATTCGGGATTGTCATCAGAAGTTATGTTCTCAAGAATGTCCCTGTAACTCTCAATAGCTTCCTCAGCATCATTCTTTTTCAGAAGCCTGTCTGCATAACCAAGCATGTCATATATCGTATCGGTTGTGTAAGGCTCAAAAACATTCACAATGATACCGTTCCCAGCTATAACTATATTTCCTTCTCCCTCAATATATACATTATCTTCATCATACTCTGATAAGATTATGAGGTTTTCTTTGTTCTTCCACCTGATTTGTACTCCAAACTCCCTGGCTATAAACTTGCTCGGTACATAAATAATACCATCCGAAATAGCTACAGGCTTGTCAAGTATTATAGTTTTACTGTCCAGACTTACTTCAGTACTACCTGCTTTAAAAATGAGCTGACTCTTATCCTTTGTACAGCTAACAGATCTTTCAAAAGAATTTAGCACCACATTCCATCCAAGAAACTCCAACGCCGGTACTGCTGAAACATATACAGTCTTGTCTATTACTATTTGCGGAGCATTTAATGAATTCCCACCGTTATCCAGTATTAGTTTTTTATCCTCTGCAAGAACGCATGAAAAAGAGGTTATAATAATTATTGCAATCAAAAATGCTCCCAATGCTTTACTTTTCATAATCTCCACCTCAACACAAAGCATTAGAATAAATTAGATACGCACAGTTCGGGATAACAATATATTTACTCAATATTGATAGAAATATTATTTCCCTTACCCACTTTATTATGATCCCCAAATATAATGACATCCCCATCTGTTATTGTGTTGTTTGTATTATAGGTATTGTTGGTGGAATTGTCTGTGTTGTTTGTAGTTGTATTGTTCGTGGTTGTATTGTTCGTGGTTGTATTGTTCGTGGTTGTGTTATTTGTGTTTGTGTTGTTTGTAGTTGTATTGTTTGTAGTCGAATCGTTTGCAGTCGAATCGTTTGCAGTCAAATCGTTTACAGTCGTGTCGTTTTTTGTTTCTCTTGATTCCTTCCCTTCTGTTACGTTACTTTTTTGGGAACTGCATATATCTTCATTTTTATCTTGTTCATGATTAACCTTTGGTTCAGCAATTACTTCAGAACTTATTTTACTACCAACATCATTTATATCGATTTTGGATTCTAAAGCCGGATTGCCCGTATTTTTAGGGTTCGTAGCTGCATCGCTCGCTTGAGAGTTATCGCTGGCTTTATCTTTTGGCTTTTGCGACTGCCTGGGAGTAATTTCTGCATTTTTCTGCTCATTATAAGTGTTTTCACCCGATACTGCCGCTTTTTGATTCTCAGGCTGACCATTTGTTGCAGCATTTACTGCCAAAAAGGCTGAAACAACAACTAAAAGTGTTCCGAATACAACTGAAGCTTTTAGCTTCTTTTGCAATTTCCGTGGCATATTCTCCTTATTTATATCATTATCACTTTTATTTTTAACATCTTTTTCTAACCTTCCAACATACCTTTCCCCTCTATCCTTTGACAAAGACATATTGAACTCTATAACTCCAGAATACTTTCCTTCAATACCTTCTGAAAAAGCTGTTATCGTTTCCATCTCAATCGTATTCTTCGCAATGCCCTCAATTCCATTAGACTCATTAATTTCTAAACTACCATCACCAATTTCTTCATAATGAGCTTCTTTCCCCAGTACAACTGTAACTAATTTTAAAACCTCTGATAAAAACTCTTTAAAATCCTCTATACTTATCAATGAACTTCTAATCACACCCTTTAGGTAAGAGTTATTAATCAAGTTCGTAATCTCGTTTCTCATTATTTTACGCTGAGTTTCTGTTGACTCTTCATATGCAAACTCAACTATTTTTATAATGTCTTCATTTGTAGGCTGTGTTTTGGAGTTCTTCCATTTTGAGATAATTGAAGGATCTTTAATCAGATAGCTATCTGCAAGAATATTACCTCTTTTCTTTGTAGTTCTGAATATAACTTCCAATATATTCCTTATATCCAAATTATAGTTTTCCATAGCATTCTCCCCATTCAAAATTATATTCGTTCTAATCTTATCTGTTTATCACTATATTTTAAATCTAACGCATTTTTTCAATCCTTCGCCATATTATTCCTTTTCTTTACAATCTCCTGATATACTGACGGATACTTTTCAAATGTATAAACTTTTAAAGCCTTATCATAGTGCTCCATTCCCTTCATAATATTTTCATTTCTATTTTCAATTATTGATAGGCTATCATATAAGTCACCCTTGAGATCACAAAAACCCGCATAAGCTAGAGGCCACTCCTCAACCGAATACTTATCCTGACATTCATCACACAACTTAAATGCTTCTTCCAGGTTCTTCGCTCTGTCTTTTATTTGAGCAAGTTTGTTTAGAGCGCTTATTTTAGCACTAGCAACACTTATGTAAAGTTGTTCAAAATTTCTCACTTCACCTTGCAATGCGTCCAAAACTTCATTATATGAATTCAGGGATTTTAAAAGATTCTCTTCTTTGTCTCTAATATCTGCTTTTGTTTGATAAATATCTCCAGCATTCTTAACTAACATCAAGTGATAAAAACGGTTATCTTCCGTGTTCAAAAGCTCAAGTGCCTTACTATTGAACTCTAAAGCTTTTTTAAGATTCAGTTCACTTTCACCCAAGTCTGCCAATTCCAAATAAGCTTGAGCCAAATTATAATTTGTATAACCATAAAGATATGAATCATCCTGAATTTCTTTAATCCCCAAAAGCTTATTACAGATATCAATAGCGTTACTCAAATTCTTTTCTTTATCTGCTGCTTTTGACATATTGAGATAGTTTACTGCAATATAAACCTGCATATATTCATTACAGAGAGGTCTATCCATCTTATACTCTGAATTCAAAACCTTTTTATATTCTCCTATAGACTTCTGGCTGTTTTCCACCGTATTATCCAAAAGTGCAAAATTACGATATACATCACCCATTCCCATAATAGAATACAAATACATATATGGGAAACTTCCCTCATTAAAGACTTTTTGTGAACACTCGTATGAATTAATAGCTTTGTTAAAATTATCCCCTGCATTTTTGGCCAACGCAAGATTATAATAAGCTCTTCCAAGACTATTGTTTATATCACCATAGTAAACAGGATAGCCTTCAAGAGTATAAAAATCCAATGCTTTATTGTAATAATCTATAGCCTTCATTAAATTATCTTCAAAATCACAATAGTCTGCCAAAGTAGCATATGCTGTTGCTAGATGCACGCTAGCTTCTGAATTATAAAACAAATACTTGTCCGACGTAAAAACCTTCAGTGCTTCCTGAAAAAAGCTTATAGCTTTTTTGCAGTTGTTTTCACCATCTCCTATATTTTCTAATGCAGTATAAATTCGTCCCCTGTTTACACTCACGAGTCCGTAGCAAAAAGGGTAATCGCCTATAGTAAATACTTTAGATGCTTCGTCCAATGCTTTAAGCCCTTTCTCCAACTTTTCTCTGTTGGTATCACCAGCATAAGATATAAAATATGCAAAACCTAAGTTATTCTGGTTAGCCGCATACTGAAAAGGATATCTTTCCAATGTATAAAATTTAAAACCTTCCTCGTAGGCTTTAACAGCATTGTTGATATTTTCTTCATTCGGTATAACCATCAAGTATTGCAGGTACAAATTCCCAAGGTTAGTTTGGATTCGAGCATATTTTTCAGGATCACTATCCGTAGTAATATACTTGGTAGCGTCTTTAAATGCAGCAATTCCCTTATCTAATGACTCATTTTCCCCCCTCACCCTAAAATAATAAGTATAAGCTATACCTTGCATAAATCGCGTATATGCAAATTCAGCCGGGCAATCCTTCTCTGTAAATATTCCTAAAGCCTCATCAAAACATTCAAAAGCTTTTTTTATATTTTCTTCCATACTATTTGTAACTGAAAGCTGAGTAAAATTTATTCCTTTTATATTTTGAATATTTGCATAATCATAAGGATAATCTTTTTTATTAAAAAACTTCAATGCCTCATCAATTTCCGACATAGCTTTTGAAGCATTGCTTTCCATATCCCTTACCGAAGACAATGACATATAAGCAGCCGCTGATAATTTATAGGTGTAAGCTCTCTCATATGCAAATTTGTTATCATCAACTTTTTCCAAAACTTCTTCAAACAGTGAAATTGCCTTTATCAGATTTTCTTCGCTGTTTATCGCTGATGATAGTTTTACATAAGAGCATCCAAGGTTATTCATTACATAAATGTATTCCTCCGGATTTTTCGCCCATGAAATATTTTTAAGCACTTCTTTATACTTATTAATGGCACCAACTAGATTACTTTCATCATATAGTTTATCTGCCTCTGTTATAATTTCATTCACTTTATCAATACTATGCGACCTCGAAATATTAACTATTATATCTTCGCCCTTTGCAACAACATTATCGCTGCCTGAAACAGAAATATCCCCGGTGCTTTTTTCTGAAAAATAAACTATTCCTTCTTTCTTGTCCAACTTAACTTCAATACCCAAACCCTTTTCAATCATTTCTTCCGGCGCAAGGACCCTTCCATTGATTACAGGTAATCCTGGATTTACCATTACATCCTTCCCATCAATAACTAAGCAACCCTTACCTACATCAAATAAAACCTTATTGTTATCTTTTGTGCATATAGCAGTCCTATCCTTATCGTCCCATCCAACTTCAAAACCAAAAGTTTCAAATACTTCCCTTACAGGTATCATAACCCTATTATCAATCAAACAAGGATATGTATTAAAATTTACATCTACATCGTTTATTCTAACATCCAAATTCTCTGTACTTGCCTTTGTTGTTATCTGCATTGTTGAAACAACAAGTAATAAAACCAGTATCCTCAGTAAATTTCTCCCCAAAGTAATCCCTCATTTTCATAATTATATAAATCTTTTACATATTCTATCACTTTTTTAGGTATATAAAAACTAAAACTTTATATTTATTCCGCGCAAATCACAGAATTTTATTATTAGATCATACAAATATGCAAACGCGATTATGAATTTGCATGCTTTATTAAGAGCTTCTTTCAGTAAGAAAAAAGAGGCTGTCAAAAAACAGCCCCTTTTTTCCCTTTAATCTTTACTTTTCAACTGCTGCTATCTCCGAATCATCTTCTGCTCTGGTGAAATGGTGATCCAAAGCACTTTCAAGGATTTGCCCATAAGCCCAATGATTTTCAGCAACATCCTTAAAGGGCATTCTTATTCCTGAAAGTGGTCCTCTGAACAACATTTTATTAACAATAGTTACTGCTTCGCTTCTTGAGATATTATTGTCAGGTTTGAATAACCTTTCACCGTTTTCAATATATCCTTCTATCAATTTAACTCTGTATATCTCTTCAATGAAGTTCTTTGCCCAGTGATTGTTTATATCTGAAAAGTTTATTTTATCATGTTCAACATTCTTAAGTTTCAGATAATTTGCAAGCACCGTAGCAAACTCTGCTCTTGTTATATAACTGTCAGGATGGAATGAACCATCTCTATAGCCCATAAACAGACCTGCATTTGTAACTGAATTTATACATTTATATGCCCAGTGCGTGCTTTTCACATCAGAATAATTCCTATTCAGTGATTCCACTTTATCAATACCAAGCACTCTATACATCATAGCAGCAACTTCAGCTCTGGTAACATTATTGCCCGGTCTAAATGTATTATCTTCATAACCTGCTATATATCTGGCATGATAGTTATTTACGTTTGAGTATAACAGGAATATGGTTTTGGATGAATCATCCTCCGTCTTTGTCACATATGTACTAGTAACTGTAGCTGTGTTTGAGGAGCTTACTTCAGCCTTATCTAACTTATTTACGCTAACTTTATACTCAATTTTACCTGAAGTATTAGCAGCTAACTTTGCAATTTTCCATTCAATTGCTGTTCCTTTTGCAGTACCACCTGCCAGGTCAACAACAGTTGTATATGCAGGGATTTCAGCTTTTACAATTACATTAGATGCTGTTTCAGCTGATTTATTTTTATATTCAATAGCAAATTTAATTATCTCACCTTCAGCATACTTGGATTTATCCGAGCTTAGAAAAACAGCCAAATCAACAACCGTAATGTTCGGTACAGGTGAGTAAGATTGATTGGTATTTTTGTTATTGTTATTATCGTCATTTGAATTTTTATCTTGAGGTGGAGGTGTATGCCTATCGTCATTATTATTGTTGCTGTCACCATTTGTTGATTTATTAATAGTTACTGTTTTACTTGTAACAGGCGAAACATTACCTGCATTATCAACTGTTCTTGCGTTAATCTTGGTTTCTCCTATTTTTGTTATTGTAATCAGACTTCCATTTTCATATTCTTGCCAATCACTAGTTGTTGCACCAGCTAAACAGTATTCCGTTCTGTCAACTCCAGATTCTTCATCCTTTCCAGGCTTAATTGTTGCTATTATTGGCGATTCTGTGGTTTTGTCCGCACTGGTTGTTATTACAGGCGCTGTAGAAGGTGTAGTATCAATATTGTCAACCACAAGTCTACCTGTTGGAGAATAATTTCCGGCATCATCCGTAGATCTTGCTTCAATTGTTGTATTTTTGTCTACTACAATAGGCTTTCCATCATATGGTTTCCAACCATCATCCCCTATTTTAACTTCCTTTGTAACTGGATCCCCAGGATAATAAACTGATACAGTAACCGATTTATTTGTGGGCTTTGTAGTATCTGGCTTCAATATAGGTGTATCTGGCGATGTCTTATCTATGTTACTTATAACCAAACGTCCTATATCTGATATATTTCCAGCCGCATCTATAGCCCTTGCTTCTACAGTTCCGTTTTGATCCATTATTATTTTCCCGTCTTTTGCCTTAGTGTCAAACTTCTCCCATGCAGAACTATTTATCCTGATTTCCTTTACTGCTGCATCAGCAGGATAAGTAACTGTCACATTAACACTCTGGTTTGTTGGTATTGTAATATCGGCTCTCAATATTGGAGCCTCCGGAGGAATTTTGTCTATATTTGTAACAACAATAGAAGCCTCCTCGCTTTTATTCCCAGCTTCGTCCGTACATACTGCATAAACCGTCTCATTTTCAATAAGTTTAAACGAGTCCTTGTATTCTATCCATGCACCATCAATACCTACTTTATAAAGCTTTTCAGCTGCATCGGCAGGATACGCAATAGTTATCGCAACATCTCCATTAGTAGGAATGCTATTAACTGGTTCCTGAGATATAACTGGCTTTGCCGGAGCTATTTTATCTATATTCGTAACTTTAATTATACCTATATCGGAAATGTTCCCGGCTACATCTATAGCCCTTGCTTCTATAATTCCATTTTCGTCCACCGTTATTTTTCCATCTTTTGCGGCACTATCAAATCCCCCCCAACTTGCTCCATTAATTCTGATTTCCTTTACTGCTGCATCATCGGGGTAAGACACTGTCACGTCAACAGTCTTGTTCGTAGGTGTCGTAGGATCTTGAGTAAGCGTCGGAGCATCAGGAGGTATTGTATCAAGTGTAAAACTTGTTTCTACCAGCGCAGATCTTACCCCTCGTTTATCAACTGCCCACATATATAGGGTATGTGCTCCATCATTAAGTTTAAAATGTTTAATTTCAATTGTGTTATCTATATCCTGTTCTTTACCATCCGATATTAGTGAACTTATGTAAGCTGTCCCTTTTGTACTAGATGTATATGTATCAAAAGCATAATTTACATCTAGTATATCACTGATATTTTCATCTTTTGCAAACCCTTTAATATCAATTTTATCCTTGACAAAATCTCCACTTTTCGGTGAAGACAGAGATAACTGCGGCGCAACATTTAAAGTGTAATTAAAATTAACCGTATAACTATAGAAGTTGCACTCAGCCTTTGTCACATTACCAAAATACTTTGCCCAATATAATTTTTTTATTGAGTCATATCCTGAATCTACTTTTGAGATTTCACCAATATAACCATCCAAATCGTAGGGAATCAAATTAGGGAAATCATCATAAGTGTTTTCCTCCAATACTGTAACAGCTTTTGTATGGGGACCCACTCTCGAAGGCACACCCTCGGATACCGTTAGTATAACCTTATCTCCGCTTATACTGTAAGATACCTTTCCTGTATTTACAGAAATACCCGAGATGTCAAAAATGTCCTGTATCTCTACAGTTTTAGAGCGGTCTTGATACGGACTTTCCGAGAAGTTTTCCGTTCTTGGTTCCAATTTTACTTCAGCGGATATAAAAACTACGTTTTGCCAAATCATTGCAAATACTAGACAAAAGCAAATTGCAATTGACAAAACTTTACTGCATTTCTTCCTACGCATGTTGCTATGCACCCCCGTTTTCAATCACATAAATATATATGGAAATATGGTATTTCCATATATTATCCTATTCAACTTTTTCCAATTGTTACAGTTTTTCGAAAATAAATACAAGTCTCCTTTGTAAAAATACTTTCAGAATTTACACACAAAGTTATGCATTTTGCACAAAAAAATCTCAGTAGGAATTTAACCCCTGAGATTTTAGAATATTTTCTTTGCAAATTCCTTAAATCGAAGGAACTTTAGCTTATTTAAAATTTGAGTCAATTTCTGCTACCAACAAAAAAGGGGCTGCAAAGCAGCCCCTTTCCCACATTTTAAATCATTTATTATTTTATCACTGCTGTTTCCGAATCATCATCGTTTCTTGTGAAATTATGATCTAACGCACTTTCAAGTATTTGACCATAAGCCCAATGAGTTTCGGCAACATCCTTAAATGGCATCTCTATACCTGATAGAGGACCTCTGAACAACATCTTGTTAACTATAGTTACTGCTTCACTCCTTGAGATATTATTGTCAGGTTTGAATAATCTTTCACCGTTTTCAATATATCCTTCTATCAACTTAACTCTATATATCTCTTCAATGAAGTTCTTTGCCCAGTGATTGTTTATATCTGAGAAGTTCATTTTATCATGTTCAACATTCTTAAGTCCCAGATAATTTGCAAGTACGGTAGCAAATTCAGCTCTTGTTATATAACTGTCTGGATGGAATGAACCATCTATGTAACCAGCAAATAGCCCTGCATTTGTAACAGCAACTATGCTTTTATATGCCCAATGGGTGTTTTTCAGGTCAGTATAATTCTTAGTAGTTGATTCCATTTTATCAATTCCAAGCACTCTATACATCATAGCAGCAACTTCAGCTCTAGTAACATTATTGCCTGGTCTGAATGTGTTATCAAGATAACCTGCAATATACTTAGGATGATAGTTATCTATGCCTGAGTACAAAAGGAATATGGTTTTAGATGAATCATCTTCTGTCTTTGTCACATTTGCACTCTTAACTGTAGCTGTGTTTGAGGAGCTTATTTCAGCCTTATCCAACTTATTTACGCTAACTTTATACTCAATTTTACCTGAAGTATTAGCAGCTAACTTTGCAATTTTCCATTCAATTGCTGTTCCGTTTGCAGTGCCTCCTGCCAAGTCAACAACAGTTGTATATGCAGGGATTTCAGCTTTTACAATTACATCATTTACTGCCACGGAAGATTTATTTTTATATTCTATGGTAAATGTGATTGTATCGCCTTCAGCATATTTGGATTTGTCTGAGCTTAGGAAAACAGCCAGATCAACAGCTGTAACTGCCGGTACAGTCGTGTCATCTTCAGTTACATTGCCACCATTATTATTTGAATTTGTATCATTGTTTACAGGCATTCCACCATTATTATTGTTATGGTCATCATTATTTTTGATTTCTTCTTTAATAACCACTGTTTTGGTTGCAACAGGCGAAATATTACCTGCCTTATCAATTGTTCTGGCACTAATCTTGGTTGAGCCTATATTTTTTATTGGTATATTAGTTCCTTCTACATACTTCTGCCAATCGCTGGTTGTAGCGCCTTCCAAGCAATACTCCGTTCTATCAACTCCGGATTCTTCATCCTTTCCACGCGTAATTGTTGCAGTTATTGGTTTGGCTATTGTTTCATCATCACTTGTTGTTATAACTGGAGCCATTGGTGGTGTAGTATCAATATTGGAAACTTCATACTTACCTATAGGAGAATAATTTCCGGCATCATCCGCAGATCTTGCTTCAATTGTTGTATTTTTGTCTACTTCAACCGGATCTTTATATGGCACCCAATCGCCATCTCCAATTTTTATCTCTTTAGTTACTGAATCTCCAGGATAATAAACCGATACAGTAACTGACTTATTTGTAGGTTCCGTAGTATCTGGAGTTAATACTGGTGTGTCAGGCGAAGTCTTATCAATATTACTTATTACCAAACGTCCTATATCTGATATGTTTCCTGCGGCGTCTATAGCCCTTGCTTCTACAGTTCCGTTCTCATCCATTATTACTTTTCCGTCTTTTGCTACATCGTCAAAGTCTACCCATTTTCCGCCATCAATTCTGATTTCTTTTTCTGCTGCATCAGCAGGATAGTAAACATCTACAGACACACTTTTGTTTGTAGATGTTGTTATATCTGCAACCAGAGTAGGCGCAACTGGAGGAATTTTATCTATATTTGTAACAACAATAGACGCCTCTTCACTCGTGTTTCCTGCTGCATCCTTACACACTGCATAAATTGTGTTATTTTCAGTAAGTTTAAACGTATCTTTATATTCTGTCCATGTTCCACTGGTTCCTATTTTATAAAGCTTTTCAACTGCGTCCGCAGGATATGTAACAGTTATTGTATCATCACCATTTGTAAAAATAGTGTTAACTGGTTCTTGCGATATAACTGGCATTACAGGAGATACTTTGTCTATATTATTTACATCCAGCTTTCCTATTTCTGAAACATTTCCAGCCGAATCTATAGCTCGTGCCTCTACAGTTCCGTTAGCATCCATCACTATTCTTCCGCCTTTTACTGCAGTATCAAATGGCACCCAACTTCCGCCATTTATTCTTACTTCTTTTACTGCTGCATCAGCAGGATATGACACAGTTACATTAACATCCTTATTTGTAGGAGTTGTTATATCTGCAACAAGCGTCGGAGCAACTGGATGAACTTTGTCTATATTCATAACATCAATTGACGCCACTTCACTAGTGTTACCTGCTGCATCCTTACATACTGCATAAACTGTATCATTAGCGGGAATTTTAAATGCAGTATCATATTTTGTCCATGTTCCGGCAGTTCCTACTTTATAAAGCTTTTCTGCCGCATCAGCCGGATATGTTATTGTTATTTCTACATCACCATTAGTAGGTGTACTGTTGTCTGGCTGCTGGGATATTACAGGCTTTGCTGGAGCTACTTTATCTATATTGGTTACATCCAGCTTTCCTATTTCGGAAACATTTCCAGCCAAATCAGTAGCCCTTGCCTCTACAGTTCCATTATCATCCATCACTATTTTACCGTATTTTGCTGCAGTATCAAATGGCACCCAACTTCCGCCATTTATTCTTACTTCTTTTACTGCTGCATCAGCAGGGTAGGACACATTCACATCGACACTCTTATTTGTAGGAATTGTAGGATCTTGAGAAAGCGTAGGAGCAGCTGGAGCAACTGTATCCACTATAAAACTTGTCTCCACTGGAACTGATCTAACACCTCTTTTATCAACTGCCCAAATGTATATCTTATGGTTACCATCTATTAGGCTAAAAGGTGTAATATCAATTGTGCCATCTATACCTTGCTCTGTTCCATCAGCAGTTACTGAACTTTTATAGGCTGTACCTATTGTGCTTTCTGTATAGGTATCAAAAGCATAATATACATTTAATATATCACCAACATTTTCATCTTTAACAAAACCAAGAACGTTAATTTTGTCTTTTATAGCATCACCATTTATAGGTGAAGTCAATGTTACTTGAGGTGCAACATTCAATGTATAGGTATAATTAACAGTATATTTATAGAACTTAGTTTCTGGGTTTGTTACATTACCACTATACTTTGCCCAGAATAAATCCCGGCTTGAATCATAGCC
Organism: Acetivibrio cellulolyticus CD2; assembly: GCF_000179595.2. NCBI lineage: Bacteria > Bacillati > Bacillota > Clostridia > Acetivibrionales > Acetivibrionaceae > Acetivibrio > Acetivibrio cellulolyticus. The sequence goes on along the minus strand of NZ_JH556659.1, from coordinate 521,408 downwards.
TGAATCCACTTTAGGCAGAATTCCACTATATCCTTCCAAACTATACGTAAACGATTCTGGGAAATCATCATATGTATTTTCTTCCGTAACTGTAACAGATTTTGTATGGGGACCTATTCTTGATGGCACACCCTCGGATACCTTTATGGTAACTTTATCTCCGCTAATACTGTACTCTACTTTTCCCGTATTTACAGAAATATCTGAAATACCGAAAATATCCTTTACTTCAGTAATATTAGAACGGATTTGATATGGGCTTTCTGTAAAATTAACCGTTACTGCCGTCGTTTTTACATCTGCGAATACTAAAACTGAATTTTGGCAAATCATCGAAATCAGTATACATAAACATGCCATAACCGCCAAAACCTTACTACATTTCTTCCTTTGCATTTTGCTATACCCCCCGTTTCTTATAAATAATAATCGTGGATAATTCTGGTAACCCTTCATTATCCTATTCTATATTACACAATTATCAGAATTTTTACAACTAAATACATACCACTGATTTGTAAAAAAAAACACCAATATTACTTCAGGAATTATGTAATTCGCACAAAGTTAAAGCACTAGGTATCCAATTCTCCTTTAAGCCTACAATGGAATACATATAATTTTTTGCATTTAAGATTATAATTGCAAATCTTGTAAACCTTAATTATTTTTGTTAAAATATCGTGGGGGTGTAATTAATGAAAACAAAAAAATCAAACGTGAAAAGCAAGTTAAGCACAACAATTTTAGCAGTACTTTGTATCATTATGTCAATATTTTGCTCAGGTTTAACGGTTTATGCAGATGATACAAAGAGTAACGAAGCTTCTGAATATATTACAGAAGCATATGCAGCTATAAATGAGAAGAATTTTGATCTGGCACTCGAATACTGTAATAAAGCTATCGGAGTTGTTTCCCAACCAATTTTCTACTCTTTGAAGTCCCAAATCTTAATATATCAAGAGAAATATGACGAGGCATTAAATACCCTGGATCAGGCAATAGCTTTATTTCCTCAGTATACTAATGCCTACAGCGAAAAAGCATCTATTTACTCACAACTTGAAAAATACGATGAAGCTGTTAAATGCTATAAACTTGGTATAAAAGACAATCCCAAAGATCTCACGCTTTATACGCAGCTAAGTTATATTCTCTTTGAAACCGGCGATAACACTGAAATTTTAGAATGCCTGGAAAAGTTAATAGAACAGGATCCATATCACGAGGAAGCTTTATACAATCTTGCATGCACATATTCTCTGATAAACAAACCAGATGAAGCACTTTCATGTTTGAAAAAAGCTATTGTGCTATCTCCAAAGAATAAAATATATGCTATTGATGACGACGAATTAAGCAATATTAAAAATACTGGAGCATTTAACGTACTTACCGGCATAGGTGTTTATGTTGATGGAAAGTCTTTGGAGTTTGATGTTCCTCCTTCCTTAGAAGATGGAAGAGTGTTACTTCCCCTAAGAGTTGTATTTGAATCTTTAGGGGCTTCTCTTGAATGGGTAGATTCCACAAAAACTGTAAAAGGTCAGATGGGCAATATATCACTTTCACTTCAGATAGGTTCTAAAACTGCTACCGTAAATGGAAAAGAAGTTAGTCTGGATGTTCCGGGAAAAATAGTAAATGGCAGGACACTTGTTCCAGTTAGATTTGTATCAGAGTCTTTTGGGGCAGGTGTAAAATGGGATAATGATACCAAAACCGTATATGTTACTTCAAAATATGAAGATACAAACAATACAGGCCTTACAAAACAAGCGATTTTTGAAAAATTGAACTCATCCTTAGATATACTTCCGATAGATGGTCTATTTTACCAGCCTTATAAGCTTGACGCCAAGGAAGCAAAGATGCTTTTTGTTGCAAAAACAGAGGATGATTTAAAGCTTTTTAATTCATTGAGCAAAAGTGAAAAAATCGAATATTTAAACAATTTAGTACAATCAAACTATGGTGATGTTATTGGATGTAATCCCATTGAGGCATCTTTTATTTATGATGGCAAAATGTATTACAGACTTAATACAACATATGAAGCCAATATAAATGAGCTGGATTTGGAAACTTACAAGCTTGGAATGATTGTTAATGTTGTAGAACAAGATACCGATAACGTTACATACAGATACTATTATAGCAAATAATCCTTTTGGATGTATTGTAGCCATTGCATATAAGATGTGCAATGGCTATTTTCCTGTTCGCCGCCTCCTCTTTCTTAGCTTCTTTACGCATTGCAATGTTGTCAATCCTCTTTTGAACGTTAACCAAAATTTATATACTCTACGGAGCGTTTATTGAAAATTTTTCTGAGATGGGTATACTAATATTATGGAGGGGATTACTATGGATTGCAGTAAAATGGGAAATTTGATCTGTTCACTACGAAAAGAAAAAGGTATGACACAAAAGCAACTTGCAGATACCATGAACATCAGCGATAAGACTATTAGCAAGTGGGAGCGTGGTCTTGGGTGTCCGGATGTGTCGCTTCTACCCGAATTGTCTGCCCTCCTTGGTGTAAATATTGAAAAAATTCTATCGGGTGATCTAAATCCGAACGATTACGTAGGAGGTAATATGAAAAGGATACAATTTTATGTCTGCGCCGAATGCGGCAATATAATTACCAGTACAGGTGCGGCTTCCATTTCCTGTTGTGGCAGAAAACTTGAAGCATTAGAAGATGCCAAGGCAGATGGCAAGCACACTTTGAATGTTGAACCAGTGGAAGATGAATGGTTTATCTCAACTGAACATGAAATGACAAAAGATCATTACATTTCTTTTGTAGCCTTTGCTACTGGAGATAAAGTATTAATGGCCAAGCAGTATCCCGAATGGCCCATCCAATTACGTTTTCAAAAGTTCGGCCGCGGAAAGCTATACAGCTATTGCACAAAGCACGGTTTACTTTACCAACTTATATAAATGGTAATCTGAGGTGAAATTTCACCTATTAATTTACAAACATGGCTTAGGGGTCAAATCTTTTACTACTTTTCTAAAAGGCCCCAATAGCCTATTCCTGTCTTGCAAATTCCTTAAATAAAAAGAACTGCGAAATAAATGTGCAAAAAAAACCGCCATAAAGACCACTGATCTACTACTTGCGTGATTGATTTGACCACTTTCTAGAAAGATAATACATGCTTCCAGAAAATAAAGCTATGCCGATAATTGCTGTCATAATAGCAACAGGCATTGAACCTTCAACATTTAATACAATAAATCCAAACGTTATAGCAACAATTGTCAAAACAAATATAGGGGCTAAAAACGCAAAAAATACTTTCAGGCTGTTAATTACAATATTCTTTACAGCTTCCTCATCTGCACCATTTGACACCAAAGAAATGTATTCATTTTCCTGCCTCTTAAGTTTTCCTGCTGATAAAAACATTAAAATTATTGTAACAAAGAATATTGCAGTAAAAAAAGCATTAAAATTACTTTTAACATCAATATCGAATACTGCTGCCCCCAATTTTGAATACGCCATAAGTGACGGAACACAAAACCCCATGCACACAACAAAGGTTGGAGTAAGTGCATTTCGTGAAACACCAAAACACATTGCAATTATTATAACAGCTATCACATTCACTGTAATAAATGAGGTCCAAAAATCTCCATAATCAAATGCTGACGTATTCATAAAAAGAACCAAGGATAAAAAATACGATGCCAGCATAAGTATAATTCTCACAGGTAATATCCATTCTTTCATCTCGCAGTCACCACCTGTTTTAAAAGTGCACTGGTAAGGCTTTCCCTTTCAGGATTCCAGTCAATCCATATACATTGGTTTCTTAGCTCTTTTGACATAATATTTACAAATGCTTCAAGCACACCTGCTGCCTGTCTTTCAGTCTCCTTTTTAATTTTCATCTCATAACCGATAATATTTATAATCATTATACTTGGCAAGTTTCCATTTCTCATTGTATACTTAGACATATCCTCAATTGCCTTTTTCAGCGTTTCACAATTGCTTCCGCAAAACCTTGTTACCACTATAAATAAAGGCCTCACACCCGAGAAATGTTCACGGTTAGAATAAACAACCTCATTAAGCCCTGTTATTTTCTTTTTAATTTCTTTCTTCGCCTCGTTATTATCCCTAATCTTCATCAGTTCTCTCAGTATTCTATGATACTGTCTTTTTCCGGCTCCCGCATGAACAGTAAATTTCTTATCGCCAAAGGATATAAGAGACACTATACAGTTTTGCCCTAGATAATGGTCCGCAAGACCGTTTACTGCTTCAATGGAATACTCTATTACATTTTTGGATTTTGTGCCATAGTTCATAGTTGGTGAAGTATCAAGAAAAATATATACTGTTTTCTTTCCTTCCTTTTCAAATTCATTTACAACAGGCTGAATCTTTCCCCTGAAAAGGTTTCTCGAAGTAACCTTCCAGTTAATTGATTTAAAAGGATCACCTGGATAATACATCCTGACCTCTTTAAATTCGTGAGTAGTCATGCCAAGGGTAGATAATGCTCCTTGAGGCATGGGTACTCTGCACTTTGCTGATAACCCTCTTATTTTATGAAGTTCTAATAGTCTTGGGACTATCTTTAAGGATATTTCATTATGGCATTCTCCACTCTCAGAGTAGTCACATACAGGATGCTTAGATCTCCATTTTGTTACATCCAAAGAGTATGTTCCAGATGAAGTGCACCTCATTCTATAGTTGATTTTAGCCTTTTTTGGAGTCAAACCTTTCCACATTACATGAAAGTTATTGCCCTCAACAAGTTCAAAGCTTCCATACAAAATGTCACAAATGATTACCAGACCAAATCCGGACTCAATAGATATGTCAAGACTAATATCTAACACTTCACCTACACGTGCCCTATCCTTAGATATACTTTTTATTACACCGATATCCCCAGGTACATCTATAAAATAGCCGATAGCCATAAGACACAGCGGTATTATAGAAACGGCTATAAGTATGTTATTAGCAAGCAGGAACCCTGTAAGTATCAGGAATAAAAAAGTTGTACCTAATCTGGACACATATCTGGGCATTTAATATAACCCTCCTGCATTTTCCCTGGTAAAACTTTTAGGAACATCAATTTTGCTTATAATGCTCTTTATAACTGCAGTAGGAAGTCGTCCTTCCATGATGTGCTCCACATGAAGAATTATACGGTGCGATAATGCTTCTACCGCTATAAATTTTACATCATCTGGAACTACATAATCCCTGCCTGATATTAAAGCATTGGCACGGGAAAGCTTTAGAAGACCTAAAGCACCTCTTGGACTTGCTCCAAGTCTGACATTAGGATTTGTTCTGGTGCTCCTTACAATTTCAGTTATATACATAAGTATATTATCATCCACAAATACCTTTTCAGCTTCCTGCTGGAGCATTAAAAGCTGTTTCATGGTTACCACAGGACGTATATCATTTGTTGGGTCATCCTTTTTCCATTCAATACGCCTCTTTAAGACCTCACATTCCTTCTCGCTACTATCAAGATAACCTAATGACAGTTTCATTATAAACCTGTCCATCTGAGCTTCAGGAAGCGGATAAGTCCCCTCCATTTCAATGGGGTTCTGGGTAGCCATTACAATAAAAGGCGGTTCAAGAGAATAAGTTGTTCCTTCTATTGAAACCTGTCTTTCTTCCATCGCTTCTAGAAGTGCTGATTGAGTCTTTGGCATCGCCCTGTTTATCTCATCGGCAAGCAGAAAGTTCGTAAATATCGGTCCCTTCTCAAGTTCAAAAGCAGATGAGTTACTTTTCCATATTTTAGTCCCAGATATATCAGAAGGCATCAAGTCAGGTGTAAACTGAATACGCTTCCATTCGCATCCTGTTACCTTTGCGAGCACCTTTACCAGCAGTGTCTTTCCTAGCCCAGGATTATCTTCAAATAGAATATGTCCTCCCGATAAAAAGCCACAAAGAACTTTATTGAGCAATAACCTGTCACCTGAAACAAATACCTTTTCTACCTCATCAATTATAGTCTTGCATAGTGTTTGAACCTGTACTGTATCCATTGTACCCATATACACCCTTTCCAAAAAGCTGTAAATTTGATGTTATTTTTTCAATTACTATTGACCTGTTCTGCCGATTTCTTTCTTCTATGGCTTTATATTGTTCGCTCGTCAGCATACCTGGGATTTCAGGATCGCTATACTCAACAAGTGGAGCAATTATATTACTGACTGCATTAAACGGAATACCTGTCTTATACCCTAAAAAGGTCATATAAGATACAAGTTTGCTTTTTTTCCCATAGTTAACATACTCATCAATATACCTTGATACATTTTCAAGGTCCTTGCTTTTATCAAAGTTCATATTCTGGATGTGCTTGGCCAGCTTCTCCTCAGGAGAGTTTTTCACATTTCCCCACAGCTTTGCCGCAAAAATTATAAATATTAACAACAATATCAGGAATACGAACATCCATTCTCCAAAACCACCCACGACACCCCTCCTCAAATCAGTCAGCGTAAATACCCAGGCACTTATAAATAAAAATTTCAAATGATGTTTACGTTTAAGCCATATAGATATTCTTCTTGACTTTGTAGTATAAAAAAGTTCTACAAGCGTCGCCATCTGTACCAGCGCCAATATTATGAACGAAATCATCACAATATTTGTAAGTGAGGTCCAGAACCTGCTCCCAAAATACTCCTCTTTCAACATTCCGCCAAACATACTCTTTATCGATAAACCCATAAGTATATAAGAAAATGCTCTTATTGCACATCCATCATATATTCCTGTATAAAAGTACTTTGATGCTTTAAAAACAATTATCGAGGTAACCAGCAAGAAAACCCAGACAAGCGCAGTCAGGAATATCATATTTTTATAAGCAAAAGCCAAAAACAAATCTGCAGCCAGACCGTTTGCAAAGTATTGTATAAAGCTTGCAGCAAGGCTAGCCCACCTGCCAACAAAGTAGCTGTTTACATAAGCTTTAACAGAGGCACCGGCAAGTATTGCAATAATAGGAAATATTAAAAAATAGAAGTATTCCCGAAAGTTATATAAAAGGCTTCCGGGTAAAAAGAATACCAAAAACGAGAATACTCCAAACACGATAAGCATCACTGAGTAAAGTGCAAATTTCTTTGCTGATGCTTTTAAAGCCATTGCATTATCCGGATACATCCTATCCTCCCATATAAAATTAATTAAGCCTGATTCATATATTTCTGAATACACATATAAAACAGCTCATAATCATCTCTTGTAATATCATTCAAACTATATACAGCCTTCTCCATTATATCAAAAATCTGTTCTAGTATCATATATTTCAGAGTAGTTAATTCAGCGCTTGTTAGTGAAAGTATCTCTCTTAAAGTCATCTTGTCATTGATAACAATACTTTTGGAAAGACCTTTTAATAGTTTCTTTCCGTTTGCTATGACTTCTTCTCTGTAATCTACTATATTTATATATTTCTTTGCTATCTTACCTGTTCCTGCTGATACAGATATAGAATAAACACCTTTTTTGCAGAATGTTTCTTTGATTTCATCCCAATTTTGTGAACTGTCCTCAAACCTCATAAGCAGTTCTTCATTAACTCCCCATACATCAGGATAACCATCCTTTATCTGCGGAAACAAAATAGAAATCTGCTCATGCGATTCCTTTTTCACTAAAGAGGTTGCAGCAGGAACTGTTACTTTCTGCGAACTTCCATCGAAAGCAAGAACCATATCCATGCTTTCCAGATCCTTTACCCTTCTTCTCCTGAAATTATATATGATGATTGGAGCAACCACCATAATTATCAATGCTGCTAAAGTCAGCCAAATCCTCAACCAGAGGATCTGCCATACATAAATACTGCCATTACTGCTTGAAGGAAAAAAGATATCTGTACCTGTAAAATTCATTTTATAGGGTATATTATAGCTCTTCACGAGGAAAAAATCTTTTTCTGGCGACAGCTTTCCAAGTTTGTTAAGCTCAATTACTGTAGAAAACTTTCCCTCATCACTCGATGTGATGCTTCCCAATTCAGTCCTGCTCTGAAACTCCACATTTAACTCTTGGCCTATTACTCCTTCATTTGAGTAGCTGTCCAAAAGTCTTCCCTCTACTTTAAAGCTGCTGCCTACAACAGAAGCTTTTGTATTTAGCTCTATCGAGGTATCGGTAAAGACTTTCATTTCAGGATCACTTGTAGATGTTCGATATAAATCATTTTCAAGAAGATCTGCTACAACCTGATATTTTCCTGCACCAGTGTTGAATTTCAATTCGCAATTTACCTCAAAATATCCGCCGTGTACATCCGCTTTGACATATGAAAGAGTATTCTCAGATTTCGATTGCTTTACATAAATCAATACTGCCATGTTATCAAGCATTGTTCCTTTTGCATCCTTCACCGTACCTTTTACAGTAAAGCTGGTACCCCTTTTTGCCTCTGCACTGGCATAAGTTATTTCTGTAAAAGTCGCATTAGGCGGTGTAAAAGAAGGATTATAACCAAAAACATCCATTGGTACCCATCCGTATCCTTCAAACTTAATCTCAGGATATATATATGTCTGATCCTTATAAACCACCTGATATGGCAGACTCTGGTTAATCCTATAACCAACAGCCAACCTGCATGGTATGCCTGCCACCTTTAATAAATAAGCATAGGCTGACATAAAGTCTAGGGTATTTCCCTTACCGCCTTTATTCCTGAGGAATGCTACAATACCATCATTTTCACCATAGTTGTTTATAGTTTCATCGCTTAATACATAATTGATATTTAGGTAATCCCCCACAGCCTTTATTACATCATAATCACTAACACAGTTTTCAATTATACTATCAACAACTTTATCAATTTCATCAGGTACAGATATAGTATACGCATATGAGTCATCTGTATTTGCAAATGCAAGCTGCTCAATATTTGCCGGTGCCTCATAATCCATTTCATAAGAATCACTTACAGGCTCATTAGAATAATATGTTTCTGAGTTCTTATACCAATCAACACTTGTACGGTATTTAAAATCAATATTACCCGATAAGACAGGCAAATAACCGTTTGAAGGCACAACAGGTTTAATCTTGACTGAATTGGCACTATAGTTTTCATCCAATTTCTTATCAAAATTGATCTTGACTTCGGACTCCTCTTTTGCTACAGTCCAGTGGTTATTAAAGTAGTTTTCCATTACCATTACCTTTAAGAATGGATAATTGGGGTAACCAAGAACTTCAAACGCAGCAGTGTGAGGCGGTTTCTTATTGGTAATCGCTATAGTACTTCCGGAATCTCCACTACCAAACGGAATATTGGGAATCTCCTGATCTCCGGAAATATCTATATTGGGAACATCTTCAGGTATTTGATATTCTCCTTCACCATTGCTACCGCCTTCAGGGTTTTCCCCATATGAGTATTCCTCTCCGGGAGTTATGTTGCCTTTTCTTTCAGCTCTTCTCTTATCAACCCTATCTTTCCAATCATCAAAATCAGAGCCATAATCTTTTGAGTCAGAGCTCACCTTTGGTGGTTTACTGTTCTCCCCCGAAGAACTTTTGTTGGTATTCTCGCCTCCACCCAGTCCGGTATTGGGTAATTTCAACATATTTATTGCAGTCATAAGGAAAAAAGCTGACAATAATACAACTGAAAGAAACATAGCTAATTTTATTAAGTTGTTTTTTATATTGGAATCTTTTTTATTCATATATAAGTATATATTATATAAGATTTTTCTGTATTTGTATATGCCAGCACAAGGTATATTTTCACAAATTATGAAACTTAAGCGTGTAAAGAAATCACTGAGGTCTCCATTGAATCAACTCGCTGTCATATATCATTTCTAGATTTGGAACAAAAACAAGAAACTTAAATTTCAACCAATAGGTATCACGAAATTTAAGTTTCTTGTTTCAATATTTATTCTAGATGAAAAACTCTAAAACTAAATTATAAGAGGACTACTCTTTCGGTTTTGTATCTTTCACTTCCTGATCCTTAACCGGCAACTTGCTTCCGGCTGTACTTAGAATCAACTCTTTGATCTCTTTAACTCTTGTATTCTCTTCTTTCTCACCAGATCCATCTCCCAAGCTAAGTTTTTCATTAACTACGAGACCTAAAAGAAGTTCAAAGGCATTTGTTATATTACCACCCTCACTTGAACCCATGTTGATAACAGTTTTAGGAACCAGGTCAACACCGGATTTTTCAATAGCTGCCGTAAACCTGTTCATAATATCCTGTACAAGCTGGTATCTTGAACCGCCATACGCTCTTACCTGTTCTTCAATTGCCATCGCCTTACCTATACCAACCTTTGCCTCTCTTTCAGCTTCTGCCTCTGCTATAGCTTTAATTTTAGCTGCTTCACCTTGAGATATACTCTTAATTTTGCTTGCTTCTGCATCTGCTATGGCTTTTATCTTTGATGCCTCCTGCAATGATCTCTGGTATTCAGCTTTACCCTGGTTAGCCTGAATCTGTATATTAATATCGGATTCCGTTAAGAGTCTTTGTTGAGCCGCTTTTGCTTCGGATTCTTTGAGTTCTCTTTCCTTGTCGGCAGCCTTTTGTTGCTGTGAATACGTTTCAACCTGTTCTAATGCAACCTGCCTATCCCTTAGCTGAGTTAGTATCTGCTCTATCTTGTTATCATTTGCAGATGATGAAGGTGTACCTATAAGAACCTCTTCAAGTTCCAAGCTGTAATGATTGAATTTTAATTTCATCTCATTTGATGAAGTTTCCTGTATTTCATTTCTATCCTGAATAATCTGTATAAGTGTCTTAGTCTGACCAATATTTTTAAAGTATGCCGATACCATTGGGTCCAATGTCTGATCAACCAGCATTTTTATATCTCCAAACCTCTGTATAACCAACGGAGCCTTTTTATAGTCAATGTGCATTACGACTGATAGCGGAAGTGACGGTTCAAAAGCATCCTTTGTTATAAGACTTACTTCTTTCAAATTCTCGTCATATCTGTGATTACCAGTTTGGTTACTTATCCATTTCAAAATAATGTTTGTTGTAGGTATCCTCACAATCTTTCCTGCATAAGTATTGAAAGCATACTTACCTGGCATTAGAGGCTCTCTCCATACACCTCTGTACCCATTTTCAACAAGTTCCCCGTGCTTATACTCTTCACCTGAATAATCTGAACCTTTAGGACCTATATATGATATTACTACTCCTACAAATCCTACTTCAATAATAGTCTTATTAATAAACTCAACTGTTGCAAACAATCTGTTTATGAAGTATGTTCCATCAACAAGTACCTGATGCTGTCTACCTCTGAAGCCACCTGCCTTCAGAAACTTCTCAGGGTCCTGGAAGTTGTTATGATATATCTCGCTGTTGGCAGAGTTATCACCTACAGTTGGTGCTATAATATCATCCTTATTAAGTGAAGGTCCGTCATGTATAGTAACTATCCCAATCATGTCATCAGATCCACTGATAACTATAGGTCTAAACCCGGCTCTTTCCCTCAATGTCTCTGTCATTCTGTTTATTGTCTCATGTTCACCTGCTGTTCCCATCGGGAGGTAATAAACTTTTTCCTCAGTTATTACCATAAACTGTGCCAGATTAAAAGCGTAGGTACCTTCACGGATTATCCCTCTCTGTGGACCTCTCTGTCCACCATTTACAATGAAGTCACGTGTACTTTGAAAGTTATTGCTATCAGGTACAATACAGCCTAGAGTCTGAGTAGGTTCAAGAGGTTTTCCATCTCTTGCAAACACATATCCAATCTGCCCCTGTGGTATTGTTACAAGTGGTACTATGTGTACCTTGTACTGTAGAGGCGTTCTAAAGTGAATACCTCCTCTTAATACCTCAGGCTGATAACCAGCTTCACCATTTAAAGCTATAATTTGTTCATTCAAAGAGCCTTTAGTAGACCACCATTTTTCTACTATACCGATTTTGTTGTTTGGAATTATTCTAAGGCCTATGATTTTCCAGACTAAGAATAAAACCAGTATAATTGAAACTATCAGTACCGGTACAAAAATCGAACCTAAATCGACTAACATATAAATTTGCCCCCTTTATTATTTATTGAGTTTTACTCGTTGTTAATTAATTAACACGATTATACATCCGCAAATCTGCATTTTAAAGTGTCACACTCTACGTTTTATCGTCCCATAATCAATATTCGCCTCTTTAAAATAATATACATACTTCAATCATATGTTTTCTCAAAATCTCTCATGTTTTCATATCCAAAATAATTTAATCAAAAAGTTATATAAGTATAAACCTCAAATACTTGATAAGCAAATACTTACAAAAAAACTGCTATTTTAGTGCTAAGCCACCTTAATAGCAGTGTATTTTCTATATAGTTCAATTCTCTTTCAAATAGAAGTCTACAAGTTCATGGTATTCATAAAGTTCCGCCTTTCCCTTGTCCGTCAAGGCATACACTCCTCTCGCCACCCTGTCAAACCATCCGTAGTGATTATCCTGCAATATCTTTGATGTTTTATCCTTATCCGCACCTAGCTTTTTAAGGCTTTTAGGACTTAAATCTCCATACTTGCTAATCAGAGCACCAATGTGTATTGCCTCCTCTCTGTAGGCAGTTACAAGCTTTTTGCCTGTGCACCCCCCAGTATTGTAATCACCATGCCTTTTTGAAAATTCATTGAGAACATCTCTTTTTTTTCTGTTTGACCTTTTTATGCTGACATTCCGGTTAAATGGCTGAGGAGTAATAACCTCTTCAACAAAGGCTATATCACCTTTAAAGGATACCAGAAACAGTCCTAGTTCAAGCCTTCTTAAGAGGTAACATATATTCTTCCACCTCTTAGTAAACATCAATTTGCCTTTTTTGGGAACAGCTATATAAACCCTGTCTGTTAACCTCTGCCTAATTGCAGCTTGAAGAATGACATCAAGGTTTAGGGTTTTCTTCATTTCCACAACCAGCATCTCATCATATTTTACAGCCATAACATCACAGTGCTTAACTTCACCTTTTACTGTATAGCCTTCTCCTGTAAGATAATCTCTTATTGGAGCATATAAATCTTCTTCGTATAACGTGCCTTTCTTCTTCTCTTTCATTTCGTCCTCTTCTTTTTTCATAAGTATAGTTATAAAGTACCACCAAATAAATTTCCGGTCAATAAACTATATTTAGCGAATCTTCTAACTTATAGGCACCGCTATACAAAATACAGTCCCCTGCTTTTCTTTAGATTCAAACCAAATTTCTCCTCCAAATTTCCCTATGATAGTTGAGTAGGATAACAAAAGACTCAACCCTGTTCCATTTTTACCCTTGGTAGTCACCATAAACTTAAATATGCGTGACTTAATATCCTCTGATATTCCTTCACCATAATCCTTAACCATTATAATTATCATATTTTCGTTTTTCCTAATATATAACTCAACCCTGCACTCATTAAGTTCTTTACTTTCATATGATTGGATTGCATTTTTTATTAAATTATCCAGTACCTGAATCATATTTGATATATCTCCTGCAATTGTAGTGCTTTTATCTGCATCTACAAACAACTCAAGATTGGACTTCTTAATAGTAATATCACTGTTTTTCAGGAATTTAATCCTATTTACCAGTTCATCTATTGTAAAATCATTAATTGAATGAGCATTTAGCTGAACTGCCTGAGCTTTAACAGTCGATATAACTTGAGACATGTAAGCATTGTATTCTATTAACTTCTTAACCCATTCTGTCATATCATCACAAATTTCATAGTGGTCCTCATTGGTTACCGATGTATCTCCTATCGATCCCCTGTATTCATTAATCAAATCTTCCAAAGCAGCAGATACACCTGCAATCGACATAATCGGAGACATAAGGTTATGAGAAATGCCCCCAATAAGTTGTCCTAGCGATGCCAGTCTTTCAGTTTCTCTCAAGCTCTCTTCAATTCGCTCTCTTTCAAGAAGCATAAGAGCACCTTTTAGTGCATTGCTTATCTGTCCTCGCAACAATTCAAAAGTTATTACATCATCATCGGTCACTTCAAAACATACAAAACCGAAATGTTCATTTCTGAAAAATAAAGGCTTGACAAGATAAACAAATCTTCTATCCCTTGGAATAAAAGAATCCGGAACAATTTCCGTAGTCTTTATAATCCTATTGTTGTCATTTATATCACTGCGTTTACCATTGCAGTATGCATAGATCAACTCTGATCTATGCGGCACCTTAAAAGATTCATCAAAAGCCATTTCTTCATCATAGAAAATAGGACCTTCAACATATTTTAAAACAAAACAGCTTTTTACATAACATTGTTTCAGTACAGGTGTAAGTTTACTAAAAAGTTCATCAATCAAATAAGTCTGTATATTTTCATGTATTCTAAAATTTTGTTTATACTTTATTGAATTGTTAGCGTTCAAGTCGTTACCATCTTTGCTATAACTACAACCGCAAGATTCCCTCTTTACTAAAACAGAAGGAAATATAATCACTTCTTCTTTGCATTCATTGGATGTATTGTTTATTAATAGCTCAACAGCTTTATAACACATTTCCTTAAGTGGCTGTCTTACAGTAGTGAGAGCCGGGGATGATTTACCCGCATATAAAGAGTCGTCAAATCCACATATAACCGGCTTCTTATTTAAATCACATTTTTCCATACCTTCTATGTTTTTCAATCTCTTTAAAGCACCTAAAGCCATATCATCATTTGCAAATACAATAGCATCATACTCCATATTCGAAAGAATAATTTCTTCCATAATCTTAAAACCCGTATTAGTTACAAAATCACCATGGAATATAAGCTTCTCATCAAATCCTATATTCTTTTCCTCAAGGATCTCCTTATATGCTTCAAAACGTTCAACTGAATCTATATTGCCATCAGGTCCTGTCGCAAATATAATCTTTTTATATCCATGGTCATCAGTCAAATGCCTGACAAGACTTTTCATCCCTTCCTTATTATCAAAAATAAGACTTATTGCATTAGGTATTACGATACCAATGGATATTATCGGAATACCAGCATACTTTTTGCAAAATTTCATGAACTCATCTTGTGTTATGTAGTTAGCTAATGCACCACTTATAATAATAAGTCCATCTATTCTTTCCTTATCAATAAAGTTATAAATTATATGATGCTGTTTATCCGCATATATATCTCTCCTCAATGACCTTCCTTCGAAAACCATTAAGTTACAGTCCAATTCCTCAGCCGTACGCTTTAACAATAACCACAGGATTGTTTGATAACTTCCATCTAAATCATTAATAAGCAGACCTAGTGTCTTGCGTTTTTTCATTATATCACCCCTAAAGTTAATTTAGAAGCATCAAATACTCCTTATCTTAGGCGGCTCTATAGCTAAAATCAAAACAAAGTTCTAACTTACAGGAATTGCAATATAAAATATTGTCCCTTGATTTTCGTCAGATTCAAACCAAATATCGCCTCCAAATTTACCTTTAATTGTTGAATATGATAGCAGGAGGCTCAGACCTGTTCCATTCTTACCTTTTGTGGTTACCATATATTTAAACAAGCGGAAACCGATTTCCTCAGGTATACCTTTCCCATAATCCTTTACCATGATTA
The DNA here is from genome assembly GCF_000179595.2 of Acetivibrio cellulolyticus CD2. Taxonomy (NCBI): domain Bacteria; kingdom Bacillati; phylum Bacillota; class Clostridia; order Acetivibrionales; family Acetivibrionaceae; genus Acetivibrio; species Acetivibrio cellulolyticus. Next base: position 505,765 of record NZ_JH556659.1, on the reverse strand, counting down.
TTATCATATTTTCACTTTTCCGAATATACAACTCAACCCTGCACTCACGAAGTTCTTTATTTTCATATGCTTGGATTGCGTTCTTTATTAAGTTATCAATTATCTGTACTATGTTGGATATATCTCCATTGATTACTATACTTTTATCCGCCTCTATAAACAATTTAAGATCAGCCTTTTTGATTGTAATATCGCTATTTTTCAAGAAATTAATCCTGTTCCCCAGTTCGTCTACTGTAAAATCGTTATTTGATTGGGAGTTCAATTGAACAGCTTGTGCTTTAACAGTTGATATGACATTGGACATATAAGCGTTGTAGTCTTTTAACTTTTTGACCCAGCCTTCCATTTCAGCCTTAATTTCATAGTGATCTTCAATGGTTACTGATGAATCTCCTATAGAATCCCCATATTCATTAATCAAATCTTCCAACGCAGTACTCACACCTGCAATTGACATAATGGGAGTCATAAGGTTATGAGAGATGCCGCCTATAAGCTGTCCTAATGATGCCAACCTTTCATTTTCCCTCAAGCTCTCTTCCATTCTTTCCCTTTCCAGCAGCATAAGTGCACCTTTAAGTGTATTGCTTATCTGTCCCCTTATCGTTTCAAACATAACTACATCACTATCAATTACTTCAAAACATATGAAGCCGAAATGTTCATTTATAAAAAACAAAGGTTCTACAAAGAATATAAATCTACTGTCATTTGGTATTAAGTCATCAGAAAGAATTCGGGTAGTCTTTATAAACCTATTACTCTCATCGACGGGCTTGCGCTCACCCTTGTAATATGCATAAAGCATTTCCGAATTCAATGGCACAGTAAAAGATTCATCAAAAACCATTTCCCCATCATAAAAAATTGGGCCTTCAACGTATTTGAAAACAAAACAGCTTTCAACATAACAATATTTTAAGGTAGAAGTAAGTTTATCAAAAAGTTCGCCCATCATGTAAGTTTGTATATTTTCATGTATTCTGAAATTCGACACCAACCTTACAGAATTGTCAGCTGCTGCCTTCTCCGTATTCTTATAGTTACAGCCACAAGATTCCCTCTTTACCAAAACAGAAGGAAAAACAATTATTTCCTCTTTATTCTCGCTGAATGTACCATTAACTAATATTTCAACTGCTTTATAGCACATCTCTTTAAAGGGTTGCCTTACTGTTGTAAGAGGGGGATCTACCTTGCTTGAGTTTAAAGAGTCATCAAACCCACAAATTATGCACTTTTTATTTAAAACATATCGCCCTGTTTCCTCCATTTTTTTTATGCATTTTATAGCACCTAAAGCCATATCGTCATTTGCAAATATTATTGCATCGTACTCCACATTGGATAGAATAATTTCTTCCATTAACGTATAACCTATATGGGGCGAAAAATCACCATTATATACAAGCGTCTTATCGAAACTTATATCTTTTTCCTCAAGAACCTCTTTATATGCTTCAAACCTTTCTATTGAGTCTAAATTGTTATCAGGTCCAGTTACAAAAATGATTTTTTTATATCTATGGTCCTCAACCAAGTGCCTGACCAGACTTCTCATGCCTTCCTTATTATCAGAAATTAAATTTATTGCATTTTGTAACACAATGCCCAAAGATACTATTGGAATATTTCTGTACTTTTTGCAGAATTGTTTGAATTCTTCATCCGTTATATAGTTTGCTATTGCACCACCCGCTATGATAAGTCCGTCTATTCGTTCTTTATCAACAAAGTTATAAATTATGTGATGTTGTCTATCAGCATAGTTATCGGTCCTCAAAGTCCTTCCTTCCAATACTATCAAGTTGCAGTCCAACTCCTCGGCAGCCTGTTTTATCAATATCCACAAATACATTTGATAACTAGCATCTATCTCATTAATAAGAAGCCCTAATGTCTTGCGCTTTTTCATTAAATCACCCCAAAAAGTTAATAAACTCCCTGTAAGTCTTCAAGATATTAAGTTGAAAGTAAAGAATAAACACATTTCTTGATATTAAAATGAATTGCCAAAATGAGATTCACAACCTGACCCTTTATCAATAATACAAAGACAAAATCAGGTCAAACAAAGCTAGACCGTGAAATTATAACCGAAGTTGCATTTTTAGTACTACTTAATAATTATACCATAATACACATAACATAGAAATAACAAGTTTTGTTTAGTTTCTGATAAAATGTCACACAAAACCACCCTACGACCTTCTGCCACTCTGAAGCATAAAACCGAAGATACACCCAAAAATACCGCCAGCTATATGTGTAAGCTGTGAAATATTATCTTTCTGAAATATGGCATCGGCAAACTCCATTCCAAGGTATACAACAACCACCAATATAAGGGTTATTGGAATTCGTCCCTTCTGGATATTAGCAAATGACCCCAGCAAAATAAACATAAATACAATCCCACTTGCCCCTAGCAGCCCTGTGTCAAATAACAAAATATTCAACAGGCCTGTTACAAGTGCTGTTGTTGCAATCATTATAAATAAGTTTTTTGAACCGTATTTTTCCTCAAGCATTGGTCCAATTATAAGTATGATAAGGAAATTGCTCAGGTAGTGATTCCAGTCCGCATGTCCCAATACATGCCCAAACAGTCTGAAATAAAAGAAAACATCGGTAAGACTTCCTCTATATACTGAAAAAAGCAAGCGTGTAGAAGCAAAATTTGTTGCTTCACCAATAATTAAAACTATAAAGGATAAAATTGTATAAGTCAGTATAACCGGGGCATTATAATGAAAACGTTTAAGCATGACAAACCTCCACACATTCCATAAATAAATTTCGTCTTATTCTCCAAATCTCATAAGCTGTTCTTTATAGAAAGTCCACTCAGGGGTTTCAAGTACTTCACCAAAATCGGTACTGTACCACGGGCTTATTCCCGGGTCATTATAGTTTTTCAAAACATGAATGTCCTGAGCAGGCATATAGCCTTGTGCTATCATGAACAGCTTCTCTCCGGTAGTTTTGTTTACCGCCATATCTACAACGATTACACAATGTCCAGGTGATGCCCCTTTTATAAATACATCTCCTATCTCCATTTCTCCAACATTCACCTTATTCATTTCCTTTTCAAGTGATAGTGTACCCGCATATGAAAAAACCATATCCATATACTGCCTGAAAACCTTATATTCTTCAGAATAATTAGTTTTCTTCACCCAAGAAGTATCATTACCTTTAACTGCAATTCTGCTTCCATTCATCCATTTTGAATAATCGGCTTTAAAACCATTTGTAAAGTTAAAATGTATCTTTTCATAGAGCCTTTTACCATACAGGTACTCTGCTCTAAGCCGCATTACAGCATCAGCACATTGCTGAAGGTCTCTTTCTCCAACATCTATATCTATTACTGCCTCATATACATCTCTTCCCTTTTTCCTGCCATCAAAGTACTGAACGACAGCGCCATGAGGTTTTAAAGTCAGGTTTCTTAAATACTCTGCAAAAGAGCCCTCTGCAACCTGTATGCGTTCAAAACCCTCAGGTACCTTAAATCTATCCTGTATAGTAGAACCCTCAGTTCTAATAATACTCTCAATAACAGGTTCTTCAACAGTATCTTGCGGCTTACCCTCTAACTTATCGGCTTTATCAGATTTCTTAGTATAATCATTACCATCAGTATGAGAGGTCTTTGATATTCTCAGTTCAACGTAGAGAGGACGGTGGTCCGATCCAAGGTTAGGTCCCATTTCACGCTTTAGCACTTTTATATCCTTTGAGACAAGGCAGTGATCTAAGGGCACCGATAATATTGGTATTGTCGTTGGCCATGAAAACTGAATACCATGCCCCTGCCTGGAGTCATACAGGTTCATACCTTTAACTAAATTCTTAAAGCCATATGACCATGACGTGGTATTCAAATCTCCAAACAAAACCATACTCTTACTGAAACTATTCCTATTTTCAATAAGTGATTCAAACTGTTTGTTTCTTGAATTAAAGCTTATCTTATCCGAAGGAGTAAGCGGATGTGTTCCAAGTATAGACACCTCATTATCTCCAACATTAAACTCCGCAACAGCACTAGGAAGACCATCGTCACCAAAATACTCTATCCTTGCATTTTGTAGTTCTATCTTGCTGTATAGAGCTATTCCGAAATTATCATCCCTGGTCTCTACAACGCTATATTTATACTTTTCAAATAATTTCAGTTTATCAATCCAACTTTTGTTAACCTCGTTCAATACAACAATATCAGGATCCTTCTTATCTATATATTCTATAGCATTTTTATACTCTCCGTTACTGGTGAGAACGTTAAAATGAACAATTTTCAAATCACGTGAATTGTCTGGCTGTAAAGTATCCAAACTTCCGTAAGGAACATATATAGGTACTATCTGTATTAAGTTTATAACACACAGTATCAAAGAAACCAAAAATACCTTCCACTTCTTCTGCAGTATACATAATAGGGTTATAACAAAGAAAAACACAAAATATTGAAAACGAAAGTGAGAAAATATGTCAAAGTACCATGTATATCTGCTAAAAAAGCCCCCAATAGTAAATACACTTGAAAAAAGCAAAATAACTTCTAAAATACCAGTAACAGATATCTTCTTGTTAAATAGGAATCTCTTTAGTTTTGATGGGAAAGATTCTTTCATTTTCTCCATACTAAAAACCCCTTTAAATTAGCCAAATTTCCTACATATTTTTATACAAATAAGATCAAACTCAACGCCATTACAATCATACCACCTATCACTCCATACATGGATAAGTGATGTTCTCCATATTCCCTTGCTGTAGGCAGCAGCTCATCCAACGATATAAAAACCATAATCCCTGCAATAGCTGCAAACAATATTCCAAACACAAGATCATTCAAAATAGGCATCAATATGAGAAATCCAATTAATGCTCCCAACGGTTCGGAAAAACCCGACAACAAAGACAAACCGAATGCACGTTTTCTGCTCCCTGTTGCACAATAAATAGGTATAGACACCGCAATACCTTCAGGGACATTATGTATTGCAACAGCAATTGCAATAGCTATTCCAAGCTTTGGTTCCGTTACAGCCGAAGTAAAAGTAGCAAGGCCTTCAGGAAAGTTATGTATTGTTATGGCTAGAGCAGTTAACAACCCTGTTCTCAATAGTTTCACGCTTTTGTTGTCTACACTGCAGACATCCATTTCCTCTAGCTTATGGGACTCATGAGGGTTTTCATAGGAAGGAATCAGTTTATCAATAATTGCAATTAAAAACATACCCCCAAAGAATCCTGCAACGGTTATCCATATTCCCAGCCTGTCTCCCATAGTAGAAGTCAGATAATGTTTAGCTTGATCCAAAATCTCAACAAAGGATACGTAAATCATTACACCCGCTGAAAAGCCAAGAACCACGGATAAAAGTTTTGTATTTGTTCTCCTGTATATAAAAGCAACCAGTCCTCCAATTCCTGTTGAAAGACCTGCAAACAGAGTAAGTCCAAAAGCCAGTAAAACATTTTCAATCAACACTATATTTTATTCTCCTCCCAGTTGTTATTGAGTATATTATGAACTATTTACCTTCATTTATCAATAAGTTACTTGTGCCTTGTAACAGAATAATTTTTGAAAAATAAAAAGCCCAAAGCCTGTTTTTTCAACAGATTAAGGGCATTTTCATGTCATTTTGCTGTAAACATCAGTATGATATTATAAATAAATTTCCACTCATCAAGAGCCATACTTAGGATTTTACCAAATATTCATACTCATTGTTTACTTCACTACAATGTTGATAATCTTATTAGGAACATAAATTTCTTTCACAATACTCTTACCTTCAATGAAAGGTACAATATCAGGAACTTTCTTGGCATTTGTCAACGCTTCATCCTGTGAGCAATCCAATGGAAGTGTAACAGTTCCGCGAAGTTTACCGTTTACCTGAACTGCAATTTCTAAAGTTGCATCTACAGTCTTTGCTTCATCATATTCCGGCCAGGATGCCAAGGCCAGGAAGCCTTTTCCTCCAATTTTCTCCCAAATTTCCTCACATATATGCGGTGCAACCGGGCAAAGCAATTTAATAAAAATGATAAGCTCGTCCTTTGTGAGAGAACCATGATCAAAAATCTCATTAATCAACCCCATCAAAGCTGCAATTGCTGTGTTGAACTTCATTTCTTCAATGTCATTTGAAACCTTCTTGATAGTCTTGTTGAAAATTGTTTCCAATTCCGGTGTAAATCCTTCTCCATTAGCAATATCATATAAATTTGCTACACGTTCAAGGAACCGTTTACAACCTCTCACGGAACTATCACTCCATGGTGCAGCAGAAGCATAATCACCCATAAAAAGGACATACGTACGCAACACATCAGCACCGAACACATCAACTACGTCTAACGGATCGACGACGTTACCCTTGGATTTACTCATTTTCTCACCGTCAGGTCCTAGTATCAGACCTTGCGCAGTACGTTTAGCATATGGTTCAGGAGTATTAACCACACCTATATCATACAAAAAGTGATGCCAAAAACGAGAGTATATCATATGGCGGGTAACATGTTCCATACCGCCATTGTACCAATCAACAGGCATCCAATATTTTAATTTTTCCTCATTTATCAAAGCATCTTCATTATGCGGATCTATGTACCGCAGGAAATACCATGAAGAACCTGCCCACTGGGGCATTGTATCCGTTTCACGTTTTGCAGCTCCATGGCACTTTGGACAAGTGCAGTTTACAAAAGAATCTATCTTGGCAAGAGGTGATTCACCTTCCAAACCAGGTTCGAAATTTTCCACATTCGGTAAACGCAAAGGCAATTCTTCATATGGAACAGGAACTACACCACACTGCGGACAATGAATGATAGGAATAGGTTCACCCCAATATCTCTGACGATTAAACGCCCAGTCCTTCATCTTATACTGCACTCCAGCTTCACCAATACCGAGCTTCTTAATTTCTTCAATTACTCTGTCTATGGACTCTTTTTTATTTGTATATCCATTTAAGAATTCGGAGTTAATCATCTCACCATCACTGGTATATGCAGCCTTAGAGATATCTCCGCCTTTTATAACTTCAATGATATCTATTCCAAACTTTTTTGCGAACTCATAGTCACGTTCATCATGTGCAGGAACAGCCATGATTGCGCCAGTACCGTAACCCATCATTACATAGTCAGCTATGTAAATTGGAATGCACTTTCCAGTCAGTGGGTTCACTGCGCTTATACCTTTAAGACATACACCGGTCTTTTCCTTTACCAGTTGTGTACGCTCAAATTCAGTCTTTTTAGCACATACATTGCGGTATTCTTCAACTTCTTTCATATTGGTAATTTCACCGGCATATTTATCAATAAGCGGATTCTCAGGTGCCATTACCATGAATGTCACACCAAACAAAGTATCAGGGCGAGTGGTATAAACACGAAGCTTATCCTCTTTACCGTCTATTAAAAAATTAACAAAAGCACCTGTAGATTTACCGATCCAATTCATTTGCTGCTGCTTGATATTTGGCAGATAGTCAACCTCTTCAAGACCTTGCAGAAGCTTTTCCGAATACTCAGTAATACGCAGATACCAAACATCTTTAGATTTCTGTACAACATCACTGTGGCAGATATCGCACTTGCCACCCTGGCTGTCTTCGTTAGATAAAACAACCTTACATGATGGACAATAATTTACTAGTGCTGTATTGCGGAAGACAAGACCCTTTTCAAACATCTTAAGGAAAATCCACTGTGTCCATTTATAATAATCTTCATCAGTGGTATCTATCACACGTGACCAATCAAATGAAAATCCTACGCGCTTAAGCTGTTCAGTAAACTTTACAATATTCTTATCCGTAATTACCCTTGGATGCATTCCTGTCTTTATAGCATAATTTTCAGTTGGTAATCCAAAAGCATCAAACCCGATTGGGAAAAGGACGTTGTATCCCTCCATCCTACGCTTCCTGGAAACAACCTCCAGACCAGAATATGCCTTAATATGTCCTACATGCATACCAGCTCCACTAGGATACGGAAACTCTACCAATGCGTAAAACTTAGTTTTTTCACTATTATCTACTGCCTGAAAAACATTCGCTTCTTCCCATTTCTTTTGCCATTTAGCTTCTATGTCTTTAAACTCATGTTTCATCTATTATACCTCCATGCGTAACACTATAAATCTCTGCATTTATGTGTACAAATATGTATATAACTTCTTTATTAAAATGGAATTGTCCTAAACCATTCATAGAATCCTATAAAAATGCTCCATATCATTCCGTAAAAGAACCATCAAACTTGGCTTTCCTAATGTAAATAAGTAAGCTTCTCCTGCTCCTACATTGTGCATTTCAAATTGAGCCTACATTTCATTTTTGACAATTCTCACCTATTATCACAATTCAGAAATTATAACGCATTTAAGCAACTTTGTCAATCATTTGCCAATACAATAAATGTCATTACGCAACAGTGAAACATAGAGTACAAACAAAGAAAGGAGCCCCTAACTCAGCGCAACCAAAAACTTGTCTTGCTAATTTGGGGTATTGTCATTTATACATATTTCTATAGAATAGCATTAATTATTTCGAATTTTGCTTAACTCATATTTTAGTTTAGGTAGAATCTTTTTTATAGGGTTAACTTTTGTATACTTTTTCAACAACTTTGCAATTTCAACTTTGTTTTCATAATCCTTGAAGAAAGCTTCTCTGTTTTTGTTTACCATACTTGGACTTGTAATATTGGGATTACCCTTTATTGCATGTTCCAGTGTCGTTTCAACAAATTCCATTTTATCATTTATTAACTCAAACAGTTCTTTACCTTTTGTTGTCTTGATAATCGCTAGTGAAACCCCTTCTGTTTTTTCCTGATAATTTTCGAATCGCTCTGATGCGCCCCAATAATCAGCCAAAGATATATCACTGCAGCTTCTGAAATTATTATGCTTGCAATTATAACAAGAAGGCCTTAGCATGACATTATTTGAAAATGCTTTATAATAGTAATCTTCGGTTGCATTTTTTAGATAGACTTTTCCGTTTATAAAGTTAATTTTCAACGCTTTTATTGATAATTCTTTCGCACAAAAATTTATACTTTTTATTTTACTGCCATAATTCTTCGACAGGTATTCAAGATACTTTTCGAAAATTTGAGGAGATGGTACCCCATGACATATAACATCTATTAAGTATAGGTTTTCATTTTTTCCCTTGATATAATTTTTTAACCCTGCAATTTGGCAGGGTGTTCCTGAAAAAAGTACTTTTCTTCCCAACGCTAAAACTTCCTTTACTTCTTTATAAGTATTTCCTATATCACTCTGAACATATTTCGACCGTCTTAAACGATCTAAGTCATGGATTGCATCAATTCCTAAATGCTCAACTCGAAATTTCGAATCAAAAGCAGCTCCAAATACAACTCCTTCATTATCAAGGATATACCTTGAAATTATAGAAAACATACCTCCCGATGAACTATTGAGCTTTTCATCCACATCTTTATTTTTACATCCATAAACTTCAATATTTATTTCAGACTCATCTGAATTTTGCATTGGGCATACTTTTCTACACAATCCACAATTACTGCATAATTCTTGATTAATCTCAGGATACATAAAACCTTCATCATCTAATGACATTTTAATTGCATTAGTTGGACATATATTTTTGCACGCTGAACAACCACAACATTCTACTTTATTATCGAAAACACTGATCACCGTCTCACCATCCTTATAACTCTAGTTACCATGTCTTGCATAGTACTCTTTTCAAAAATCAGATTTGTTAAAATAACCACACCTACTGCATATATAGAAATAATTGTTGCAAAGAGTATCCATAAAAAATAACCAGCCGTACTAAACTCAATGAATAAAAACGGAAGATAAATTATTACAATTGCAATCAGCATACGTAAAATTCTATAGAAAGTGCTTTTTGGAGATAATTTTGTAAGATGTCTGGAAATAAAAAAAATCAAATCTATATCCCTGTACAGGTTTGATAATATTGATGCGACTAGCACACCAACAATCCCCAAAAACGGAGTCAGTATAATTCCCAATAATACAGCAATACCACCTTGTATCGTTGTTTGAAGTTTTGTTTCCTTAAATAATCCAGCGGATATTACTAACATACCCTGAGGTGTTTTTATATTATATAGTACCCCATTTAGTACAAATAAAAAGCCTATTAACGGCTCATTATAATTAATATCAGTAATTCCCTTTGTATAAATACCAATAAACGGCATAAGAGTAATAAGCGTAATTGAATACGCAATAGTTATCAAACCATAGTAAGCAAACTCAAACTCACTGAAAGCCTTCCGAAGGACATTTGTCTCATTTTTTACAATCACTTCACCGAATGAAGCAGAAAGGCCACTAACAAAAATCCCCAATATTCCATTAATAGCACCGATAATCATATTAAATATAGTATACACACTGACTAACTTCAGGTTTTGGGTTAACAGTGTCAATATCACTACCGGAGCCCCAGTATGAACAGCTCCAAGTATTTGAAGATATAAAGCATCCCACCTTTTATTCAAGGCATTGTAATTAGGTTCTTCTTTATAATCTAAGAATCGGTATTTCTTCCTGGTATATATCAACAATATAAATGATCTTGTAAAAATGGACAATAACGCTATAGCTCTCAATATTACTATATTTACCTGCATTGAACCAAAAATAACAACAATAATTGTATTGATCACTATATGAATTAATGAAGCCAAAGAAATTACATAGGATCTCTGATCAGCTGCTAAAAGCACTCTATACTTAGCAAGCGTAAAAAATTCCAACGCTCCATTAACCCCTAAAATCAATACTAGTAGACCCATATTAACAGGAGTTAATAACTCTGTCTTTAGATATAATGGATAAAATATAGCTAGACCTAATGTTAATGAAACAAATATATATCCTGCTTGTGTATAAAATTTCTTTGCTGCCGATACAATTGCATTTACTGCTTCATACCTTTTTTCTCCCAAAGGCTTATACAAAGCATAGGTTGCTGCCCCAGACAACCCAGCTTCAACTAAATTGAAATATATAATAAATTGATTGACCGAAGATACAATGCCATTAATTTCAGACCCATAGTACTTCAATATAATGCGGGGTGTAATGAATCCCGCTAACATTAACACTATTTGATAAAAGGCTGTTGAAATTGAATTATAAAAAAAACGTCTAGTTCTGCTCATAATTATCCCCAATAATTGACCTTAAGAAATTAAAGGATTTATCTCTTTCAGCCAATAAAATACTATTAACCGGCTCATAATCAATTTCCTTGAAGTCACGTGGTTTACTCTTTTTACTAATTTTACGATCTTCTAAACCGAATAGTTGAAGAACATGTTCCAATCTTGAGTTCACTTTAGATGGCTCTGGCAAAAAGCCCATAAAAAAGTTTTTATTAAAATTAATTGAAAATGACACACCATGAAAAGAATTTGTAACCACATAAGCAGCATTCATGAATAACTCTATCCAATTAACAGGAGACACCTCTCTCATATACTCTGCATTCATGGTACGTTTTATCTTGCTCGTAATATATCTGATCTTGTAACCTGTCATTTCTGAAAGTTCTTTTGTAAATCTGATGATATTCTCTTCCGGTACCATTAAATATAGTAGAATATACTTTTCGGTAGACTTAGCAGTTATATTTAACAACACTTTCCACTCAGTCTGATTTAATAACAAAGTTGGATCTAAAACTACGGGTACATCTATTCCAATCAATTCCTTAATAAGCTTTTCTCCGCTCTTTTCCCTTACAGAAATTTTGTTGAAGGATTTTAGCATATTTTCATACTCTTTTGCAAGTTCGTTTGGTATGTCTGAAAATCCGAAACTAGCTGCATACGCATTTTTCTTTTTTCCATCATTTAAGAAGTTTAAGAAATATTTTTTATCAAAATCAGAAAGCAAATAATTCCATACCTGATCACTTCCTACAATAAATGCATCATATTCATATTCAATCTCATTGTCTATTTTACCAACCGGACATAAAAATTCTTTGTTGAACTCTCTAAATTTCATCAGCTTTATTCTCTTTGATTTATAAGAAAAAAGTCCATTTAAAAATTCCTTTAAACTGCAAAAGTTAAGAAGCCTAACTTTGTTAATTTTCTCTATATGCTCGTTTTTATAATCAATAATATTACTCTCGCAATTAAATTTCTCTAAAACTTTTTTTAATGCATAAGCTTGTAGCACACCACCATAATTTATTGTTCTATGGAAAGTTAAAATAGCAATTTTTATTTTGTTTGCCATGGTGTCTTCCTTTTCATACAACTTTTTTGATTGAATTACTTCATCATATAAAGCTAAATACTCTTTATATTTCTTATTCATATCATATTGTTTGGCCCGGTTTATACAATCAGAGCTTTTAAACTCAATAGTATTATTGATAATTGCTTTTAAGTATTCTATTGCATTATCTTTCTTAACAATAATGCCACTTTTAGAATCTATTACTTCTGGAACAGCTGTGAAATTTGATACTATTGCTGGAGTTCCACAAGCTAATGCTTCAATTGTTACCAAACCCATAGACTCTTCTCTACTTGGATTAATAAAATAATCTGCCATAGTATATATTTCAGCTAATTCATTTTGACTCTGTGTTCTGGATATGCCAATAATATTACTAGGCAGTTTGTCTAATTGTTCTTTTGTCAGTCCCACCAATAAAACTTGATATGTATCATCCAGCATTTCAGCAAGTTCCATAAAAATATCTATTCCTTTTCTCTTTCCCCACGAGTGTGCAACACCTAATAAAACAACTTTATTTCTTAAATTGTAATGTTCCCGTAAATTATTTTGTGTCGGCTTAAAAATGTTTAAATCTATACCGTTATTGATTACACTAATCCGGTATCCATTCATGAACGAATCCGCAACTCTTTCTGCTAGCCAATTTGATGGCGTTACAAGCTTCATGTCATTTATGCCGTTAAACCATTTCTTCTTCATAGAATACATGACCTTTGTCTTGTCAACATAACTTGCCGGGTATACCTTATACTGTGGGCAATCATAGCATCCTGTCTTCCATTTATAACATTTAACCATTGAAAAATGGGGACACTGGCCTGTAAAAGCCCAACAATCATGTAATGTCCACACAACTGAGATATTTGACTTTTTAATATAATTAAAAAGCATTGGTATATTTATAAAACAATTATGCAAATTGTGGAAATGTATAATATCAGGTTTAATAATATCTATTTTTTTAAAAAAAACCCTAGTTCCTATTTGAGAAAATAAACCATTCATTCCAGTTATATAAGCCAACTTCAAATGTAGATTTCTTTCTATAATTGTGCCAATTTTTATACTATTAGAGATACTTTTCTTATTATTTGTTCTAGAGTTTGCATAAGCTACATAACTTACGTCTCCGCGAATATCTAATGCTTTTGATATATCCAACATTATATTCCCAGTACTCCCGTAATTACCCTCATTTATTTGGAGCACCTTAATTTTCTTTTCCACATTAACCACCCCAAAACTATATTATGAATGTAGCTTAATAATTTCATCTTATCCCGTTTAATTAGTATATAAGACATTTTTATAGAATCCTTCTATTCATGCTTTTTGCTCTGACAATCTTTTGCTCGTCATTACAATTTACCAGCGGGAACAATAGAAAACTAATGACTGATATATTCCATAGATAATTTTCAGTTGAAATACTAAGAAAAATCGATAAAAATATTAAAAAGAATAAACCTACTCGAGTAGTCATTGATCTTGCAAACGTAAGTAATGTGTAAGTAAAAATACTGCCAAAGATCAACCCGTATGAAGCAAACCAATTTACAGGGGTGTTAGTTGTCATATTGTGTCCAGCAATTAGTACTGAGTTTTTAAGTCCAGAATATCCCACACCAACTAAAGGTGACTCAAAAAAAGCCCTAATCGGATAGATAATTGAATCAACTCTTACAGCTGCAGATGTATTAACGACGTGTTCATCATTAAGATACAACGTGATCTTTCTCCAGACAGCATATTGCAAATGAGTCGGAAGAACTAAATAAATATTATAGACAATTATTGCTATAATAACCAAACTTACAATTATCTTAATGGCTCTATATTTAGAATCCTTATTAGATTCAATTATATAAATCAAAAACAGCAATGCAGCGTTAATCAACCCCGTAGTAGACCATGTAGTTATTAATGCTGTAAATAAAATAATTAATGACAAGCGACTCTTGCTTCTAACATAAAACACCTCTAAAATTATGGCTAATACCAAGTATGTTTGATATGCTCCCGGCTCCCAAAAAATCCCCATATTTCTTATTTGATATGTTGCCAAATTTACATAAGACAAACCCAAATTGTACACCTCAAAATGGGGTCGGAAATAGGTGTTTGGGAATAGTCTGATTATAGACGGCGAAATTATGCTAATTGCATATGCAAATAATGAAAATACAGCAATTACTAACATTACTTTCACAAAAATATTGCTGAATTTACTAAAATTAATACTTGAAACTACAATCATCGATATAAATACTGCTGATATCATAATGAAAGCATCTTTCAATGCATCACCTACAATAAGTGTTGTTATTAAAATGCAAATTATTAGAGTCAAGCCACTAAATATTAGTCCTTTACTAACTCTCACGTTATTCTCTAATATTAACAAAAAAATTGAACTTATTAACAAAATACCGACTTTCATCGTTCCATTCATTACAACTGCATTATAACTACTACTAAAATAAATGATTATAAAAATAGTAATCGCTACTAGCTTATTACATTCTATTCTATTAATGTTTTCTATTTTGTTCTCCATATTGATTAACTCCTAAGGAAAGGTTTAAATACTCTTCTATTATATCAACTGTATATCCTGGAGTATTTTCAATATATCTCTCCCTTATTTTATCAGCATCATAATTAATCCCTTTGTAGTCTTTAATAAACATACTTAATGCCATAGTCTTAATGTTCAAATCTTCCCATGAATAAATGTTCATCACACAGGGATATTTTCCAAAATACTGTGTAGTAATATCATTAGAATCAAAAACATAATTAATTATCGGTTTACCCATCGAAAATAATTCAAAAATCTTACTTGGTACGGCATCCTGTATTTTATTTGATACATTAACCAGGAAATCTGATTCAAGCATCGCATTAATAACAATATCATGAGTAGCAAATCCAAAGTTGTTAATTTGAAACAAAGGATTAGAATTATATTTAGCAAATATTTCATTACAATCATTTATGCCATAAATATTTAAATCTATTCTCCCGGTCTCCTTGCTAACATCGTTTAAGGTATTTAACAACATATCCGGATTACGATATATAGTGTCAAGTGTTCCTGCATATGTGATTACAGTTCTTGATTCTTTTGACCTTTTATCGCTGGTTCCAAGCTCTTTTCCAGCTGATATAAAGGTAGGAAAATCAACAAAACGAATCTTGCTTAAAATACTTTTATACTCTGTTGCAGAGAATAATTTCTTTCCACCAATAGGGATTAAGCTCATATCAAACAAACTACCTGCAGAAAGATTTTCTCTCATCAATAACCAGTCATATAATCTTTCCGGCATAAATCTAGGCCTTTGCATACTATTAATTAGATCTAAATAATATCCAATACATATTACATTTGGGTACTTTTTTTTAAATCTTTTAAGTGCCTCTATATTCGAATAGGGTTTAAACACCCCGATTATTGCATCATATTGTTCTTGCTTGTATAACTTGTTAAGTTTTCTATATACTCTACTTGCGTGTATCGGATCAAAATTCGGGAATATCGGTAAAAGCATTATTAGTTTTAACTTTCTCAAGAAATTTCGTATTTTTGAATAGTACTTAATAATATTTTTATTTCTTTTTGTTGATTTATTAAGTAAAAACTTTGTGTAAGAAGAAGGCTCAAGTCTATAGATTTTTGTATCTTCAAGAATCTCAAAACCAACTTCATTTTCTCCTTTAGTACTAATACATGAAACTAAATAATTCCGGTTTTTCAGTTCATCCACTATATATTTCGTATTAATTCCGTTTGCAGTTGGATTCGGTAAATATTTGCTTGTCAGTATTAATATTTTGTTCAAAATATCACTCCATAGTTTATTTTTTATATCCATCTCATAAGATAAATGCTACTTTTTTAATCTCTACCAAATAAATCTCTTGTATAGACTTTATCTACTACATCTTTAATCTCGTCAGATAGCCTATTCGCTACAATAACATCAGAAATTTTCTGGAATTCAAGAAAATCTTTGATGACTCTCGAATGGTAGAACTCATCTTCCTTGAGTGTTGGTTCATATATTACAACTTCAATGCCTTTAGATTTGATACGCTTTATAACCCCATGTATTG
The DNA here is from genome assembly GCF_000179595.2 of Acetivibrio cellulolyticus CD2. Taxonomy (NCBI): domain Bacteria; kingdom Bacillati; phylum Bacillota; class Clostridia; order Acetivibrionales; family Acetivibrionaceae; genus Acetivibrio; species Acetivibrio cellulolyticus. The sequence continues at coordinate 489,294 of NZ_JH556659.1, read as the reverse complement.
CTGAGTGACGGAAGTTGTCAGAATCCTTCTTCATGGTAAGTCTGTAAATACCAACTATCTTCGGATTCCTCTTCAAAATCATATTCGCAATATGATCTTTACGAGTTCGGTTGGCATCCACGATTGCAGACATAATGTTTTGTGGTACGTCTGCATAATTTGCAAGAAGCTGCTTAGTATCTTTTGGCAAACAGTAACCACCATAACCAAAAGACGGGTTATTATAATGCGTCCCTATACGTGGATCTAAGCCCACGCCATCTATAATCTGTTTGGTATCGATCTCCCTAATTTCTGCATAAGAATCCAGTTCATTAAAGTACGCCACTCTCATTGCGAGATACGTATTGGCAAAAAGTTTGATAGCTTCTGCTTCTGTTGGGTTAGTATAAAGAATGGTAATATCTTTCTTAATAGCACCTTGTGCTAGAAGCTCTGCAAATACCTTTGCTCTCTCCGAACGTTCCCCAACTATGATTCTTGACGGATACAGGTTATCATAAAGCGCCTTACCTTCTCTTAAAAACTCAGGTGAAAAAATAATATTTTCTGTGTCGAACATCTTTTTCACTTTTTCCGTATATCCTACAGGTACCGTGGATTTAATGACCATAATAGCATCTGGATTTATTGAAAGTACGTTTGCTATTACTGCTTCAACACTTCTAGTATTAAAATAGTTCTTCTCCGGATCATAGTTTGTAGGTGTCGATATAATGACGTATTCCGCATCTTTATATGCTTTAAAACTGTCAGTTGTTGCATTTAGATTTAAATCTTTAAGTTCTAAATACTTTTCAACTTCCAAATCAGTAATTGGTGACTTTTTATTGTTGATCATATTCACCTTTTCTTGACTTATATCGAGTGCTATGACTTCGTTGTGTTGTGCTAATAAAACACCGATAGATAAACCAACATAACCAGTCCCAGCCACAGTTATTTTCATTTATTTCACCTCATCTATAAATACTGCATGTAATCAATGCTTTTTAAAGATATTTTTGAATATAAAAACTCATTCTTCGCTCTATTTTGAGCAACATCTATCATATGCTTAAATTTTTCAGGGTTTTCTAATATATCCAAAAGTCCACTTCTTATTTCATCTATACTATCTTTGTATAAAAACCTGCAATTTCCATCAATATTTACATGTGTAGTACCTTCCCAATACTTTACTATCATCGGGATTCCGATTCCAGCAGCTTGCTCCCAGTAAACGGAATGCCTCCCCGGAAATAATGCCAAATCTGCAGCGGACAAATATTCATAGCTTTCTTCTACATTTACCCAACCAACGAATTGAATAATACCTCCATCAACCAGTTCACTAACTTTATCTTTTAACTCGTCTATAACAGACCCGAAAACAATTAACTTTACATTTTTATCTTCAAGACCTTTAACAGCCTCCATAAGATTAATTATTTGTAATTTGGCTTTGTCAATCTTGCCACCAGTAACAACCAAGAAATCATTATCCTTTATATCATGCTTAACTCGAATTTTTTGTTTGGAGTCAGATTTATTCAATCTATCAATGATTTCATCATCTGCTCCCATAACAAGTAATTCAACTTTATCTTCAGAAACTTTGTATATATTCTTAAGAAAATCAACCCTGGCAGGTAACACCCCAAAAAACTTTTCAGTAAACGGTTCGATCAATTTAGCGCAATGTTTCCAGATTACTTTATGCAATATATTTTTCGAAAAAAAACTTTTAGCGCTGTTGGAGAAATCTGCATGATTATCAACATAAATTTTTACATTAGGGTTTTTTCTGCAATATTTTTTTATATATTTTATATCCATAAATTGACACCCATGGATAAATATAATGTCCGGATTTGACTTTTTTATAGCATCATATGTACCGTTATATCTTCTGAGGATTCTATTAATAACAGTTTTCTTATACCCTAACCTTGTGACAGGTATTCCATACTCATTTATATACTTCCCCTCTTTGTCAAGCACACTTGGTTTACCACTTGAATCAAACGATACTAAAGATGCAATTATCTCCACGTCCAGGCCTAACTTTTTGTGAAATTTGGGAAGCATATTCTCTTGATACGAATAGTTATCTATATAAAAACTTGCCAAACATAAATGTAAAACCTTTTTGATTTTGCTATCTTTCTTATAATTAGATAAAAACATTTGGACATCATTGAACTTAGCAGCATATTCAGCCAATTTTAAATCATCTGTTTTCCACCACTCTGTTTCAGAAAGTTCGCTTATTATATCATCAGAAAATCTCTTTTTAATTAATTTAGCGGGATTTCCTGCCCATATTTCATACTTGCCAATATTTTTTGTAACAACAGAACCCATTCCTATAACGGCACCATCTTCAATAGTAACACCACTCTTGATGACAACATTACTACCAATCCACACATCATTTCCAATTACTGTGATGCTGTCATTCGGTGAAAAAGAATGGGTAGAAAAATGCTTTTTTAAAAAATTCTTCCCCTCATGAAATACAGGCGAAGTAGATACCCACCCTGTTGTATGATTGGCGCAACCAATACTGCAATTATTTGCAATTGAACAGAAGCAACCAATTTTCGTACCAACCACTGTGCAGTAACTCCCAATATATGAGTATTTCTCCATATTTACATTTAATAAATTTGTCGCAGATCCGACTTTAGAAGTCCTATGAATCTTTGAGTCCTTGATTGCAGGAATTTGAATTTTCTTTATCATCTTTGCTAAATAATACAAAAGACCCATTTTCTAATGCCCCCATTTTTTCCAAACAACTCTATTTACGTAATCTGTATAAGATAATATAATTCTCAGAATCTTATCAGAAACATTTGGCATACTATAATCTGCTACCAATCTCAATGTGTCTTTGCTTTGTGTCTCCAAAACTTCTAATCCCTGAAGGATTCTTTCATTCTTTAAACCAACCATTATAACTGAAGCTTCTTCCATAGCCTCTGGTCTTTCGTGCGCCTGCCGAAGATTGAGTGCCTTAAATCCAAGGATTGATGACTCCTCATTGATCGTTCCACTATCACTAAGAACCGCTTTTGAATCTTTCTGCAGTTTTACATAATCAATAAATCCAAGTGGATTCATCGTTTTCACCAATTCATTAAATTGAATTTTCTTTACCGCAATCATCTTTCTTGTTCTTGGATGCGTACTAACGATTATTGGTAACTCATACTTCTCCGCAATAGAATTAAGGCTATATACTAAATCCTTAAAATTATCTTCTGAGCAAATATTTTCTTCTCTATGTGCAGATACAACAAAGTACTTTCCTGTATTAAGACTTAGTCTTTCAAGTACGTCAGATTTATTAATTTCATCTTTTCGGGAATTAAGTACTTCGAACATAGGACTGCCAGTCTTAATTACCTGCTCCGCTGGTAAGCCTTCTCGTAGGAGATACTCTCTAGCAATATCGCTATACGTTAAATTGATATCTGCAATATGGTCTACAATTTTCCTGTTTGTTTCTTCAGGAACTCTCTGGTCAAAACATCTATTTCCAGCTTCCATATGAAATACCGGGATATGTCTCCTTTTTGCAGCGATGGCACATAGACAACTATTGGTATCACCTAATACCAGAAACGCTTCCGGTTTTACTTTTTCAAGAATCGGATCAATCCTGATAAGAATATTTCCTATCGTTTCAATTGCATTACCAGTTGCAGCATCTAAAAAATAGTCAGGTTCTTTGAGATTAAGATCTTTGAAAAACACTTCGTTTAGTTCATAGTCATAGTTCTGTCCAGTATGAACCAACACATGATCTATTGCTTCTGAGGCCTCTAATTTATTAATAACAGCTGACAGTCTGATTATCTCTGGTCTTGTTCCTACAACTGTCATAACCTTTAATTTTTTCATTAATTAAACCTCCAAAAAATAAGTATCAGGATTTTCAGGATTAAACAACTCATTCACCCACATAATGGTTACCATATCTGTATCTCCAAGATTTTCGATATTATGGGTATAGCCAGTTGGTATGTCCACAACTTCCATCTTGTCTCCGCTTACAAAATACTCCAGAACTTCGTCTGAACCTATTTTCCTAAGGCGAATAACACCTTTGCCACTTACTACAAGAAATTTTTCGTGCTTTGTGTTATGCCAATGGTTTCCTTTTGTAATTCCAGTTTTAGAAATATTAACAGAAACCTGCCCCCTATCTGGTGTTTTAATAAACTCAGTAAAAGATCCCCTTTGGTCGACATTCATTTTAAGATCATAACTAAACTTATTTTCCGGTAAATAGCTTAGGTATGTACTGTAAAGCTTCTTTGTAAAAGCATCAGATAAATCGGGAATTGATCTCTCTTCCCTACTCTTTTTGAAAGAATGAATCAAATCAACTATCTTACCTAGTGTGATGGTATATATTAAAGGTACTTCACAAAATTTACCTGCAACATTTTCTTTTCCTTCAATAGCATTAATAAGTTCAATTACAACATCATCTATATATACTAGATTCATAACAACACTTGGATCGTTCACTTTAACAGGTAAATCACGAGCTATATTGTGGCAAAAAGTCGCAACTACACTGTTATAGTTTGGATTACACCACTTGCCAAATACATTTGGGAATCTATAAACAAGAACTTTAGCACCAGTTTCTTTACGGTATTCAAACAGAAGGTCTTCCCCTGCTTTTTTACTTTCACCATAAGGATTATTAAGCATAGCTTGGATAGAAGACGAAATCATTACAGGGCAAGTGTTTTTGTTTTTTTTAAGTGTATCCAACAATGTAGAAGTAAAGCCAAAGTTACCCTTCATAAACTCATCCTCACTCTTTGGACGGTTTATACCTGCTAAATGGAATACAAACTCCGCTTCTTTACAATACTCTCTAAGGAGTTCAGTATTTGTATCCGTGTCATACTCAAAAATATAATTGTATCCTCTATTCTTTAGCTCTGCTATTAAGTTTTTTCCTATAAAGCCTTTTGCCCCAGTAACTAATATCTTCATTGATTATTCCAACCTTCCAATTGTTCTCTTACATAATCAAGCTGTAATAAATTCTCCTTAATTTCCTTAACATTAAGCCTACCTGTGTTATGAGAATTATACTCATTTTCAAAAGCTAGCTTCTGATTACCCTCAACAAAATACTTATCATAGTTAAGGTCTCTCTTGTCAGCTGGCACACGATAAAATCCACCCATATCCACTGCAACAGCATGCTCTTCTTTAGTTAACAGTGTTTCGAATAGCTTCTCTGCATGGCGTGTTCCAATAATTTTAATTTCATTATCAGCGTTGAACATTTCTTTCAACGCTTGAGCCAAATCACCTATGGTTGAAGCCGGTGATTTCTGAACCATAATGTCTCCTGCTTCAGCATTTTTGAATGCAAATAAAACAAGTTCTACAGCCTCTTCAAGATTCATCAAGAATCTTGTCATATTAGGATCTGTGACAGTTAACGGCCGCCCATTCTTTATCTGCTCAATAAATAGAGGAATAACAGATCCTCTTGAAGCCATTACATTACCATACCTGGTACCACAGATAAGCGTTTTACACGGATCCACAGTCTTTGCTTTTGCTATAAACACTTTTTCCATCATTGCTTTGGAAATTCCCATCGCATTAATGGGATAAGCAGCTTTATCCGTTGAAAGGCAAATGACTTTCTTCACCCCCATCTCGATTGCACTTGACAGTACATTGTCTGTTCCCAGTACATTTGTCTTTACAGCCTCAAGTGGAAAGAATTCGCAGGAAGGAACCTGTTTTAGTGCTGCAGCATGAAAAATGTAATCAACTTCATGCATAGCGTTCATAACACTTGCTATGTCTCGAACATCACCTATATAAAACTTGAGTTTATCATTTTTGTAAGCTCTTCTCATATCATCTTGCTTTTTTTCGTCACGTGAAAAGATTCGAATTTCTTTAATTTCCGTATTTAAGAATCTCTTCATTACTGCATTCCCAAAGGATCCTGTACCACCTGTAATTAATAAAGTCTTTTCTTTAAACATATAATTTTTCTCCTACTACTCACATAACATTAAAATATTTATCCATATTTTCCAGGAGCATTTTTTTATTAAAATGAACATCATAATATTTACGAGCATTGCTTCCAAGTTGCCTTAATTCTTCCTCAGTCTTATTAGATAGCTTAATGATATTTTCAACTAACCCTTCTACATCTCCCGGCAAACTACAAACACCAGAATTCGACTCGTTAATAATGTCATCAGTTTCACCAGCTGCTGAAGCAATTGTTGGTATACCACATGCCATATATGATTGAAGTTTTGCTGGAATAGTCATTGCAAACAACGCATTATCACTCAAGCTAAGGAAGGCAGCATCGCTTGCCGCTATAAACTCTGGTATTTTTTCGGCTGGTTGTTTAGGAATAAATTTGAACACTTCCGTTAATCCACTTGATTCAACTATATTTATCAATTCATTCTTGTATCTCCCATCTCCAACAATAATGAACCTAATCTTCTTGCAGATCTTTTCTTTTAATAGAGCCGCTGCTTTGGGTAGTATGTCTAAGCCTTGTGCTATTCCAATATTTCCAGCAAAAATTATATTAAAGGCATTATCCGGTATTTCAGGTATGCTTGTTTTTTCGAGTGGTATATAAAAATCTTCTGCATATTGTGGCCAATACTCAATCTTATCAATTGGCACACCTCTATCATGAATTGATTTTATGAATCTATTTGATGTGGTAAAAATTCGAGTACACCTTGCATATATATAGTTCACCATTTTACCAATTGATCCAATTATATATTTGTTCTTGATTCCAGTAATAATTTCAACATTTTCAGGCCATAAGTCTTGCACATATAAATAGCATGGAACCTTTCTACTCTTTGCAAACCAAACACCAGGAAGAGCCTGTGTCATTGGTGAAACTTCAAAAATAAAGACATAATCAGCTTTTATATTAGTGAAAGACTTCCATAGAAAACCAGCTACAACAAATGACAGATAATTCAGTACCAGCATAATTGCATTATCCCCTCTTGGTATAAGTGGGATTCTAAGTATTTCAATACCATTAAAGGTTTCTTTCCTTTTCTTTACAAGTCCATAACCATCATAATATTTACCTTGCGGGTAGTTAGGAATGCCTGTAATAACAGTTACTTTATATCCTCTCTTTACCCACTCAGTACATATATCATTAATTCGAAAATGCTCAGGGTAGAAATATTGTGATATTACCAAAATATGTTTTCCCAACCTATTATCCACCCTTCTATATCATTTCTCGGTTAACTCAATCGACTCTCTAAGATCTCTAACTCGGTAATCCTCCTTATCATAGCTACTCATCGACTGCTCATAAACTAAATTACCAAATACCTTATTAATCAATTTAACTTTCAAGCCAACTATTCTAATCAGACCATTAAAAATCCTAGTCATCCATATCTTTTTTCCCTGCACTTCAGCAATCAATCTGACCATTTCTCCTGTCTTCACATATTCCTTGTTTTGTGGGAAGAACAGTCCAGACTCTTCATAATCAATCATGACCTTTACAAACTGACATAAATTATCAATATGGAGCATACTTCTCCTATTATCGATGTTAGGAAATACAGGTACCTTTTTTGCAATATTTGCAAGCTTAGGATAATTCCCCTTTGAACCTTTGCCATAAATCATAGGCGACCTTATTAAAACTATCTTAAAGTCATCCGACTCTAGAGCTTTTATTCCTTCCTCTGCCTGGAGTTTGCTATTTCCATAAAAGTTGCTCGGTGTTGGTATCGTATTCCTATCAATTACTCCCCCATTGCTGCTACTACCGTAAACAATAATGCTGCTCATAAAAATGAACTGCTTCACACCTTCTTTTTTGCACTTTTCTGCTGTATCAATAGCCAGGTCACGATTCACTCTATAATATAGAGCTTCCAGATTAGGATCCGCTGACACATGAGCTATACCAGCCACATGAAACACAACATCATACTCAGAGAAATCCTTCTTCTTCCACGAGCCATCTTTCATATCAACTGTATCTACTTTATAATTATCAGGATACTTCTCTAACCACTTTTCAAGTGAATTACCAATGTAACTGTCTTTTCCTGTTATTAATACTCTTTTCATTTTTATAGTGTCTCCTTGTTCTCTATACTTGAAGTATGAGAAGCACTTACGGCCATTGAAGTTGACTTAGATGCACTCCCTGCAGTGCCCTCAACTACCCCATCAGATCTAAGTACTGCCATAATTGTTCTATAAAAACACCGAACATCAATCATAAAGCCAATTTTCTTGACATACTCCCCATCCAACTTTGCTTTCACTTCAATTGGAAGCTCATCTCTACCATTTACCTGCGCCCAGCCGGTTAATCCAGGTCTTATATCATTTGCACCATATTTATCCCGTTCTGCAACCAAATCAAACTGATTCCAAAGAGCCGGGCGGGGTCCTATGATTGCCATGGTTCCAGCTACTATATTAAAAATTTGAGGAAGCTCATCAAGACTTGTTCTTCTTAGGAATTTTCCTACTCTTGTAATCCACTGTTCCGGATTTTCAAGCAGGTGCGTAGGCGTATCTTGAGGTGTATCTATTCGCATTGTCCTAAACTTTAGAATATTAAAATGAGTCTTATGAATTCCAACTCTCTTCTGTTTGAAAAATACCGGTCCAGATGAATCTATCTTGATTGCGATTGCAAGAATCAACAAAAGCGGTGATAGAACAATGATTCCTATTGATGCGATTATTACATCCGTTATTCTCTTAATAACAAAATACATATAAACTACATCCCCCCATTCACCATTAAGCGACTCTAGTGTTTGCAAAATAAAACAGCTATTTTTCTTATACTCCAACCTCAAACGAATACCCAAGTCGTTCTAAATGTGAAGTTTTTCTTAATTCTCCTAACGGTATAGAAATATTTATCTCCGGTACAATTTCAGTGGCAACCTCATTTATAAAAACGTTCTGATCAGATCTGCTATTGTCGAAATCTTCCATAACATTTCTCCTCTCTTAGCCGCATGGTTAGGTTATCTGTTTTATGAAATTTGTTTTCTCATACAGATTATTTCTTGCTAGATTTTTGCTTTTTATAAATATTAGATCATCTTGTGAGTTGATTTACTTTTATAATATGATATGCAAGTGTTTGGTTATTGGTTACAATTGCTGTAATAATTTGGAATTAACCTCTTAATAAAATCAGTTATTTTTTCCTTACTATCAATTTCATCAAAATTGAACGTTTTTATTTGTTGTAAATAATGGTCAAAATCAATATCCTTAGTTTTTTCAATATAAATCTTGTCGTTTTTAGTTATATTTACTCCAGCTTCAGATATAAGTAGTTCTTCATAAAGTTTTTCACCAGGTCTTAAGCCAACATATTCAATCTCTACATCAATTTCTGGTTCTAGTCCTGATAATGCAATTAACGATTTTGCAAGATCTAATATTTTAACCGGTTTACCCATATCAAGTACAAATATTTCTCCCCCATCCATCATTGCCCCCGATTGTACAACAAGGCTTGCAGCCTCAGGTATAGTCATAAAATACCTGGTAACCTCGGGGTGAGTTATTGTTATGGGGCCTCCATACTCAATCTGTTTCTTGAATAGAGGTATAACACTGCCATTACTTCCTAGAACATTACCAAACCTTACAGCACAAAATTGGGTTTGGCTGTTTGCATTCATATACTGTATTATCAATTCTGCCGCTCTTTTAGTTGCTCCCATAATGCTAGTTGGATTAACCGCTTTATCAGTAGATATCAATACAAACTTTTTCGTGTTGTATTGATGAGCACATTCAGCAAGATTGAGTGTCCCAAATATATTATTCTTAACAGCCTCTTGAGGATTGTATTCCATAAGAGGCACGTGTTTATGTGCAGCTGCATGAAACACTATTCCCGGTTTATATTTTGAAAACACATAATCTAATCTGTTTCTATCTCTTATTGAGCCAATTATTACTTTGATATCTAACCTGTCTTTATATTTTTGAAGCAGTTCATTTTGAAGATCATAGGCATTATTTTCATATATATCAAAAATGATGAGGTTTTTAGGGCCATAGGATGCTATTTGTCTACATAGTTCCGAACCAATAGACCCTCCCCCTCCAGTAACCAGAATTGTTTCACCTTTAAGATAATCGGATATCTCTTCTATTGACAATGAAATTTCATCTCTTTGCAGAAGGTCTTCAACTGTAACATCTCTTATTTCCTTAATACTCACTTCTCCATTTACCAAACTATATACACTTGGAAGTACCTTTAATTTGCATGAAGTTTTTTTACATATATTTATAATATCTACAGTTTCTTTCCTTGAAATGGAGGGTATAGCAATAACTATTTCATCAATATCCATTTCCATTGCAGCTCTTACAATTTTTTCTCTCCCACCAATCACAGGGACCCCATTTATCTGTGTTTTATATTTTTCAGGATTATCATCCACAGCAACTACAGGTTCAAATGTGCTGCGTTGATTATTCTTCATTTCCTTAATTAAAATAGAAGCAGCTTCACCCGCACCTGCTATCATTATTCTTTTCTTATGAGAATTTCTTTTTTTCACTATTTTTATATTCTTTATCACGCGGCTTATAATTCTAATACCTTCTACTAAAAAAAATGTAATCATCCAATTGAGAATATACAACATAACCGGGAACATCATCCCGCAGCAAGCAGCAAAAAAACATTGCACTATTGATGCCGTTACAGTGGCAAAAAAAATCATTATATGCTCATTTACACTTGCATAAGTCCATAGCGTCGAATAAAGGCCAAACAAAAAATAAACTGCAATACTTATTATTGTTGTAAAAACAAAAGTAATAGGAAGTACTCCCAAAAACGATGCTGGAATACTTGCATCAAATTTTATCATCAGTCCAATACATAATGCTATGTTTACAAGAAAACAATCCAGTACTAAGAAAATCCTATTGTTAGCATTTCTCAAATCAATTACCTCCCGTTTCAAAAATCTGCTCAAAACAGCACTAAACAAAGCAGATCTCAACACCGCTACATGTGTATGTTATATTTGTCATATTTTGAATCATAATACCATTCATATTATGTAATACTCCAGATAAATGTTAATTAAAAATTAAAAATTTAAAATGTAATATTTATTTTTCTGTAAATACATGGAACTCACCCCCCCCCTCTAGAATATTATAATAATGAAATAATTTTCGATTTGTATTGAAAGGAGAATGAAATATGTTAAAGGTGTTAGGTGCTATTATTTTATTCCTGTTACTCATAGTTCCAGGATTTATTTCCGAAAGGTTGTTTTATTTAATATCCCGGTGCAAAGAAAAAAGTTTTGTAATTGTGGGACTGATATTTGATTTATTCATTTTTATAATAAACATTACAGGTCTATTTTGTTTTAAGGGCATTAAAACTGTAGACGATCTTGCAGAGCATTTTTACTGGGTACATTTTGATAAGCTATATGGGCTTCTTAGCATTCTTGCAGCAATAATATTAGGTGTTATATTAGGTATAATCGGTAGATTTGTTTGCAAAAAATGCCATAGAATTGAGATTTGAGATTTTTAAAAAGGAGATTTAAATGGAACTCGTACATTTTTTTATAATGATAAAGAAAAAGTTAATATTTATTATTTTAATTCCTATCTTCATGTCAACTATTGCCTCTTTTGCAAGTGCATTTTTAATTACACCTTCATATATAGCTTCTTCAACTCTCTATATTATTAATCAAAATGTTTTAGGAAGCGAGGTAACTTATGAAGAAATGCTGACAAATCAGCAATTGGTTAATGACTATAGGGAACTTATAAAAAGCAAACTTATTATAAAAACAGTTCTAGAAGAATTAAATATACGTGATATTACTCCTGCTGCATTATCAAGAAAAATTACTGTAAGCTCAAAAAATGACACCAGAGTATTGGAAATAAAGGTAGAAGATATATATCCAACCAGGTGTATGGAAATTTCAAACAAAATATGCGAGATTTTTATAAAAAAATCTTCAGACCTTACTAAAACCTATAATGTAAGTATTGTAGACCCTGCTGAAATACCAACCAGTCCTGTAAAACCAAAACCCCTGGTTTATACAGTATTAACTTTTTTAATAAGCATTTTAATAACTCTAGTCATATTCTATATATTAGAAATAATAAATGAAACTATAAAAACATCAGAAGATATAGAAACATACTTGGGACTAAATGTTCTTGGGACTATACCTTCGTTTAACATCAAATAGGAGGTGCTATAAGTGGCAGAAATTTGCTACGCAGTTAAATATAACTTAACCAAGACAGCAGAGGAATCCTACAAAGTTTTAAGAGCAAATATCCAGTTCTGCGGGTTAAATAAAAAAATCAAAACAATAGCTATTACAAGTTATAGCCCTGGAGAAGGAAAATCAACAACTTCAATAAATCTTGGGATATCTATGGCGAATGCTGGAATGAAGGTTTTGTACGTAGATGCAGATATACGTAAACCAATGCCTTTCAAATATTTTACAAGCAGCAACTTGAAAGGCCTCACCAATTATATACTGGGACAGGTCAAACTTGAAGAAATAGTTAACAAATCTGATATTGATGGATTCAGCTTTATTACCTGCGGTGTAAAAACAAATAATCCAGGCGAACTTATATCTTCTGACCAGTTCACCAATTTCCTTCACGAAGTTGAGAAATTATTCGATCTGGTTATTATAGACACACCACCACTTGGCAGTGTTATCGATGCCGCTGTTATTGCTGCACAAGTGGATGGAACAATTATTGTTATTGAATCAAATGCTATAAAGCGCATAAATATGTTAAGAATGAAGGAACAGCTTCAAAAAGCAAACGCCAATATACTTGGGGCCGTTCTCAATAAGATAAGTAAATCGGATTATAAAAGCTACTATGGAAGTTACGATTATTATAACTCCCAAAAAAAGTATTTAAAAAAATGGTCCGATTTACTTAAGGACCAAAAGAGGAAAAAACATGATTGATATGCATTGTCATATTATTTTTGGCGTCGATGATGGTCCTGCAACAATTCAAGATTCTATCAGAATGGTACTGGAGGCCGAAAAACTTGGAGTAAAAGCATTAATTGCTACCCCTCATTTTCATAATGGCTTTTTTCACTCTGATAGGGTACTTGATAATTTTTATGACCTTAAGTCAAGAGTAAAGGGCTTTGGAATAGAATTATTTCTAGGACATGAAGTCTTTTTATGTTCGTCACTTACTGATGTTATCTCCAAAAAAGAAAAGTATACCCTTAACAGATCCAAGTACCTATTATTTGAGCTTCCCTTTGATATTATGCCGATCAATCTAAATGAAGTCTTGTTGAAACTTCACTCAGAAGGAATAGTTCCTGTTATAGCACATCCTGAGAGAAACAACTATTTCGTAAAATCCATGAGCAAATTCATTGATTTTATTGAAACAGGCTGTTTCGTACAGCTGGATGCAGCTAGCATAGTTGGAGTTTATGGTATAAAGGTCAAAAAATTTGCCAAAAAGCTTATTGAGTTAAATTTAGTAAACTTTGTAGCTTCTGATGCTCATAAGCTTGAGGATTATGACATATATCTGAAGGCATATAATACAGTAAAAAATTGGGCTGGAAAAGAGTACAGTGATAAAGTATTTGTTAATAATCAAAAGATTATTATAGCACCTCAAATCACACTGGAAGAAGAATTCATATAATAAACAACTGAAAATTACTTGGGATTTTTCTCTTTCATTACATTTCGTAAGCAGAATTAATTATCTTCATAAAATTCTATCCTAAAAGTAACACATAAACATTTCCATGCATATTTTAGAGTAGACATAATATATAAATAAGGAGATGTTTTTGCGTGAAAAAACTAAGCTTTTTAAGCATTATTGTTGCACTAATGTTTTTACTCACTGCAACAGTATCCGCAGCTGTAATTTTAGTTGTTGGAACAGTCAACGATGACCCAAATGTACTAACTCCAGTTGGATATGTGTATTCCAAACATGATGTAACACCTCCTCTTCCTGATTCATTCACTATTCCTGGAGTTATAACAGTAAACATCGTAAACACTGATATCGGCCAAGGAGTATCCTGGGTTAGCCAGATACCTATCTATGCAGTAATTGTAAAAGGAGGGCCAGGTTTTAACGAATATATTTACACTAGTGACGTGCGCAGCGATTACTTCCTGTATGCTCCTATTAACCCTAACACAGGCAGGCCATACGACGTGAGTCATGTGTCTGTCATATACAAACCTGTAGGAACTCCTACACCGACTGTTACTGCGACACCGACTGCTACTCCTACTAAAACACCAAAGCCTACTGCTACCCCTACTGAAACACCAACACCGACTGCTACTCCTACTGAAACACCAAAGCCTACTAAAACACCAAAGCCTACTGCTACTCCTACTGAAACACCAACACCGACTGCTACTCCTACTGAAACACCAAAGCCTACTGAAACACCAACACCGACCGCTACTCCGACTGTTACACCGACGCCAACTGTTACTCCGACAAGTACAGCTGTATGTCCTACACATACTTGTCCACCAAAACCTCCGTGTCCTATAACTCCGTGTTTTTGTATCCTTTTGATACTACTCGCATTAATTGCATTAGCAGCCATATTGTTATTGATATGTATGTGCTTAAAGAAACATAAACATGATAAGTGCTGCAAAAAGTAGAATAAATTAAAAACAGGAAGGTGATAATCACTCATCACCTTCCTGTTACTATACTCTACATATAACCTTTACACTTCAATACCATTAAACAACTTTACACCTTTTGATGATATAAACCTGTAAAGCATAACATCCATAAGACCAAACCCAATAAAAATAATACCGCAAACCATAAATATGTCAAATTCAAATTCAACCGACACAAATACAGTTAACCCTGCAAAAATGGCACCTACAAGCATATTAAACAAAACATTCAAATTCTGCTTAACAGCCTTTTGCTCGTTGTCCCAGTGGAGTTTTGGATTGAACAGGTCAATTATTACTCCGGTAAAAGAGATAAATATTATTCCAACTAGAGCAGCTATAGCTATCAGTATTATCATATATAATGGTATCTTCAAAAGCACTCCGGCAATTATAAGCATAAGCGTCAAACCTATAAGAGAAATAACCACACCTGAAAGTACTTTTGCCATTATCTGAACTTTATATGGAGCAGGCAAATATTTGCTTACATACAAATTTTGGCCTTCCCTTGATATCGATGATGATGTTACAGCATTAGATGCCGAAATAAACATTGCTGCTGCGAATCCGGCTGCAATAACAATACCTGCATATTTTTCATTTTGCAAAAAAAACTTGAGACTCTCAAGATCACTGAGATCCTGTGACTGAGTAAATAATGGTATTAGCAAAACTATAGGCCATATAAAATTAATCAAAACGCAGTTCATAAAATAAATTGGGGTCCTGAAAAGAATGTTTAGCTCTTTTAGAGTACATGCCTTTAGTTTTGATTTACGGGTGCTCAGCTTTCCAATTTCATCACCGCTGACCTTCTTTCTCTTTGCTGACATCTCAGAAATACCAATTACACCTCTAAAATATAGGATCTCGCCAATATACAAAAACAATATAAAGCTTACCAAAGTAATTAAAACAAAAATAAACAAATTAGTTATGCCATTAATATTGGAATTGTTGACAATACTTAATGCTGCAAACCTTGCACCAGGAAAAATTCTTGCAACTAAATCAACCATTGAATTCTTCCCCTGACTAAACATTTGCTGAAGTTGCTCCGGATCAGCGCCCCGTGATGCAAACTTCTGTATCACAGAGTTAAACCCAATAGCCCCAAACATTGCTATTAAGCCTCCTACCATTTTAAAACGATCCCTATTTCTAGCGAGTCCAGTAAAACGCATAATTATCATAACCATAATTGAAGCAATTGCAAGAGGTACAACAGGAACAAAGACAAAAACCACCAATGCATAGATGTAATACATCAACGATGCTCCACTTTTTATGGCATAAACAATAAACAGTGGCAGCAATATTACAATTTCAGTAAGATATTCATATATTACCGTGACTAGAAACTTCGCCCCTATTATTTCTGAAGGCTTTAGGGGAAGCGGAAGAAGGTTTTCGACATCATCTGAATAGTAAAAGACATTAATTATATAAAACACGCCGAAGAAAAATATGGTAAATGACGTTATTGCAACTCCAAGACTTATGATTACCTCTTCCTGCCCTATAATTTTAAGTGAATCATACAGCATAGAAATAAAAGAAATGAGACCGGTAACAACAGGTACAAAGCACAAAGCAATTAGAAATATAAAAGCTATCTGCCTTATTTTCTTTTTACCATTTGCCTTTATACCAAAACCATTTTTAAGTAGTACTTTTGTCAGTAGAATAAGTTTATTGCCCATTTTCAGTCAACTCCAAAAACATTTTTTCAAAAGATTGGTTGTTCTTAAAATGCTCTCTCATTTCTTCAAGCTTTCCTGCAAAAAGTATCTTACCCTTATTGATTATTGCAACTTTGTCACATAACTTTTCAGCCACCTCAAGTACATGCGTTGAGAAGAACACCGTATTTCCCCCGGATGCATGCTCTCTCATCATTTCCTTCAAGGTAAATGACGATTTTGGGTCCAGCCCTGTCATCGGCTCATCTAATACCCACACAGGCGGGTTATGTATTAACACACCCATAATAACAATTTTTTGGCGCATACCATGTGAATAGCTCTGGATCTGGTCATAAAGTGCACTGGACATTTCGAATCTCTCAGCAAGGCTTTCAATCCGTTGCTTTCTGTCACCCGCTGACACATCATACATATCCGCCATAAAATTCAGATATTCTATTCCTTTTAATCTCAAAAATATGTTTGGGTCATCCGGCACAAACCCGAATTTCTTTTTTGCCTCTAAAGGACTTTCGTTTATATCTGTCCCGTTAATTCTTATATTTCCACTGTCAGGCCTTAAAATACCTGTTATCATTTTTATAGTTGTGGTTTTTCCAGCACCATTAGGTCCCAGGAAACCAAATATTTCGCCATCCTCTATTGTAATACTCAGGTTGTCAACGGCTTTTAATGCTCCACTATAGGTTTTCGTTATGTTTACAACTTCGATCATACCTATTAGCCTCTCTTGTTAGTTTATAGTTTATGTGTATATCTTAACCAATTTCCATTAGAATGTAAACTACTTTTTTAAATCTATCCCTGCACCTTACTATTCTCGCTACCATCAATTTTTACTCTATAAACTTTGGACATATCACTATTATTATGGTAGTACAGCCAGTCTCCAATTATATCAATTATGGTGCTATCAAAGCTATTGAGCCTGGTTCTGTTTGTTCCATCTACTTTCACCTTATATAAACTGCTTCCGTCTTCTTCATTAACGTAATAAATCCAGTCATCAATAACCCTTTCAAGTGGAGAATAATAATACGTCAAAATCCCCGAATCGGACGAATACGAAAAACCTGAAGGCATGTCGGAAACAATCATTTCTGTATCCTCGGTATCTTTTGATATTCTATAAAGTCCGCCCCCTAAATTCCATTTATACGCCTTACAGATAATATAATCCTCTGTAAAGTACGTTACAGATGTTATTGATCCGTTATTGATTTCCCGAACTCCTGTGCCGGATTCATTTAATCTGTTAAGTATGCCTTCTCCATCAATAAAGTAAATTTCCCCGTCATTCTCTTTAAGAGAGTTTATGTCACCTTCATATACTTTTGTTTCATCAGCGCCATCAGTTCTAACTTTATAGATCACATCCCCAGTTTCTTCCGAAGTGTTTAAATAATAAATAAAATCATTATCCAAAACTATTCTTTCAGCCCTATTCTTAGTTAGCTTTGAAGATGTATAATCAACAAGATTTAATTTTACAATACTATTTTCTGAATCCAAGTAAAAGGCATTGTCTCCATTAATAATCCGGTCCCCATTCAGCTCACTTATCCGTGTAAAATAATCACTATCGACATTGCAGGAAGGATAAGGGCTTTTTTCCCATCTATGGTCAATAGCTATCTGCTTGTCGGATATGTTAAAGTATGTGTGAGTTATGGAGTCATTTTCTATTTTTGTATTATCCTTATCTATATTGTCAAAGGTAACATCCAGGTGAAAATATTCTCCATCAATCTTAACTATATTCCAGGCATGGCCAATCCATCCCTTTTCTCCATCTGAATCACCATGCACAAACTCATTCTCTATTCCAACCATATTCAATAAAATCTGCATTGTCCTGGCAAAACCATCACAAACCGCAACCTTTTTAACCAAAACACCATAAGGTTCGTGTGATTCATCAGGCACTGTATCTGCCAGATAGTTTTCATAATCATAGACAGTGTTGAAAACCAGATAGTCATGAAGTGCAAGTTCCTTTTCCAGATCGGACATACCGGGTTTTACAACCTTTGCGACTATATCTTTTGCTTTAACCATCATATCATTATATTTTTCGAAAAGTTTATCATTCAGTTCAGATTCTTCCTCATAGTGTTCTATATAGACTTCTTCCAGCTTTTTCAAAGACTTCAGTGCCGATATATCCAATGTAGAATTTTCATAAATGTCCAAATACTTAAGATTGCTTAAGTTCTTAAGAGTACTCAGATCACTTATCTGATTATCTCCAAGATAAAGGTACTTAAGCTTCGAAAGAGAAGATAACGGTTCGATGTCTTTAATATCGTTTCCACCTAAATACAATTCCTCCAAATTAATTAGAGACCTGATCGGTGTTAAATCTCTTATAAAGTTTGTATGAAGATAAACTATTTTAAGATTTGTCAACTTAGCCAGTGGGCTGATATCTGCAATTTTATTTTCATTAAGGCTGATTGTTTCAAGTTCATGTAAACCTGATAGGAAACTGATATCCCCAATATTATTCCCTTCCATATAAATTGACTTGGCATTTTTCATATACTGAATACCTTCAAGGTTGGATATATCTGCTTCTCTAGCTTCTAAAACTTCTATCTGCTTTAAATCACTCGAAAATATATCTCCTGAGTATTTTTTTATTTTTTTTCTAATTATTTTTTTAAAATTACTGTCAGGAATATCAATTACATCCTGCGTCAGTATTGTAACTTTGCGTAAATTACCATCCCAGGAAACCTTTGCCCCAAGACTTTCTGATATAAATCTTGTCGGCACAAGAGTCCTACCTGAAATAATAGTTGCTGGCACATCCAGCTGAACTTCTTCTCCATTTACTGTAGCAAGCTTGCTACCTACAACAAGACTAATGCTTGTATTACCCCGATATCCCGTTATAGTCTTTGTTGCGCCAGCCCATTCTAACTCTGCTTCCAGTGCATCAAAAATAGCCCTTAAGGGAACCATCGTCCTGCCTTCTATTATTGTAGGCGGAACATCAAATTTTAATTCCTCCCAGTCCACAGACATCGTGATCTGCTTTGCTGCCGGAGCCGCTTGTACTGTTAAAAAGCTTTCTGAACACCAGAGTCCTGATACAATAATAAAAACTGTTAACGAAATCCATAGTTTAAAATTAAACCTGACCCTCACATGCCTCACCCTTAAATTAAAATTATTCTTGTATAATATATGAAATCAATAGTTTTCAATTGCAACACACCATTTCAACAAGGCAGAAGTTTTGCCTCGTTATATTATCCAACTCTATTTCTTAAAGCAAGTGTAATAAAGTATATACATGCCGAAAAAAGAACAATTGTTGCTCCAGTTGTTGAATTCCAGTAATAAGAAAGTATAAGTCCTGATAATCCTGAAACAAGGGCAATAAGGACGGACACTAAATGGTACTGCCTTACATTAACGGTCACATTCCTTGCTGCAGCCGCCGGTAGTACTACAAGCGAGTTTATGATTAGGAGCCCTACCCATTGAATTGCCACAGTTACTATTACTGCGATTGCGGATGTAAATATTATCTCAACCGCAAGAGTATTGATCCCTCTGCTTCTAGCCAATGATTGATTTACACTGATTAGGAGCATTTTATTAAACATAAGCAACCATAATGCAATTACACCTACAAAAACAATCAGCAGCATAACTATGTCGGAAGGGGTAATGCTAAGCAGATCACCATAAAGATAATTTGGTAATTTATTTTTTCCTCCAATAGAAAGAAGAATAAGACCCACTGATATGGCTATTGATGAAAACACACCAATGATCGTATCTGTAGAAGTTTTGCTTTTATTTTTGACAATTGTTATCAGCACTGAAAACGCTATTGAAAAACCAATTGCACCAAAAACAGGATTAAAAATCCCCATAATACTTCCGATTGCCATGCCTGTGAATGCTCCATGGCCTAATGCATCCGAAAAAAAGGCCATCCTATTATTAACTATCATTGTTCCAAGTATTCCGAAAATCGGAGAAATAAGCAACACCGCAAGTAAAGCATTTTTCATAAAATCAAGCTCAACCCATTGAAAAGGCAGGATAGTGTCTATAAGTGAATACCAAAAACTAATCATTGCTTCCTATCCCCCCCATTACCTTTATCAGTGTTCTCTTTATACCATGACATCCCGAAAGTTTTTAACAGCATTTCATTTTTACACATTTCCTTTGGAGTTCCGCTTCCCAAAACAGTACCCTTTACCAGTACAATTCTATCTGCATATTCCATTACAAGATCAAGATCGTGGGAAATAAGTATTATTGAAAGATCATAGCTATCTTTGAGCTCCATTAAGGTACTATAAAACATCTCAAGTCCATTTTGATCTATGCCCGAGACGGGTTCGTCCAAAAGCAAAAGATGTGGAATTGGCTCTAGTGCCAGTGCAAGAAGAACTCTCTGAAGCTCTCCCCCGGAAAGGGCACCTAAACGTCTGTCTATCAAGTATTCTGCTTTTACTTTGGCAAGACTTTCCTGTACCCTTTTCCTCAGCCCCTTTGGCTTGTACAGCCACGAAGGTGATCTTACAATACTTGACATAAACAAATCGAATACACTAACAGGTGATCCAGTATCAAAGTTCAAATGTTGGGGTACATAACCAACAATCAGCTTGTCATTCTTCTCCCCTTTGGAATCCATGAACTTTAACTCACCTGTATGCTTTACTTCTCCAAGAATAGCTTTTAAAAGAGTACTTTTGCCAGCACCATTCGGTCCTATCAAAGCTGTAAGCTCTCCACAATGTATATGTAGATTGACATCCTTTAAGACCTGAGTCTTTCCGAATGTCACTCCAAAGTTTTCAATTTTGGTACAACACAACCCACAACATCCATTCTGACAACATCCATTATGTTTTGTACTCATCATTTCAACGCCTCTAACAATACCTTTAAATTTTCATCCATAGCCTTTACATACGCATCCAGATCTGGATTTTCAGGACCTGTAACAACAGGATCCAATTCATAAACCTTGATACCTGTTTCCTTAGATACAGTCTCTACAGTATTTGTTGAATACTGTGGTTCTGCAAAAAGTGCTTTAACATTCGATTCCTTTATCTTCTTGATTGAATCAGCTAATTCTCCCGCACTAGGTTCGCTGCCCGACTCATTTTGTATTACCTCTACTATATTCAGATTAAACTCTTTTGCAAAGTATGGAAATGCCTCATGAAATGTCACTATGTTCCTATTCTTAATATCCTTTAAGGCACTAACCATTTTTTTCTTTTGGTCCTCCAGCTTTTTTACATATTCCTCAGTATTACTTTTATACTTTTCAGCATTGTCAGGATCAGCAACTGCCAGTTGCTCACCTATATTTTTCACTTCTTCTATTGCTCCAGAAATGCTTACCCATATATGTGCATTTACATTATGTTCCGATTCATCATCTTCATGCTTAACATCATTTCCTTCTTCTTCCTTCAACAACTCAAGACCTTTACTAGCTTCAACTATCTTAAGGTCAGGTGCTTCATTTATAATCTTCTCCAAAAAAGATTCCATACCTGCTCCGTTAATTACCATAATGTCAGAATCTTCAACCGTCTTCATATCTGCTGGAGACATTTGATAATCATGAAGGCATCCGGTCTTTGGTTCAGCCATATTAACTACACTTACTCCCTCAATATCCTTTGTTATATTTTGGGTAAATATATACATAGGATAAAAGGAGGTCACTATTTTAACCTTGCTTCCACCGGCAACATTACTTGTATTTTTCGTTCCATTATTGCTGCATGCACCAAATATCAACATCATTATTAATATTATCGGTAAAATCCTGATTGACTTCATAAAAACCTCCACGTATTTTTTCGCAAATGCAAATCATTTGCATTTATATTATACACCTATTTAAGTAAATGTAATACCCCTATAGATTATTTCCCCTAATTTTTTTACTTTTCAAACTTTTCAAAAAAAAATAAACTGCCTGGTCAGTGAAGTCCAGGCAGTTTAAAAATAGCTTTTAAATTCTTGGTATAACTTTTCTCAAAATTAGAATGTTTATTATAGTGTGGAATTTTCTGTGTCATCTTAATAGTAAAAATATTCGCCATCGATTCTCTTATAAAGAGTAACATTCTTGCTTTTGAATTTTACATTATTGAAATACACGCAGTTTTCCACATTATTTACACCTTCTAGAGCCATCTTTGCGGCAATAATACAGTCCTTTGAAGGTATTAATTCCTTAAAACCAGCTTTTTTCACAGGTGGAAACTGTCCACTGGCAAAAATAACATCATATACAGTATCGGGGAATTCCGGGCTCTTAACCCTGTTTAACACCACATTGGCAACCGCAACCTTCCCATTAATTGACAACCCCTTAACTTCTACGTGTACTATACGTGCCAGCCATATTAAATCTTCATCTGTATAAGATCTGTTTTCAATATATTGTTGTGGAACTACAATGCCTTTTTTATAAATCAATACGGAATAGGTTAGTTCGTCCCATTTTACATCGCAATCAAGATTTTCAGAAACAAACCTTAGTGGTACCATTGTACGCCCATTTACTATTTGGGCAGCAGCGTCCATTTGTTTCTTTTCACCATAAGCAACTAATTCCTTGCTGCCGATCAGTAGTTTTATTGCTTCATTTTCATTAGCATAAACCGCACCGGCAACAGTTTCATTTGCATTGGTTTTTACTTCCTTTTCCTCATCACTTTTTCTAATTAAAACTTTCTTTCCTTCAGGAAACCACTCAACTTTGGCTCCTAAAGCTTCTGCGATAAAACGTACCGAAACATAGGTCCTACCATCCTTTATGTACGGCTCGGAATCCATCTTAATACACTTATCGTTTACCTTTACTGTCACAAATATCTGCTCGGTTAACGTACTCGCATCACAATAAAACACTGAACTCAAACATACCATAATAACTAGAGCAATAAGAATGCCCTTTCTTTTTAAATTCCTCATCAAGACCTCCCTTTAAAATATATTTTATGGCTATGTACTATTCTACCATACAATCTATAGTTTTTGGAATAAGAAATTGACATGCATGATTTGGTATCTATTACAAATATGATAATTTTATATTTTTTACATTTCTGTTCCAATCTTGTGCCAGCAAGCATATTAATAGTAATAGTAAACTTATTGTTTTTGAGGTTTTATATGCCCGATTTTAGCCCAAACTCCTTGAGCACCCTCGATAAAGTGCGGACCAGCAGGGGAAATCGTGAATTATCCAATTATTTTTATAAATTTCTTAGAACTGATACTACTAAAGCTATCTCATTAATTAATGAGGATACGCTTAGCTTTCCATCGCTATTTTTGCTGGAACCTCAAATTAATCGAACTCCTATTAATCGATACTTGAATACACGGAATAAAAATGTTCTAATGCTTACAAACGCAATAAATTCTAAAAACTTTTCCCGTTTTAGTTACATATCACGCAATATTGGCGACAATACACCGTCAATACTAAAATGGATACTTGAAACTGGCAAAGATGAAAGCGGATTGAGGGGCCAATATGATAAAATTTTGGATTCTTGTTCTTTAATACTTGTCAGGGAATACAAAGACAATTCAATACTGCCTGTAGTCAGGGATATCATATATAATCGCAATAGAAAAGGTCTGTTTATTCATGACCTGGTCTGGGCATTTTTTGAATCGCGCGATCCAAACTGCATAATGATGCTCGCAGAAGGTCTGAAATCAGATGACAAAAAGGATGTTGAAATATCCAAAAAACTCCTAAGGTTTATTCCATGTGTCAAAAACAATACGCTTAATGAAGAGATGCAATACTTAAGTATATTTTATTGGTTTAGAGACAACTTTCCATTTTTATATTATACCGACGAGAGCTTCCAGCAAAAGCCTAACCCCTCACCTTTTGAAGTATCTTTAGCCTCTAAGTACCTGTACAAAAAAGTATCAGTTGATAACGGTATAATCGAAAGTGAACTAACTGAAGATGAGCTAAGGATTGAGAATATTTTTAACAGCATAGATGAAAAAAACAAGCTTCTACTCTCCAATTATTCATTTATTTTGCACAATCAAAACATCTATTTGTGGAACAACTGGATCCATAATCCGGTAAGTGAACAATTAAAAATAGCATGTGCTAGATTAGGAGGTACACTATGCTGATAATATCAGATAAAACTATTGATCCGGAAACTATATCCTCAAGTCTTAATCCTGATGAAATCCAGGCTAAAATACTGGGCATAATGCATACCAGCACTAACACATACAATTTCTCTTCAAATGAAGAACTTCTCTTTGTACTCAATATGAGAAAAAACATCGTAAAAGCTTCAAAAATGCTACTTAGAAGCCGTATACGTTTCAGAACATTTGATGAATCAGAATGTAATGAATACTTCTGGAAGAGAAGTGAGGAAGGTGGCTTTTTGGTAAAAGACGATATAAAACCCACGGATGCCATTAATGATATTTTTGAACACGGACGAATTTATGGCACTGAATGCGCTACTGCAATTGTCATCGTCTATTACAAAGCTGTACTGGACACTTTCGGTGATAATTTATTTAACAGTTTGTTCACTGATATTTATTTAATGGACTGGCAAAACCTCGATGGAAACCTTACTGTCATTAATTATAGAAAACCATCCGATTACTTTCCCGGGGACTGCAGATATTTCAGAAATCCAGATGTTGACCCTTTAACACCTGAGTGGCAGGGTGAAAACACTATTGATTTAGGGGATAGCTATTACTATGGCCACGGGCTTGGTATGTCAACTTCCGATGGCATAATTCATGCTCTGAATGCTCATAGAAAGGATGGTTCAGAAGTATCAGCGTATCTCCTTGAATCTTGTACACTCCCAGATTTTAAACACCTGTTTCATTTATTTAAGAATACATGATATCATTTCTACAGAATATGTTTCCTATACCACTATTTATCTGAGCACATATGTACACCCTTTATATTTCGTGGTAAAATGTTAGAAGTATTGAAAAAATTGGTGGAGCATTGTACATAATGAAAAAAATGGTTATTGGTGGAACTTACATTTATAGTGGAAAAGGATTTTCCAATAATGCCATCAGGAAAATCAGAGATGGCGGAATAATAGATCTTGGTTATTCTTCCTGGGAAAATGACGAGCAATGGATCGAAGTCCTTGAAGATAACTTTTTCATAGGCTTTATCAACAGTAAAACCAAATTGGTTGATCTTCGGAATTACTGCTATGTGATTCAAGATTCACTTTCTTGCTATGAAAAACCTGATTTAAATTCTGAAATTACTATTAGCTTATATCGCTTTGACAAAATTTATTTAATATCAAAATTGATTATCAAGGGACAACTATGGTTGAAAGTTTATGATAAACATGGCTTCTGTTGTTATATTTCAGGCAATTCATGTATTTGCCCCAACAAATTCATCCCCTATTCAACAACTTTAGCTGAAAGCACTATTATGTATGTTACTTCTGCCCGGAACGGTATATATAAACCTATAAGGTTAAAGAAGAAGACTAAGCTAAGTGTAAACAGACTCGTAGCTTACAGGCACAATACGGGTTTAGATACAAGTTCTCAATATTGCTTTAATGATGAGGATATGGAACTTATTTTTGGTGAAGAAGATTTATATACTCTTTTTGATGAAAGAGAATTAAATTTTCTTTTTGGTGGTGATTTCCTAGATACTCTAAACTACTATGATGATGTATGGCTGGAAATTTATGCTTGTGGTTTAACCGGATATGTACCTATTATTACTAAAACTGAAACTATCCCATATATTGAGCATTTGCCTATTGAAACTTTCATATCAAAAAGCACCTTTAACGAATTCATTAACCGTAACAAGCTGACAATCCCAGGAGTTATTTGTATAGCAACAAGTATAATGCTGCTTTTAGCTTTTCCTACATTTCCCGTTTCTGCTCTTTACCTTTGTGTTTTAGGTGTATGCCTCATACTTCTTAAATTTTTTTGCGCATAAACGACCATTTTAGGTTAATTGTACAATTCTTTATCTCCAAAATATCCAAAATATATAAAATACCCTGCAGGCAATAAACTCCTACAGGGCTAAACTGATCTATCTCAAATATTTACTCAAATTCCATACTTTCTGGTACATATTGGTTTTCCTTGTTTTCCCCTTGCTTTTTGAAAATAGTGCCAAAAAGGAATCTTACAAAGGGTTGTATAAAAAACAGTTGTGATAAAAGTGCAAATGGAAAATTGATTACTATTTTCTGCATCCAATTTGCAAGAAACTCTATGTTAATACCGTTATATAGAATGGTTGCGATAAAGCTCATCATTGGACACATGAGACCTACTGTTGCACATATGATTGCTGTTGTTATGATATATGGTTTTTCTTCAGCCGGGTTTACAACTTTGAAAGCCAGTTTTTCTGCTAGTGATCCTACAATAAATACTTCAAGTAAAAACGCAAAAACAAATTCAATTCCAACTATACCACGAGATGCTTTAAACACCTCATTGGACATTCCTCCCATGGAAATAGCAAGATTATAAAACACAAATAAATGGACCGTAATTGTAACAGTCAAAAAAGCAAAAACTACCCTCTGAAATTTTGATGTTGGCATAAATAACATTCTCCTTCCTTTAATTTAAAAATTTGATGCCATGATTTCTTATAGACATTAAAAAAACACATGACGACTGCTTAAACCGTAATCAGATTTACGTGCTAAGCACCACATGTGTCAGTTTTAATTCAATATTTTTTTAATACTCGTATATTATAAAATATATATTTATGAAAAGTCAAGAAAATTCGCTTCGCTAATAACTAAGGTTGTATTAAAGACAAGCACAATCATTTACCCTTTACAACCTGGTTCTTGCCAGTATGTCAGGATCTATTATTTGTAATATTTTATTAGTTCTCGGTTTTAGTATATTTCTAGGTGGTTTAAAACAACAGAGTCAGACCTTTAACAAAAATATCGCAAGAAGCAATTTTATATTGCTGTTTTTTGTGGCAATGACCACAATAATACCATTCGCATTTCAATATGCAATCAGAATGCAAAAAAATACAAACATAACTAAAGGGCTTAATACTATAAGTTTCAGTATAGCTATAGCTCTTCTGGTTACTTACGTTTCAGGCTTAATATTCTCCCTTTTGACACATAAAAATATATTTATAAATCAAAACGTGGAGGCTAACACAACTGAGGTTGCCAAGTGGAGTTTGCCCAAATCTCTATGCATTCTTTGTTTTTCCGCCTTCTTCATTGCTATAGAAAGTGAAATGTTGGTCAATTATGTTGAACAAATAATTAAAAACTATGGTCTTCCAGAAGTCTTCATAGGAATTATCCTTATTCCAATCCTTGGCAATATTGCAGAAAACATATCTGCCATTTTAATGGCAATAAAAAACAAAATCGACTTATGTATTGAGATTGCAATAGGCTCAAGTATTCAAATAGCCCTTTTTGTAGCTCCTCTTCTAATCCTCATTAGTTTCATCATTGGAAATCCAATGATTTATGTCTATAACGAATTTGAACTTGTAGCTATGCTAATCTCTATCGGACTATCACTTTTTGTCTTTCAAGACGGTAAAACAAACTGGTTTGAAGGAGTTGTCCTTATTGTCTCCTATTTAATTCTAGGAGTTGCCTTTTTCTTCTTGTAACATTATTTTTTGCTGTCTTCTAAAAATCACTGCTAATAGCACCTATTAACCTAATGCAACATCCAAAAGCATCATAATTGCAAATCCAAATAAAGTACCCATAGTTGCATTATCTGAACTTCCGGATGACTGGGCTTCCGGTATCAATTCCTCCACAACAACATAAATCATAGCACCAGCAGCAAAGGACAATGCATAAGGAAGTAAAGGTTGCATTACCATTACTGCTGCTGCACCGATTACCCCGGCAACAGGTTCAACCAAACCTGACATCTGCCCATACAAAAAACTTTTTCTTCTGCTTAAGCCCTCTCTTCTTAAAGGTATTGAAACCGCAGAACCTTCCGGAAAATTCTGAATGCCCATCCCTACCGCCAACGAAATAGCACCGGCAATAGAAGCTGAAGGTAACCCTGAAGCAGCAGCTCCAAAAGCAACACCCACCGCAAGCCCCTCAGGTATATTATGAAGTGTAATGGCAGCTACAAGAAGTATACTTCTCTTCCAATCAGTCTTTATTCCCTCCGGCTTTTCCGGCATACCGATATGCAAATGCGGCATTAGTGTATCAGTAAGTTTTAGAAATATCCCTCCGGCTAAAAAGCCTATCAATGGTGGAAACCATTTTATATTTCCTGCTGCTTCAGACATTTCAATTGCGGGGGCTAACAACGACCAAAAGCTGGCAGCAATCATAACACCGGCAGCAAACCCAAGCATTGTATCTAGAACCTTACGTTTTATAGATTTAAAGAAAAAAACCATAGCAGAACCCAATGCTGTCATAAACCATGTAAAACCAGTCGCTATAAGTGCTTGAATTACAGGATTCAGACCTGCCAAAGTATCCATGATGAATTACCTCCTGCATTTTAATCAATTATCTAATATTTAAGTTAAATCTACCTAGCACTTAAACACTAGCTAATTTTGAAAAACATCCTTATAAATTTTATTTAGTGTTTTTCATCTATAAGATACCCATATCCGTTAGACCTCAATCAATTTATATCTTGATTTTAAAATATAAAACCGACTGACATGTCAAGCCTGTAAGCCTAACAATCAGCCGGTTCATATTAAAATACTTTAATTATTTAAATTAGCCTTTCAAACGGCTTTCCAAAGCATCTAATTGTGCAAATAATTCTTTAGGCATTTTTGCACCATAATTAGCATAATGAGCTCTGATTGATTCAACTTCCTTCAACCATTCTTCCTTATTTACTTTGAGAAGTTCCGCCATATCTTCTGCACTAACATCAAGTCCTGCAGTATCAATAGCATCTTCTGTAGGCATGTAACCGATAGGAGTCTTAACTGCACTACCTTCACCGGATACTCTTTCACAGATCCATTTAAGAACACGGCTGTTTTCGCCATATCCAGGCCACAACCATTTGCCGTTCTTATCTTTACGGAACCAGTTAACATAGAATATTTTTGGAAGTTTATCAGCATCAGCTTTTGCTCCAACATCCAACCAGTGTTGCAAATAATCACCTACATGGTAACCAATGAATGGCAACATAGCAAATGGATCCCTACGAACCTGACCGATATTTGCTGATATAGCAGCTGCAGTTATTTCTGATCCCATGATTGAACCCATGAATACACCATGTTCCCAGCTAAAGCTTTCATGAACCAATGGAATAGTGCTTGGACGACGTCCACCAACCAATATAGCTGAAATCGGCACACCATTTGGATCTTCCCATTCAGGAGCTATAACAGGACATTGCTCTGCAGGTGCTGTAAAACGAGCGTTTGGATGAGCTGCAGGAGCTTCTGCGCCTGGTGCCCAATCTTTACCTTTCCAGTCAACAAGATGTGATGGAGCATCATGACCGATACCTTCCCACCAAACATCACCATCATCAGTTAAAGCAACGTTTGTGAATATAGTGTTCTTTTCTATACTGTGCATAGCATTTGGATTTGAATCCATGGATGTACCTGGAGCAACTCCGAAGAATCCAGCTTCAGGATTGATTGCATATAAGCGTCCATCTTTTCCGAATTTCATCCAAGCTATATCATCACCGATTGTTTCAACTTTCCAGCCTGGAATAGTTGGAACAAGCATTGCAAGATTTGTCTTACCGCAAGCACTTGGGAAAGCACCGCAAACATATTTTACATTACCCTTTGGATCTGTAAGACGAAGGATAAGCATATGTTCAGCCAACCAACCTTCTTCACGAGCTATTGAAGAAGCTATACGAAGTGCAAAGCATTTCTTACCTAAAAGAGCATTTCCGCCGTATCCTGAACCGTAAGACCAGATAGTCTTTTCTTCTGGGAAATGGCTGATATATTTCTTTTCAATTGGTGCACAAGGCCATGAAGAATCTTTTTGACCTTCAGCTAATGGAGCGCCTACTGAATGTAAGCAAGGAACGAATTCTCCATTGTCTCCAAGAGTTTCCAATACTTTGCCTCCTATACGAGTCATTATACGCATGTTAACAACAACGTATGGGCTGTCTGTTACTTCTATACCGATCTTTGATATAGGTGAACCTATAGGACCCATTGAGAAAGGAATAACATACATTGTTCTTCCCTTCATACAGCCCTTGTATAATTCTCTCATTGTAGCTTTGAGCTCATCAGGATTAACCCAGTTGTTTGTAGGACCAGCATCTTCTTGCTTTTTAGAAGAAATATAAGTTCTATCCTCAACACGTGCTACGTCAGATGCATCACTGCGGAAGAGATAACATCCAGGACGTTTTTCAGGATTAAGCGGAGTAGCTGCACCTGAATCTACCATTTCTTTAAGCAAACGTTGATATTCTGCTTCTGAACCATCACACCAGTAAATCTGGTCTGGCTGACACATATCAGCCATTTCTTTTACCCAAGCTTGTAATTTTTGATTGTTTGTGCTCATTAAAATTCTCCCTCCAAATAGTGTTATATGCTATTGCAAAACTGCAATATCAGATGTGTAAACCGAACTTAATTAAGATTCGGTAATGAACTGGAAAATAAACCTTCAGTTAGTTAATTTTTTCACTAAGTAACATCCTACCACAAATAAATATAAATTTCAACAAGTGTTTTAGGTTTTTTATTCAGGGATTTTTCAATCTTTAGTCTAAATTGGTTGTGTCCTGATTAAAGAATTCTTTTGTCTCCCTTATCAAAGACTGTGTACCTAATATAACCAGTAAGCCACCACCTTCTAAAATCTCATATGCTTCTCTGATTGCGTCATCTACGATGTCTTTATATAAATATTTTTCCTTTATCATCTCCAACGCTCTAACCTGCTGTAAGCTTGAAAACTTATGATGCTGGTGTTTCGTCGTTGTCATTATTATCTTATAAGCATCTTCGCTGAATTCATCTAGTACTCCTTCAAAATCCTTATCATCTGGGATACCAATAACAAACACCATCTTCTCTTTTCCAATTTCCTTTATTATTTCCTTCACATAACTTGCACACTCCCTATTTATACATCCATCCAGAATAGTCAACGGATTTAGGTTTACTAATTCCAGTCTTCCTGGCCATGTTAGCTTTCTAAAACTCTCTCTTACCCTAATCTGATCTAACTCGCCTATCAAGCTCTCTGCAACACCAACTGCCAAAGCGGCATTTTTCGCCTGATGCCTTCCTAAAAGGGTTAATTGCAGATTCGGATATTCTTTATTAGCTGTAATAATATCAAAAGTAGTACCTTTACTCGAAATTTTTATATTTTTGCTTATATAGTTATACCCATAAATTTTAAGTTCAATCTTCAAATTTTTTGCTGTCTCTTCTATTATATTACTGACTTCCTTAGGTTGTTCAGCTGAAAAGACTGCTTTTTGTGAGCTTTTAACAATTCCGGCTTTATTATACGCTATTTCTGCCAGATTATTTCCCAACTGAGGAACATGCTCTAAAAAAACATTGTTTATTACGGAAATCTCGCTTTCATTCATGCACACATCATCATATCTAGCACCTTTTCCACACTCAACAATGTTAAAATCAGTCTTGTTATCATAAAAATATAGCATTGCCATTACTGATGTCAGCCCAACCGGGCCAATATACTTATTATCCGGCAACTTTTTTTCGATTTCATCAACATATGGCTTTACAATTTCTGCATACTTTATTAGATTTTCATCAGAAATTGCAATTCCGTTAATTCTGATTCTCTCGTTGAAATTAACCAGGTGCGGGCTTGTAAAGAGGCCAACTCGATAGCCATGTGCCTCAAGGAGTTTTGATATCATTCTGCTTACTGACCCCTTACCCTTGCTTCCGGTAACCAGTACATTTCTTTGTTTCGAATCAGGATTTTGGACCATGTTAAGCAACTGCTTCGTAAGTTTGGGAGTTCTAGTCTCCCTATCCGGCAGCCTGATATCAATATTTTTAATTGCTCTTAAATAAGAACTATATATAAAGCTCTCTACCTGCCTTCTGGTTTCAAAAATATTGCTCACTTCCTCTTTTATCTCCATTACCAACTATTATATTTATAAAGCTAAATACTACTTTACCGAATACTCGCGGAGCAGCCTCTGCTTCATCTCCCATAACGGGGTTGACAGGTCAACATAGTAATTATGCGGATTTTCAAACCTTTTTACTTCATCCCACAAATTTTCTATCTGCTCCATACAATAGCCCTTAATATGTTTTAATCTTGGGCTTTCATAAACACAGGTTCCTTTATCAAAAACTCTTTCTAACAACCTTTTTGCATAGAAGTTAGTTATTGTCTTTCTCTTCCATGTATGCTCAGGATCAAATACCTCATAGGGTTTACTATCATCTATTATCTCCTCATTGGTAGTCAATACATCTGCTATGGCTTTTCCTGTATCCCTGTCAAAAAGCCTCCAAAGCAGTTTAAATCCCGGGTTGGTTATTTTTACTACATTCTCACTGAGCTTTATTTTGGGAATTATAGTACCACCCTCTTCAATGGCTACCAGCTTGTAAACTCCACCGAACACAGGTTCAGATTTCGAAGTTATCAGGCGTTCACCAACACCAAATAAATCAATCTGTGCACCCTGCATTAGAATGTCACGGATAATATATTCATCGAGCGAATTGGATGCCACAATTTTACAATCTTTAAATCCTGCTTCATCCAGCATTTTTCTGGCTTCCTTCGACAGATATGTGATATCTCCGCTGTCTATTCTTATTCCTTTTGGTCTGAATCCCTTTGGAATCAACACTTCATTAAATACCTTTATTGCATTTGGTACACCCGACTTAAGTACATTATATGTATCTACAAGAAGTGTACAATTATCAGGATAAGCCTCAGCATAAGCTTTAAAAGCTTCAAGCTCTGTATGGAACATCTGAATCCAGCTGTGTGCCATTGTGCCAATAGCCGGAATTTCAAAATCTCTCTCTGCAATAGTACATGCTGTACCTATACAGCCACCGATATATGCAGCTCTTGCCCCATAAATTGCTCCATCATAGCCTTGAGCTCTTCTAGAACCGAACTCCATTACATCACGCCCCTGCGCTGCTCTTACAATACGGTTGGCTTTTGTAGCTATAAGGCTTTGGTGATTAACTGTCAAAAGTATCATAGTTTCAACAAACTGAGCTTCAATAACCGGACCCCTCACCGTTATTACCGGTTCATTAGGAAATATAGGAGTCCCTTCAGGTATAGCCCATACATCGCAGCTAAACTTAAAATCTTTTAAATATTGTAGAAACTCTTCACCAAATATTTTCTTGCTTCTTAGGTACTCTATGTCGCTATCCTCAAATTTCAGATTCTTCAGGTATTCAATAAGCTGCTCAACACCTGCCATTATCGCAAATCCGCCACCATCAGGTACCTTTCTGAAAAACATATCAAAATATGCTATTTTGTCTTTAAGTCCATTCTGAAAATATCCATTAGCCATGGTCAACTCATAAAAGTCAGTTAACATCGTTAAATTAGTCTTATCCATTTAAATTACCCCCTGTTTATTGTCTTCGTTCCACATACAGCATTAATATTCCTAGATTTCAATTTCCCTAACTAATTCTATTCCATTAATCACCATGTTGTATAGAGCCATTACATTCATAAGATCACCGTTATGCAACCCCAAATCGTAGGTTTCAACAGCATTTACAGGAACAATTACCCTGTATTTCTTATTTTGCATATTAAACCATGTCTTTAACGTTATTGCAAACTGCTGAACACATATGTCCGTGCAATCTCCGGTAATTATAAAGGTATTTAGCTGCGGATTTTCCTCAAGCCATTTTTTAAACTCTTCTTCATGGAAACCATTTGTTGAATTTTTAGGTATAAGCTTGTATCCGCCTACCTCTTTAATTTCATCAACAATTTCAGCTTCACTAGTTCCCACCATACAGTGTTCAGGATATGCACCAAACTCAGGCGAAGCTTCAGTGTGACAATCTGCAAATGCCACCTTCTTAATATCCATTTTAGTGCACTTCTTTGATAATTTAACTATCTCGGGAATTAAGTCTTCAACCCTTGGACTTTTAAGGGCTCCTTCCCTTGCAAAACCATTTATCATATCTACTATAATCAGAGCTGTTTGCTTGCATTGCAAATCTTTTAGTTTTATCTCCGGAAGGCCTTCAAGCATATCAACTATTTCTCCGAGAGTTTGTGCACTTCTTTTCAAAAATTCTTTCCTATTTATATTTTTCATTTTGATCTTCCCCTTTCATTTCATTATTTTAAAACTCTATGCTTCCAAGATATTCTGCCAATTTGGATTGAACCTAAACAATTTCGAAGGCCTATGACCTACATCCTTCGTATACTCATTTGTTTCAATAACCATATCTGCAATCTTCCTTCTAAAGTTTGCTTTTAACAGTTCAGTATCCAGAATAATCTCATATACCTGCTGAAGTTCAGTTAGCGTAAATACCTCGGGCATCAGGTTGAAGGCAATATCTGTATATTCTATTTTATTTCTGAGCCGCTCGATTCCGTACTCAATAATTTTTGCATGGTCAAAAGCTATTCCCTTTGATTCAACAATTTCTCTGTGAATTTTTGTAACTCTGTTCTCAACAGTCTTTTCTATTTTTATAGTTGCAGAAAGTTTATCCTCTTCATTTGACAGATTCAACTTAAAAAGTCTTTGCAGTACATATCCCCCCTGAGTCACCGTCTTTTGCTCCTGATACAATTTGCAAGAAACCGTGAACCACTCAGCATCATCAGCATCATCATCGGCTTTTACATCAAGAGTTTTACTGTCAACCAAAGACATATAGGATGTACTTATAATTCTTGTACGTGGATCTCTGCCAACATCTCCCCATGTATAAAGCTGTTCCATGTATATATTGTCAATGTTGGTTTCCTCTTTCAGTTCCCTTCGTGCAGCTTCATCCATGCTTTCATCCATATTCACAAACCCACCTGGAAGCGCCCATTGTCCTATATACGGGTGGTCACCCCTTTTGATCATAAGTAACTTCAACACTTTTTCAGGCAGCTTCCTGTAATTCTTCTTTTCTTCGTCAGTTATAGTAAAAATCAGCATATCAACTGTTACGGAAGGCCTCTCGTACTTGCCCGCATCATAAGTCTTTAAGAATTCCTCTTCTGAAAGCCCCTGTTTATTTATCAGTTTATTTTCATTCATATTTTTTACCCTCGCAGTACTTGTTATTATACGTTTGTTAATATCATTATAATACTATTTATTCTTCCTGTCAATGTACTTACATAAAAAATATTAAATTGTTGAGGCCAGCCTAATGCAAATAAATAATTGAAAATTACGCAAAAGTATAATTATGCAAAACATTATTTAGGTGAAGTTATTTTGAGGAGGATATAGTGATAACTACGTTGAATATAGAGATATACTGCATTCAAGACAAAACACAGCACAAAATGTCGGGAACACCTACCTGAAAAGTAATAAGATATAAATACAGAGAGGAAGGGCTATTATGGGATGGATTGAAGGTATTAGTGAAGCTATCGACTATATTGAAGAGAATATCACCGAAGAGCTTACAATAGACAATATTGCAAAGCAGGCACACGTGTCTACGTTCTATTTTCAAAAAGGATTTGCAATGCTTTGTGGTTTTACAGTAGGAGAGTATATCAGACAGCGTAGGCTTACTCTTGCTGCCAGTGAGCTTGTTTTCACCGATAATAAAATTATTGATATTGCTTTGAAATATGGCTATGACTCACCAGATAGTTTCACAAAAGCTTTTACTCGTTTCCATGGCGTCACACCTACTGCTGTTCGAAAAGATGGAGCAATGATTAAGTCATATGCTTCACTTAAAATCAAATTTTCATTGGAAGGTGGTTATATTATGGATTACAAAATTATTGAAAAGGAAGCATTTACAGTCATGGGAGTATCGAGGATGTACAAATATGACAGTGGATCTTCAGAAATTCCGCAGTTCTGGGAAGAGCACTTTCAATCAGGAAAAGGTGAAATAGTATGTGGAATGTACGGGGTATGTATAGATGAAAGCATGGGGTCAGATGAATTTGAATATTTGATTGCCGATGATTATATTGCTTCCACAGAAGTTCCTGAAGGTTTTGTAACAAAGGTTATTCCGAAACATACTTGGGCTATTTTTGCGTGCAAGGGTCCAATGCCAAAAGCTCTGCATGATGTGAATCAAAAAATCTTCTCAGAATGGCTGCCCAACTGTAAAGATTACGAAATTGCAGCTGGTTATAATATTGAAATGTACACCAATACAGCCGATTATCCAAAAGGCAATCAGGATGAAAACTATTACAGTGAAATTTGGATTCCTGTCAGGAAAAAATAACTTTTTAAAAGGTTAAAGGTTGATGTTGGCATAAAACTTTTTAATAGACTTTATATTAAGTTAGTTATGACGTCAAAAGCAGGATACCTTTTGGTAATCCTGCTTTTTACACATTTACTATTTCTTCATTTTCAACAAACTTAAATATTTATCAATACTAGCATATCCTAGGAAGGCCTTCTCCTTGAAGCACATTCAATATTCTTCTGCCACCGATTCTGGTCTTTACTGTTACAGGAGCATTTTCCCGTTTTGAAACTGTTGCAGTAATTGAAGCCTTTTCTCCAAATTTGCTGTTTCGTATTATCCCCAATGCCCTTTGTGCATCTTTTTCAGCAACAAAGCAAACCAGTTTACCCTCATTACCCATATAGAGAGGGTCAAGCCCAAGTATGCCACAAAAGCTCTTAACTTCAATGTCTACAGGTATATTTTCTTCCAGCAAATCTATAGTAGTATCAGAACCATCAGCAATTTCATTCAAAACAGTAGCGAGACCTCCCCTCGTGACATCCCTCATGGTCTTTATCTCTATTCCTTCTTTTATAAGGTTTTGAACCATGTCACCAAGATAAGCACAATCACTTATAATCGTATTTTTAATGTTCATTCGATGCGATAGAATACAGGCATGGTGGTTGCCCAAAGCACCACTTACTATTACTGCATCCCCAGGTTTCACATTTGACGTATGCAATGGCTTTTGATTAATAAAGCCTATACCCGAGGTATTTATATAAATCCCGCCGTGTCCTTCAATTACCTTTGTATCTCCGGCTACAATTCCAACACCTGCTTCCTTTGCGGTTAGCGCCATTGATTTTACTACTTCCTCCAGCACATTCATTTCCAGTCCTTCTTCAATAATAAAACCAGCTGTAAGATATTTAGGAACTGCTCCCATAACCACAAGATCATTTAATGTACCGCAAACTGACAATTTGCCAATATCACCACCTGGAAAAATAATCGGTGTTACAACAAACGAATCAGTTGTATATGCAATTTTTCCTGCTGGAACATCAAGTACAGCAGCATCTTCCATTTTATTTAAAGCATCGTTTTTAAAATAAGTATAAAACAAGTCTTGTACAAGTTTCCTTGTTGCACTTCCACCGCTTCCATGCGCCATTGTAATTCTTTGATTTTCTTCCATCATCTCCACCCGACTTTCTTCTATTGCATTGTAGTTTAGTTATCTTGATATTAATTCCAGAATTGAGTTAAAACCTTAATATCTGAAACAATATCCTTCATTCATCTATACTTCAGAATAATGAATACCGCAAGTTCCTTCCTGCGAAACCATACATGGCCCAACAGGTTTTGATGGTGTACACACCTTTCCAAACAACGGACACTGACAAGGTTCAATTCTTCCGATAATAACTTCACCACATCTACAGCCTGACGTCGTATCTGGTGTTGTATCATCAATCATAGAAATATTCATACTATAATCTATATATTCCTTCTTGACAATGTATCCGGAATTATCTATCAAACCAATACCTCTCCAATAAGCAGGTGCAGGCTCAAAATATCGATTTATAATCTCCATTGCCTGAACATTTCCTTGAGCCGATACTACACTTTTGTATAAATTGTGTACCTCTGCCTTATCCTTACTGATTTGAATTGCAAGGTCATATATGGAAATCAGAATATGCTCTGCTTCAAAGCCTGCAACCGAAAATGGTTTGTGGTATTTATCCGCCAAATAATTATACACCTTCGTACCGGTAATTGTAGCTACATGTCCCGGTGCAATAAACCCGTCAATATCCGGTTCATTGGTGCACAGCCAGTCAAGTGCCGGCACAATAGTTTTTAAACTGGTTAATAACCTGACATTTTTTATAGAATGTTCAACCAACTTATCCATTAAAAGAGCATATGCCGGAATAGTTGTCTCAAATCCTACGGCTGCTAAAACATAATTATATCCAGGATTATCCAGGGCTTTTTTTATTACCTCTTCCGGAGAATAGATAATATCAACACTTCCACCCAATGCTTTAGCTTCAGACAGGGATAATTTGCTACCTGGAACTCTAAGCAAATCTCCAAAGGATAAAACCGTATAGTTTTTCCTACCAGCAAAATCAACTGCTGAATCAATGTATTTCGCTGGTGTTACGCATACAGGACACCCAGGACCTGATACAAGTTTGATATTTGCTGATAGTATAGAGCGTATACCATTTTTTACTATACTGCCGGTATGAGTACCACATACCTCCATAAGCTTTATCTCCGGCCCCGAATATTCAATTAGTAAACGCTTAATATCTTCAAGGTTCATCATTTAGGGCATCCTCCAGGTCTGCAAAAAGGTTGGACAGTTCTTCTGCCTGCTCTCTTTTAACTGTCTCAACCGCATAGCCTGCATGTACAAGAACATAACTTCCAACTTCTACATCAACCAGACTTACATTTACCTCTATAATATTACCGTTAAAATCCACTTTACCAATTTTACCATTGAGTTCAATTACTTTTCCTGGTATTGCAACACACATAATTTTCACATCCTAAAATATTATTAAAAATCATCCAAACTTAAACTTCCTCAATTCGTATTTTATCAAAGAATCAGTCATCCGCAAACGTAGCTGCATAGGCCTGTCCGAGCGAAATACCACCATCATTAACGGGTACTTTGGTATTAAAAAACACATTAAACCCATTTTGCTTGAGAATATTTACAGCTCCTTCAAAAATTATGGAATTTTGAAAAACTCCTCCGCTTAATGCTACATCATTAATTTTAAATAACTCACGAATTCTTGTACACATATTTAAGATATAATCAATTATAGTCATGTGAAATCTCCATGCTATAACAGCTTTTTCTACTCCATCCATACTTTTGGTGACTATTTGCCTTATACATCGGTTCATATTACCAACAAACGTTCCATTCATATCAATGATATCATAATTGTACGGCTTATACCACTCATCAGGCTGCTCAGCATTATATTTCCCAAATATACCAGGCTTCTTGTATGATGATATATAATCCGAGGCGTGATTTTCCAGTAAAATGGCACATTCACCCTCAAAGCTTGCATAGTCTTTAATACCGGCCAAAAAGCTCACAGCATCAAAAAACCTTCCCATACTTGAGGACATTACCTTATTGACATTATAAGTAAGCGCCGCTTTTATAACAGGCCACCTTTCATCATCTATACGTGCCTCCAGACCTGCACTGTACAAATATGAATATCCTGTTTTCCATGCTTCTTTTACACTTGAATCTCCACCCAGCATAGGAACATACATCAAATGGCCTGCCCGTTTAAAGCCAACAGGCGATGCTATAAGGAATTCTCCTCCCCACATATTACCGTCTGTTCCATAACCCGTTCCATCAAAAGCTACTCCTATAACATTATGAGACAAGTTATTTTCCGCCATAACAGACAAAATGTGAGCATAGTGGTGTTGAACTTCTAAAACATCAACACCATACTCCCGGGCAAATTTTGAGGACTGGTATCCAGGGTGCAGGTCGCAGCACAGTTTCTTGGGATTAATGCGCAAAAGCTCTTTAAGCCTGTTTATATTTTGCTTATATGCGATGTAATTTCCGACTTCTTCAAGATCGCCGCCGTATTGACTCAAGTAAGCATAACCGTTTTGCGTAAGGCAGAAAGAGTTTTTCAAATCACTTCCACAAGCAAGTATGGGTCTGCAATTTCTGGCCCTTTCGCCTAAATATACGGGTAAGGGAACAAAACCTCTTGCCCTTCTTATAAACTGAATACCATTTCCAGGACTTACTTTTAATACTGAGTCATCTATTCCTGTCAATATTCTTCTCTCATTATATAGAACACCAGATAACCTTTCACTGTCTAGTGACATCATCCTATCGTTGTCAGTAATAATTGGTTCTCCTGAAAGGTTTGCACTTGTCATAACAAGTGGCCCTAATGAATTTATTATCATTTTATGCAGAGGTGTGTATGGCAAGAAACAGCCAAGAAATCTGCTGGATTTGAAAACAGCTTTCGATATATCCGATTCTCTTCTTCTAAGCAGTACTATAGGTCTTTCCCTAGATAAAAGTTGTTTCTTCTCTTCATCAGTAACAATACAGTATTTCTCAACCTGTTCAACATCATCGAACATAACAGCAAAGGGTTTTTCTTCCCGCCCTTTAAGTTCCCTGAGCATCTCAACTGAATCTGTATCAAAAGGACTACAGCAGAGATGGAATCCACCAATTCCTTTGACAGCCAAAACTCCGCCCTGCCTCAAAATTCCAAGAGCCGATCTGAAGGCTTCAGGTCCCGTTATGTCATCTTGGCTTTCCGTTTTTCTAAATTTTAACTGAGGGCCGCATTGATGGCAAGAAATAGTTTGAGCATGATAGCGCCTATCCTTTATGCTTTTATACTCATTTGAACAAGAACTGCACATGGAAAAGTCCGACATAGTAGTATTTCCTCTGTCATATGGAATACTCTCCATTATGCTATAGCGCGGTCCGCACTCCATACAGCTGATAAACGGATGTAAATATCTTAGGTTACCGACTTCATACAAGTCTTTTAGACAGTTGTCACACATTGCCAGATCCGGTGTGATAAATACCTGGCTATCTGGATTATCAGAACTCAAGTCGATTTTAAAATGATTAAAATCAATATCTCGGAGGCATTCATCCTCTTTTATTTCACTACAAGAGGCTAAATCAACACAGCCGCAAATCATTTCAGTCACATCTAAACTTACAATGTCTGAAGATTGCGGCTTCTTAACCCTTATACCTTCAACAAAATCTATTAGCTGTTTTTCTTCTGCCCTGACAACAATAAGTACACTTGCTCCATCATTTGAGACAAAACCGCCCAGATTATGCTCTTTAGCCATACGGTGAACAAACGGCCTAAAACCAACCCCCTGAACAGTTCCCCATATTCTTATCTTATAAACCTTTGTTAAATCCTTACCTTGTTTATCCATTGTACAACCTTATCGAACCCTTCTCCGGTCTTTGCACATACTTCAAAAACAGGAGCATTTTTATTTAAAGCTGCAATACCATCATAAAAAAACTTATCATCAAAATCTACATAAGGTTTTAAGTCACTTTTATTCAGTATAATCACATCGGCATTTTCAAAAATTATCGGATACTTATATGGCTTGTCACTTCCCTCAGCAACAGAACATATAAGCATTTTGACATGCTCTCCTATAACAAACTCTGCAGTACATACCAAATTTCCAATGTTCTCAATAAACAGAAGACCTTTTTCCTTTGGGTCAAGTTTTTCTAACGCGGATTGGAGTATAGGCGCATCTAAATGGCATGCCCCACCAGTGTTTATCTGATAGGTATCAACCCCAATTGATCTCATTGTTTGTGTATCAATATCCGATTCCAAATCACCTTCTATAACATAGGATTTAACATCAGGCAATCTGGTAATAATTTGTTTTAATGTTGAGGTCTTACCAGCTCCAGGCGAACCTAAAACATTAACAGCAAAAATCCCCATATGACTGAGCTTTTCCTTTAAAGAAAAGGCAATCTTCTCGTTTTCACTGTAAATATTCTGTACCACTTCAACTTTTTGAAGTTCCATAGGATTTAGTCCTCCCCCAATACTTTAGTTACTTACAGAGGAAGTGCATTATTAAATGCCCCTACTCTGTGCAAATATCAATATCCTTAACATAGAACGCTTTCCCGATATCTGTAGGTGCACCCATCCCACCGCACTCAGGGCATTCAAAGCTGAACCTCTTGCGGTAAAAATAGGTATTACACTTAGTACATTTTAACTGCGGCTTAATGTAGGTTATATCTAATTGCGCCCCCTCAGCCAATGTACCCTTTGCAAGGATGTCAAAATACATTTGAATGGATTCCCCAATGAAACCGGACAATTCGCCGACCACCAGCGCAATCCGCTCAATTCTGACACCCCCATGACTTTTTGCATTTTCTTCAGCTATCTTAACTATTTGTTGCGTTATCGAGTACTCGTGCATCTTCAAATACTTCCTTATCTTTTGTTGCACTTGGTTTGGAATATTCATTGCCCATTGCAAGACACTTCTTTGGACAAGACTCCACGCAATAACTACATGCTATGCATTTAAAGCGCTCAATCTCCCATTTCTTATTCGCTCTGTCCACTGTAATAGCACCTGTAGGGCATTTTTTCTGGCATATTCCACAAAATACACAAGTTTCAATATTTAGTTCTACCTTCCCTCTAGTATTGCGTGTAAACTCACGCTTTACAACAGGATACATTAATGTCGCTGGTTTTCTAAACAAATTAGCAAAGATTGTTTTTGCCATATTAAAAGCAAACATTTTTATCACCTCTCCGTACAACTAATACATGGATCAATAGTTAATATTAAAATAGGTACATCGGCAAAATCGCAACCCTGAAGCATCTTAAGCAGTGAAGGAATGTTAGCAAATGTTGGTGTACGAACTCTTACCCTATCAAGGAATTTTGTTCCGTTACCTTTAACATAGTATATAACCTCACCTCTTGGCTGCTCTAATCGAGCAAAGAACTCTCCGTCAGGATTTCCTGTAACTTTAACATCAACAGGGCCATCAGGTATTTTATCAATTGCCTGTCTTATCAGGCTTATTGACTGAAACAACTCATCAATTCTAACTGCACACCTGTCATAGCTGTCTCCATTTGTGCGTGTAATTGGTTCAAACTCTAATTGTGAGTATGCACCATAGCCCAATTTTCTCATATCCTGAGCTATACCGCTTGCACGCATCATAGGTCCAACAGCACCTAAAGTATGCGCATCTTCTTTTGAAAGTACACCTACACCGACCAATCTATGTTTTACAGTGTATTCGTTCATAAACATGCTGCTTATTTCTTTAATTTCCTTTTCCAGATCAACTACAAATTTACTCATTCTTTTTAGTGTTACAGGATCGATATCCTTTCTAACACCACCAACTTTACAGGAGCCAAAAATTACTCTTCCACCTGTAGTTTCCTCTATTATATCTAATATCTTTTCTCTTACCCTCCAGCAATGCATAAACAGATTTTCAAATCCGAAAGCATCTGCCAAAAGCCCCAGCCATAGCATATGACTGTGAAGCCTTGAGAACTCCGCCCAAATAGTACGCAAATATACCGCACGTTCAGGCACTTCTATTTTCATAATCTGTTCAATAGCTTGGGAATAGCCCATTCCATGCATAAAGCTGCATATTCCGCATATTCTCTCAGCTACATAAATATACTCAATAAAATCCTTTTTCTCTACAAGCTTTTCCAACCCTCTATGCACAAATCCAATTGATGGAATCGCTTCAACTACTTTTTCGTCCTCCAGCACCAGGTCAAGATGAATCGGTTCCGGTAAAACA
Organism: Acetivibrio cellulolyticus CD2; assembly: GCF_000179595.2. Lineage (NCBI taxonomy): Bacteria > Bacillati > Bacillota > Clostridia > Acetivibrionales > Acetivibrionaceae > Acetivibrio > Acetivibrio cellulolyticus. The sequence continues at coordinate 444,909 of NZ_JH556659.1, read as the reverse complement.
GGGTGCTGTGGTCCAAATGGGATAATGGTTCTTTTTGACATATATATATCCTCCTGCCTCTCTTCTCGCTTATCCTAACAGCTGCCGAAAGGCGTTTTTACTGTTGTTTTATATAAATTTCCTTTAAAATCAATTGCCATCCCGTTGATCTTTAAACCAAACAGGTCATGTATTTCGTTTTCATATAACATTGCACTCCAGTATACTTCACTAACACTTGGCAATTCGGCATTCATTGGGACATTTAACTTCAAGTATACAAATTCGTAATCCTTGTCAAAGGAATAGTTGATTTCAAGATTTTCATTTAGTTTGGTACAGCTTATCTGCACCAGCCTATATCCTTGAGTTGAAAAGTTCTTCACTGTGCTGACCAATTTATCGACAGTTACTTCTCTCATTTCCTGTTTTTCACTCATGGTTTTTCCCTACCTTCTTCTTTTAAAGATTTGCCATTCTTCATCTTTTTGTGCTTTTCTTCAAGTATTCCAACTGCCTGCACAATGCCATCAATTATTGCTTCAGGTCGTGCAGCACATCCTGCTACATAAACATCAACAGGCAAAACCTTGTCAATGCCGCCCTGAATATTATAACATTCACTGAATATTCCACCAGTCGCAGCACAAATTCCAACAGCTACGACTACCTTGGGATCCGGCATCTGGTTATAAAGATTTTTTATAACATCTATATTCTGCTCATTTACAGAGCCCGTTACTACAAAAATATCTGCATGCTTAGGATTCCCAGTATTAATAATACCAAAACGTTCTGCATCATACATTGGTGTCAAACATGCGAGCACTTCAATATCACAACCATTGCAACTGGATGCATCATAATGAAGAATCCAGGGTGATTTTGCTAAAGAAGACATTTTTTTATCCTCCTATCTAATAAAATTCAATACAACTATATTGCCCATTCCGAGTACTATGGCAACAATCCACGATGAACCCATTGTAAACTCCCATTTTGCTCTTGCATTACTGTTATCTATAAATATCTCCAGGAAGAATGTCAGTAAAGTAGCTATAATTGCCACTACAGGGTTGCTTCCGAAAAACATATAAACAAAGCCCAACAAAAATACATTTTCATACCAATGAGCAATTTCGATCATAGCCAGCTTCTTACCTGAAAATTCTGTAGTTATCCCTCTTACGATTTCCTGATGTGCGTGGTGCGACATTGACAAGTCAAAGGGAGACTTCCTGAATTTTATTGTCAATATATAAAGAAATCCTAGAAAAACTCCTGGCAGATATACTATCAAAGGCTTATCAAATGACACAATACTCGAAACATAAAAGCTCTTTGTGACCATATACATACCAACTGTCATAATAATCACCATCGGCTCATAGGACATCATCTGAATTAATTCCCTTTCAGCACCAATATGACTATATGGAGACGATGTCGAAAAACCTGCCAAAACAAGAAATATACTTGCAAGAGTCAGTGCAAAAACTACCAGCAGTAAATCTTCTCCTGCAAAAAACAGGCAACCCGTAAAGATAATTACTACTAAGAAAGCAAATACATAAAAATTCTGCGACTTATTAACTATAAGAGTTTCCTTTTTCACTAATTTTAAAACATCATAAAAAGGCTGAAGTAATGGTGGCCCTACTCTTCCCTGCATTCTTGCAGAAATAATTCTGTCTATGCCCGATAGCAATCCACCTACCAAAGGCCCTAATATTATAAATAATGTAACAGCAATTGCGATTCTCAAACCTGCTCCCCCTTTATCCAAGGTATAATTAAATAAAGACTCTATATAAGCATTTAATATTTACTAAGAGCTTTTAACACCCTTAGTAAATAAATGCTAAAACCAACATCAATAAAATAACTGCTAAACAAATTCCACTGCCAAACTTAAGCAAACTACCTTCCCCAAAGTACCTATCCATATAGTAGTTTTCCATATACAACTTTTGAACTGAACCCATTGAGCCATGGAATCTTTTTGGCTCATCAGCATTTGCTCCTCCCATGTATATCGAAACCTCTTTCATATGCTTTCCATATGTGAATAGCCTTATAGGAAGCAGTAAAACCAAGCCCATCATGATCAACATAATAATTACATTTCCCCGATCCATTGAAGCTCCATGTCCAAATACTTCTACCACATATGGGTTTACAAGAACCGATGATATTATTGGAAACAATAGACATACCAAAATTGTCGAACAAGTCAGCACTCCTAACGGTAATACCTCACTCTTTTTTACTTTACTCTCCATGTGTTGCTCATCTTGAGGAATTGCAATAATTTTCCCCATCCACTTAGTCCAGAAGAACAAAGTAGCAGCACTTCCAAAAGCAATGAATATTGTTAAGACAGGATTTGTATCCACTATGGCCTTTAGTGCAGCCCACTTACTAATCAACATTCCAAACGGTGCAAGGAACATTCCTGCAATACCTACTATCATCATAACTGCCAACTTAGGCATCTTTTTAATTAATCCGTGCATTGCCTCAATGTTTCTGCTGCCAATGTTGTGTTCAACCGTTCCAACACAGAGGAACAAAAGTGACTTGGCAACTGCATGGAATATAATGAGTAAAACAGCGGCCCAAACAGATTCATAGGTTCCAATACCACCGCATGTAACAATAAGTCCCAAATTCGCAATTGTAGAATAAGCAAGCACTTTTTTAGCATCACTTTGCGCAATGGCAATCAGCGATGCCACTAAGAATGTAAACCCACCTACCAAAGCTACCATAAAACCTGCTGCTGTGCCGTTCAATATGGGCGCAAGTCTAATTATAACATATACTCCCGCTTTAACCATTGTACTTGAATGCAGCAAAGCTGATGTTGGTGTAGGCGCTACCATGGCACCTAAAAGCCATGAAGAAAACGGCATTTGAGCTGACTTTGTAAGTCCGGAAAAACAAATCAGAACTGCCGGAATTAGCATAATAGCCTTTTCTCCACTAACCATTTTATCAAGCTCCATAATTCCCACATTACGAGCAAGATAAGCAAGAGCTATTGCAAACCCAAGTCCGCCTAAAAGGTTTAGTAACAAAGCTCTAAAGGCATTATTAGTTGCTTCCTCTGTTTTAGTATAACCAATCAGCAAGAAAGAACACAATGTAGTTATCTCCCAGAAGAAATAAAGCCACATCAAATTATTTGAAAATACTATACCAAACATTGCTGATAAGAAAACAAATATCACAAAAAAGAATTTTCTTCTCTCATCTTTTATTTCTTTATGATGGTGGTGATAGTCATCCATATAACCTACTGCATAAATGCATATCAAGCTTCCGATAATTCCAACTATTATAGCCATTATTAGTGAAAACTTATCTATAAACATGTTAGACTCTATCTCTATACCGTGAAGCAATTTAAATTCTATCCAACATAGAACTATTCCCTGAAGCACCATCAGCAATGACACAAGGTATTTTTTATACTTTATACCCATATAAATAATAAATACCCCAATTGCAAGCTCCAAACACAACATTATCTTATTAATAATTTCAGCATCAACTTTATAGGAAATCTTTTCAAGTTTTAAATTTAAAACAGTCAATGCTATAGTTGCTACAGCAACTATTACTGCGGATATTCTTACAACCCAATTCCTCAATTGATAATTTGGTGCTAAAGCTGTTAATAATGCAACACCTAGAGGAAATAACACCAAGAAAATCAGTACAGCCATCCAACCCCTTCTTTCACTCTTTGTATATTGTATACAACATAATAGCTAAAAGTACTATACGGATAAATAAATGAAACTTAATCTTTACAAAGCAAATGACCTACGCTCATATTAGTATTACCGGCAATTATAATAACCGTTTTACCAAAGGCATACGCCATTGTACCCCCTTATAGCACCTGCTATTTTAATGTTCTTTAGTATTTTAAACCATATTCAACCACAATAATTATAATATGAATCACAAATATTTTAAATTTGGCCAATTACACAAATTCGCCAAATATTAGTTATTAGCGCTAATTAGATTATATTATTACTCTAATTCACATTAATTTCGGCATTATCTCTTATAATCTAACCTATCTTGTCAAAAAATCCATCTAAGGCCAAATTGAATCAAAATAAGGCCAAATCGTGAAACTATTGCCAAAGTTGTATTTTCGGCATTCCTTACTCTATCCTGTTAAACCCTAATTTGATTAAGGGTTTTCAAATACTCCCAAGTATCTTCATAGTTTCCTCTGAATAAGATTTTCCTCGTGCTGTTTTGTATCTGGTGATAATACATAGGATCATAGTATTCCTTTAGAAGCAATTCTATCCAGCCTTCGTGATGGTGATAACTTCCTGAAGTCATCTGTTCTTTAAATGCCTGCTCAAATGAATCCATTATGAGTTTGTATCGATCGCCACCGAGCCTTTTCTTTATCCTTTCTATACTACTGCTTATATAGCCAAACCACTCCTTTAATCCTTGTTCTTCACCAAAGGTCTTAACATAATCAGCTTGTGATTGGACTACATACTCATTCACAGTGTTTTGAACACGTTCTTCAACCGGGAGGTCTATAAGTACATAATCCCCACTGCTGAAAAACCCATGCAGAGGCTTCGGAATATAGCATCTACCGACATTGGAGCCTTCATCTTCCAGTATAATATGCTTATACGACTTATGTTTGTGATGTATCATTACATAAGCCAGATTGTTTTCAAAGTCAATCTGCGTAGGCTGAGGCGTGATATATCTTCCAAACGTTGAACCCCTATGATTTGCAAGCCCTTCAAGGTCAACCGAATTTTCTAGCATTTTCAATAATTTCGTTTTACTCGAACCCGTATAACCTCCAAGCAAAACAGGTATTGCATTTTGTTCAGATGGTTCAAGTGAATTAATCAAATAGTTACGGAAAGCTTTATATCCACCTTCAAGACGGGTTATTACTTTTCCTGTCCTTTCATATAGCCACTCCTGACTTATCGCTGAGCGCTGCCCTCCCCTGAAGCAATAAAGCATACAGTCAGGGTTCTTTTCAACAAAAGAACTCCAGGCATCTATACGTGCTTGTTTAACTTCACCAGACACTAATTTGTGTCCCAATTTAACCGCTTCTTCGTTCCCCTTCTCCTTATAACATATCCCAACAAGGCGTCTTTCCTCATCATCCATAATTGGTAAATTTACAGAATTTATAAATGCTCCTTTTTCATACTCAATTGGAGCACGTACATCTATTAGGGGTATTCCTTCAATAACAATCCGCTCAAAATCACTGCTTGTTTTATCAATCATTTTTCACACATCCATCTATATAACCTTGACCAGTTTATCACCATGTTCTATTGTTTTACCTATAGGTTCAAGTGATAATCCATGGGCAGTTGTTAGCTTCAAGAACTCAGCAACACTTTCTTTTTTTACAATTGCAAGCAGTCCACCTGAAGTCTGTGGATCACATAAAACATACTTTTGCTCATCTGATATTTCAGAAATTGTATGCCCGTAGCTCTTAAAGTTGTTTGTTGTTCCACCAGGAGTACAACCCATTTCAAGATATTTTTTTGTATTCGGCAGTAACGGTATCCTGTCATAATAAACCTCAGCCGAAATACCGCTGCCTTCGCAAACCTCTCCTAAATGTCCCATCAGTCCGAATCCCGTAACATCGGTTAAGGCAACTACTCCTTCTAAAGCTGAAATCTCAGAACCAATTTTATTAAGAGTACACATTGCATCAATTGCGGGGTCTATATGTCCCGCTTCTATCTTCTTCCGCTTCTGTGCAGTTGTCAGGATGCCTATTCCAAGCGGCTTGGTTATAAATATGTCACATCCCGGAACAGCTTTATTGTTTTGTTTTAATTGTTTATTATCAACCAAACCTGTAACGGCTAGTCCAAAAAATGGCTCAGGTGAATCAATTGAGTGACCTCCAGCAAGAGGAATACCTGCTGCATCACATACAGAACGCCCACCATCTATAACCAGTCTTGCTATTTCTTCTGAAAGAACTTTTACAGGCCATCCCAATATCGAAATAGCCATAAGCGGCCTGCCGCCCATTGCATATATATCACTAATGGCATTTGTCGCAGCAATCCTTCCAAAAGTAAATGGATCATCTACAATCGGCATAAAAAAGTCTGTAGTACTCAAAACTGAGGTTCCATTCCCCAAATCATAGGCTGCAGCATCATCTTTGCTGCCATATCCAACAAGTAATTTAGGATAACTGATAGTATCCCTTTGTGTTTTTAATATTGATTCTAAAACAGCTGGAGCGATTTTGCAGCCACATCCGGCACCATGGCTGTATTCAGTTAACTTAATATTTTCCATAATGACATCCCTTATCTGTTTGATTAAATTCTTGCTTTTGAATTTTATTATAACACATTTAAAGTCCCAAAAAACATTCCTAAATAGAATCTGAACTCTAAACACATTTTGGAATACAATCCACTTTACTCCATATAGAGTTGCTATATCCGCAGCAAAACTTGATTTCGAAGGATTTACTAAGATTCTTAAAAAGTTGTAACTAAATAGTTACAACTTTCTCTGCTTCCATCATAATTGATACAATCTCAACCATATCCGTTCTTCTGCCGACTTTTATCTTCTTATCCAGGTCATAAAAATCAATACATGTACCACACGCAACCAATTCCACACCCTGATCATGCAAGGCAGTAAGTGCATCTAAAACAGACGACCCTTCTCCCATCAACTTTACACCTGAATTATAAAAGGCAATTATGTCCGGCTTATCATTGCTTGCCCAAAGCTTCCTCAAGAAATTTCCCATTAATCTGATTCCTAATGCATCATCGCCTTTACCCATTACTTCACTGTTAATTATAATTGCTTTTTTCATTGCTTGTCTCCTTATATATTTTTATTTATTTGTGTCGCAAATATTTGCGCTGTATACAATCAACTTCTATCAGTAAAGTTTTCTTCCGAGGACACTACTCAATACTTCTCCTTTTTCATAAGGTAATACCTTTTTGTTCCGCATACACCTTCATTATTAAACAATTCCACATCAACAGCCTTTTTATCTTTTCCAATATCCAATAGAATAAATACCGATTTATCTTCATCAAATCTTCCTGATGTATTTACATCTGACTTAGCATAATCAATAACTGCCTGCTTGATATCTTCACTTATCTTTTCCAACTTCTGCTCAGCTTCCTCTCCACTTATATAATACACCGTTCCTGATGAACAACTTACTTTGAAAGTTCCTATTTTACTATAGTGTATAAAATCCCCCAGCAGAGGCAACTTTTGCTCCAGGTCTATATAATGACAGCACTCTCCTCCATAACCTTGCGTACCTTTATAATTAAACTTCTGGAAGTCTCCGCCATTTACATAGTCAGGGTCATTCACCTCCCTTTTTACATCTACAAGCTTTTCAAGAATTCCAAGTGCTTCAGCACCACTTAGATAGTCTACATCCATACCAAATATTTTAGAAGGTGGTACCAGACTTGATTTTATAGAACTTTCAGAAAAGCCCTCAAAATCATTCCTTTTTTTGTCCATTAAAAAATTGACCAAATTTGATTTATTGAACGTAATTTCAATTACGCAGTTATTGTCTTTTGACAACAACTTAAAAATATACTGTTTAGGTGAACTATCTTTTATCTCATTAATTTTGCCGGACAACTTCTTTATGTTTTTTGAAATATCAACCTTAGAGATTGTTTTTTCTTCTTTGTCCAATTTCAGTATAACTTCCCATAATGCTTCCTCTTTTTGTTTTCCTTCACCTACATCATGTATATTGACAGCTTTCAGAGTATCTCCCATTGCCTCTTTAAAATTATTATAGATTTTTAAGTTTTCATCATAAAACAATTTATTTGAAAACCAGACTTTTTCAAGGCTTACATTAGAAATCCCATCATCATAGCTTTCAAAATACCTTGAGGCATATCCACCAAGATCACTAAACAAAGTACCCTCAGCACTAAGGTATACGGAAAAATCACTATCAACTATATTCGGAGTATACCCATCTCCAACAAAACTGCAATTTGAAATCTTAATATTTTGACAACTTAATGTACTTACACCTTCGCCGTTATTAACAAACTTGGAATCTTCAAACTTCAGATTGCGTGAATTGCTAAGAGACATAGTTTGACTTGAACATTCCTTTATAGTTGAATTTTTAAACTCCAAACCATCAACAGCATTTAGGTTTAGTCCCCTCAAACCACATCCGAATAAAATACATCCATCAAAAGTTATGTTCTTGCTGTTAGACGCTAACACCACATACCCTACACACACGTCATTTCCTATTTTGGGGTCATGACCCATATTCAAATTTCTTATCACTATATTTTCGCAATTATCAATATTCAGTACAGGTAAATAAGTATTATATGTAATAAAATCCAAAGTTGTATCACCTGAGCCCACAATAGTTACATTCTTTATCCCTGTTATTTTTCCGTCTTTAAAATATTCATTCGAAAAAGTTTCAGCAAGTTTATTCAAGTCGTAGTCCCCAGGCATCAGCTTAACTAATACATCCGGCTTTAGAGCATCTGCAAATTCCTTCGCATTATTTACGACAACCTCATTATTAGGGGTAGGGCTTACATTGTTAGGCGTAGGGCTTGCATACCTAGGCGAGGTGGCTATAGGTACATTATTATTGTTTGCAACATCTTTTTCATTGCGCCTTATTAGCATCAGACTAATTGAAACAGCTGCCAACGTCACTAAAACTATCAATGATATTATGATAGTCTTCCTGTTTAGATCAATTTTAAAACTTCCCAGTCTCATAATATATCTCCCCTAATATAAATCACTACATCATCAATATTACCAAATTATTTATAAGACTTATTATACTACATAACTATCATATGCAAAAGCTAACCCTACTGAATACATCGTTCAGCAAAATTTGTTTTTTAAGGGCATGGTAAGTAACAAACAGGAACTTGTCGAAACAAGTCCCTGAAATATCAGAATTTTATTCAAAATCTTTAATTGTATTTGCAAACAAGAAAATTCTTTCGACTCAAGTGAGGCTTTTATGAAGTTAAATTTTTCTCTTTTGCATAGTATGTTTAGTCTGAACTCTTTTAGAGAGACTTCGTAATAGGAATTTAGATTATCCAAACCAATAACCTCATAGCCCTCGTCCAGAAGCCTATTGGATAGATGGAATAATTTACTTAGCTTTTCTAACCTCACTTACTTTTGCATTTTTAATATCTACTTTGAAAAAGTCCCTACTTTTATTTTGGTTATTTTGATATTCTATAAAAAAATCAGCCTCATTATCCTTTAATGAAATTATTACCTTCGGACTAGGATAGTTAGCAATAAAGTTTTTACCTTCTTGTTTTTCAAGAATATCGAAAATATTAGTAATGTCAACATTAACATTATTAATATTTACTTGTTTTTTTGAGCTAGAGTTTTTTATACCTAAGGAAGTACGCTCAACAATTGCCTGTTTCTCCATATCTACCTTAATAAAATATATAGCAAAGGGTTTCCCGAGAAAACTCTTATTTTTTGCGTAGAACGAATACGTAATTATCCCCTTGCGGTTACTTATAGATTCTGCATTATCAAAATACATTAAAATATTAGTCAGAATTGCATCCTTTCTCCATTTCTTTGCCTCTCTTTCTATTTCACTAAATGCTCCAGCAACATTTGTAACCTGAACTGATAATTTTATTTCTGTATTATCAAAAATATATTTATTACTCCAGTGTGTAACATGTAAATATATAACTGTTCCTAATAATAAAAACACGCTAAGTAATGGTATGATTGTAAATATCAATAAGCGTTTTCTCATTATGTTAACCCCTTTCCTCGCAATAATAAGTTTTATGACACCAAGAGAATATATTAATATATTCTCTTGGTGTCATGTTTTTTGAATTTATTCTTCAAACGGATTTACAATGTATGTTGGGTTATCAATTGGTCCGATTTTTTTCCATGGTAATGATGGAATATTAGATGTTACACCTGCCCAGCCTCCACTTGCGTAATCTTGCAGCCTCTTTGTTGCATAACCATGAGGGTCAAGTGCGTTGTTTAAGTCAAACTCAAAGCTTGTGCTGTAACCTTTTGAATCTTCTACAACTGCAAGTCTATCGTCTATCAGCCATATCATAATTATATCTATAGTTTAACCATTTACAAGATCTTCCTTATAGCCCACATTTTCATCGTGTGTATACTTATACCTTACGCTATCGTTATACTTTTTGGCAGTAACCCTGTATAAACTGTCATATTCATAACCTTTCCGTAGGTAATTCCCATCAGTTTACTGGTCTGTGATTCGTATGTGTTGGTTAAAAGGTTATTTAAGGTCTTAAATTTACAAAAAATTCAATTATACCTATAAAAATACTTGAGGTTAATAATGCAAAAAGCAAAATTGGTATCAAATTATAATTTCGCCTTAAAACCAAATATAAGTACATAAATATAAGAACCGGCACCGACCAAAAACAAATATCAATAATAGAATAAAAATATGAATAATACTCCGCTAGAATTAAAAGAGCACGAACAGCTACTATGAAAATAAGAGCTGTCCAGAAACCTATTTTTAAACAAACCCCCAAAACTGGTAAATTATTATCAAACCAATTTCTAATTTTGTCTTTGGCTTCAACTTCCTCTAAAACAATATTTATACTTTCCTTTTTACTGAAAGCATTATCCTTGTTCTCAGTTATTTTTTTATATGCAGCAGTAATTTCCTTAAATTTTTCTTCATAGCTATGTCTTAATTCTTTTGGACACCTATCAGGATGATATTTTAAAGCAAGCATTCTATATGCTTTTTTCACCTCAATTTCAGATGAATCAGGATCAATTCCCAGTACTATATACGGATCCAAAAAACCCCTCCTTTGAAAACATACTACTAAGCTTATTAATAAGTCAAATTTCATTGCAATAATTGATAAGTCTAACAAAACAAACTCGTCAATTATGGCACTTTACAGACCTAAATAACCAAGTAAAATATTAAGCTTCAAATATATATCATAATCTTTTTATATCTAATCTATCTTAATAGATGACAAAATATAATCCATATCACTCTGTTTCATTTTTTTACGATGTATTAACATAATATACATATCACCTTTATCATTGTAAAAATCAATATTATATGAAACTCTTCCCTCTACAATTTCTTGATACTGAAATCCTTTAATATTTTCTGTTTTAAATTCGATAATTTTATTTGTTAGATACATTACCATTTCCATATCTTTTAATGTTAAAAAAACTTTTTCAGACAGATTTTCTTTGTAAGATTTTGAAAAAGAAATTTTATCTGGGCTACTCATAAATATTTTTTTGTAGCTTATACTCATCTTTTAAAATACCATTATCAAACTTTAAAAATTCATCTATAGACTTTGAATCAACAGTCTCTTTAAGTATATTTTCTATGCTTTCTTTCTTCTTATAGACAGATATAGACTCCTTATCAGAAAAAACACCTAAAGAACCTTCATACTCTTTCTTTTTTGTAAAGTCACTCCATGGAATCGAAAAAGTTACTTTATCATATCTGATAATATCCTTATCACGATTGTTTGTTTGACTTGATATAGTTCTTAATACAGGCTCATTATAAAGATATGAATTCTTATCTTTAGTATATTTACTTTTTGTATCCATAACAATTACAGCATTATTTATTAAATTAATACTTGCAATTTTTATGACTAAAAACAAAATACTAATAAGAATGGCTACAACACTAATAAAAATAATTCTTTTTTTCATAATCACACTCCAATAACGATTTAGTAAACTATTTATCCCCTCTTATTATACCATATTAAATTGGCTAACCAAGATTATTCAGTCTTTTTCGGATAAGTATTCATCAAGCAATTCATAAAATGTGTCAAATGCTTCCCCTTCATCTTGTGAAAAAAAATTGATAATTTCACTCCATCCATGTGTAGATTTAATCTCATACCTATCAGCAATCCAATCTTGGAATCCTGGGATAAAGCATAAATACTCTTGATTGCCGTTCAATCTATACATTGCATATATATAACCATCTAAAAATGCTCTTAAACGGGTTAATGATTTTTTTCCTATGTACATTCCAGGTTTATTTTTAACCATTTTTAAAAGCTCAGTTAATTCATTCATAAAAATTCTTTCATTCATTTTCGATTGCTCCTCTATTCTTAAAATGGTGGCCTCGAAAGAGTTTAACTCAATCGAGGCTTTTTAATTTCCCTTATCCGAGTACAATCTTTTTACATTTAATTTTTATAAGTGAACCTGGGAAGCAAATAATGCCCTGTTCAATGTAATTATCTTCAAGCTTTTTAAAATATCCATACCCCCATGTCCAGCTATAATCACTTTCTTTATACCTCTCAACAGTAAACTTACTAGCTTTCTTATATATAATTGTGCGCACTTCTTTTCTCTGAGAAGTCTTAATTTGCATAACAATATCACATAAGTACTTTTGATTTGAGACGTAGCTTTTAACTGATACTCCTACTATTTCGGAGTCATGTAAAAATTCATTCTTCTCTAAGAATGCTGAAAACTTCTTAGAAAGAATGTCCTTACACTTTTTATATTCGTCCTCAAATCCTATTATGAATTCATCAAATATACTATCTTCATATCCAGTGTTATCTTTTATTGAATCCAATATCATAGAAAATGCAGTATACATATCCATAAATTCTACCTCCTATAACTTTTGTTTATGGTAATGCAGCAATGATATGTAAACAGGCGTTTTGAAAAAGCTGAGCTTTACTGGAATAGACAATTGCTAACTTCATAATTCTGAAAAAGACTCATACATGGACCTAGTTTCATATGCCCATTTTTAGGGTGATAAAGGTTTTTGGCCATAATACGCTACCAGTATTTAAGTAAGTTACTTATTAAGTATTAATTCAAAGGAGTCTTCGGAGAATTAAATCCCCATAATATGTGCTTCTAGTTATGCGGCTTCGTTCATCACGCAATTTCGAAATTTAAGGTGCGTTTTTGAACCAAGTGTACCTCTATGGTTTAAGTCTACAGAGGTATTTTTCCGCCTTAAACTTCGGAATAACTGCTAAATGATATGTGATGTTCCCTGACCCGCGTAGCCAGAATAGACCACGTATGGTCTATCCTAATGTTAAATACACGGAAATTTCGCACCATATTTTTCAAGAATCTCAACAAGTTTTTTCCTATTTTCTTTTCCAATCGAAAAATATTTTTCTGTATTATTAACTCTCATCAAGTCACATCCATCACAAGCTGGATATATTGATATTTTTTTGTTCTTTCCTTCAAATATTATTTCTGCTGTTCCAAACCCACAAGAAGGACTATCTGAAATTGCCATCCCTTTGCACATTGAAACAAGTAGACTTTTATCATTTTCATCTGTTATCTGAACGTTAATTTCCTTTTCGAAATAGTCATATTTAAATGTTATCTTCTCTGTAAAATCAACATTTACATTTTGACAAAACATATTATACAACAATACAACAGTTAAGACTATTAAGCTACAACTAATAAAAACAATATGTTTCTTTTTCATATTAATCACCTCACGGTCTGCCTGTTAGTGTAAACTACTTTACACTTCTAGTTTAATAAATTGCCTATATATCAAGGGTTTCAAAAATTTTTTTAAATAAAAAACGACCCTTCCATCAGGACCATACCATCTCTCTTGCTTTACACTACCATCAGGATTATAAAGTTTATCTGTTGAATTTGGCTTTCCTTTTGCCGGTAATCAATGCATCCGCATTAATAAACCTGCCCCAGTCTGGATTATAATATCTACTCTGCAAATAATACAGTCCAGTCTCACTATCGTACCTATAACCCCCTATACCTGTAAGGGTTCTTTTTTCTACAAATTGTGCATTGATTTATTATACTTCCCAAACCAATAAATCTCAAGTCAGTTATTCTAATACATATTTAACCTTTATACCTTTACATTAAATCCAAAGTCAATATCACATGCTGCAATTCCTCCGCGTATTCCCCAGTTTTCCAGTGGCTCCTCATGCAAAAGTATAAAAACATCTTCTGGTTTAATCCCTAAACTTCTAAGGTTTTCAACAATTGTCCTGTACAAAAGTCTTTTGGCATCTGTACTCCTTCCGGAAAATGCAGATATCTCAACAACTACATATTGTTCACTCTTACCTTCAGGAAGAATAAAATCCTGCTTTTTATATTCATCTATCCTTATATTTTTATCTCCGACAGGTATCTTAAATGATGTAACTAATGCACTATGAACACCCTCTGCCACTTTGAGTTTTTCTTCCTGTGTTCTTCCCTCAATCATACTTATCTTTGTTAACGGCATAAACTTTCCTCCATCATAATTTTATCAATTGCTTTCTACATGGATATACGTTTCACAAAACTTATCTATCAACTAACAATATATAAACTATTGTTTTACTTAGTATTCTTCATTCTCTCTGCAAGTGCATTTAGATCATGTCCTTTCAATGCACCCTCCAAAAGTTCAGGAAGAAGAGTTGGCGTACATGCAAAGCATGGAATACCTATTTTTGATAATCTGCGTGCAAGCCCCTCATCATAACTTGGTACTCCCCTGTCTGACAATGCAAGCAGACAAATGACCTTTACACCCGATTCATGCATTTCTTCCATTCTTTTTATGAGTGAAGCCTGATTTCCACCTTCGTAAAGGTCGGAAAGAAGTATAAATAATGTTTTTGAAGGGTCAGTAATAAATTGCTGGCAATAAGCTACCGACTTATTGATATCCGTCCCTCCACCAAGCTGTATTCCAAAAAGCATATCGACCGGATCATTGCCATACTCCTCCGATAAATCAACAACTGCTGTATCAAATGCCACAATTTTGGTATTCAGCGATGCCATGCTCGCAAATATTGATCCGGCTATAGATCCATAAATAATTGAATCAGCCATGGACCCGCTCTGATCCATATCCAAAATTACATTCCAGTTGTTCATTTTCCTGGCCCTGTCAAAAAAGAAGAACCGTTCAGGAATGAGTTTTTTATATTCCTTGTTGTAATTCTTCAGGTTATGGTTTATCGTATATTTCCAGTCAATACTCACCGCACTTGCAATTGGAGAATGATTTTTCTTGTTCAAAGCACCTGTTATAGCTTTTCTCAAATCGTTCTCCATTCTCTTATTGATATCCTCAACTACCATTCTTACAAGCTGCCTTGCTGTTTCCTTTGTCTTTTCTGGTATTTTCCCTTTGAGTGACATAAAGGTTGCAACCAGGTCTATATCCGGTTGTACATTCCTGAGCACTTCCGGTTCGAACAGCAACTGTCTCAAACCTTTGCGTTCAATAGCATCCGTTTGTATGACCGAAACTACATCTTCTGTAAAGTATGTACGGATATCAGCAAGCCACTTTGCAAGCTTTGGGGCTGAAGATCCTTTACCTGCCGAGCTCTTCGATGAACCCGTATTTCCCCTTGCAGCTCCTTCATCACCCTCAGTAGATTTATCATATATAGCTGCAAGTGCCTCATCCATAGCAATTTCGTCTTCACTAAGCCCAATATCGGATGCTGAAAACGAATTAAGCATTTCTTCGCCGGCTTCTCCAAGAATCAATCTCCATCGTTTTACCTGTTCCATATCCATCATAATTATATATCTCCAAAATCAAAGTCGTTTAATTCCGATATACTCTGCTCTTCCTCTTCTGAGAGCTCCCTGCTTAAAAGGTCACTGGCATCCTCACTATCTACGCCCCATACCTCTCCAAGTTTCTCACATATACCCCGCTTTTCGGCTGTATTAAAATCAGCAAATGCTCTTCTAAGAAAAACCAAGGCCCTCTTAAACTGTTCATTGTCTAGTTGTGATACATACTCCGAAATCTGATTCCACAGGCTTGTTCTTGCAAGCAAAACATACCTGTTTCTCATAGATAAGCCTTCAAACCACCCTGCTCCAAGATCTGCATCAATCCCAGGAGACAATCTTCTCGCTACTTCCTGTGAAAGCTTTTCACTGTCCATAAGGTTCCTCTCTAAAAGTATCGAACAAGCAAAGCCTGAAAGTTTTGGATTTTTGTCATCCCTTTCGGACAATTCGGTAAGCTTTCTGATCCATAGTTCCTCATCCACTATATTATAGTATTCCAGAGCTATTGTATTCAAAATATTAATAGATTCCGCTACCCCAGCAGCTGCCGTATTGTCGCAGTTTGCAGCATCAAGCATAAGGAGTGTTGACCTTAAAAACAACTGTTCAAGCAGTGGCACAAGCTTTGAGGAGTCAAACTTCCTTATATCCCCATAACTGATGACCTGGGATAACTGAAATGCTGCAAATGCTGCCTCATTAAATGCACCTGTATCAACAGCAAGTCTCTGCAGGACCTCTCTTGCATACTCCATAGACTCCATCATTCCACATTCGCAAGCTTGACGAATTACCAATGCAGCTTCTTCGATTTTCTCACACTTTTCCAACCGTTCCTTAAAGGCAAAAGCAACTGCAAGCTCTACAGTTTCTCCCCTTAATACAGATTCAACAAGTTCGATTTCTGCTTCAGGAGTCCACTTAAGAATCCAGGATTCTGCCCAAGTTGCCGAATCCTGACTTTTTGGCTTATACTTCTGAAAGCTTATGTTTAGAGCTTTTAGTCTGTGAAGGAAGCAAGACCTGTTCAAATCCAGAAATGCCGCCTCTTCGGATTTAACCCTTCTGTTTTCACGTAAATCAAGCTCCAGATCCATCGCAACAGGGGACTTATACTTTTCCAATTTCAACCTTTTAAGCTCCCTGTAAAAATCATCCTGAATAGAAGTCCTGCTTACCCCTTCCGGAAGACTTCCTATGGCTGTACCGACTTCGACATGTGCCATAGCCTCGGCAACCACTGTCAACTCACCATATCCAAGGCAAATTACCGCAGCATCTCTTAAGTCCTTAAGTGTTGGTGCACTGCCTCCATGCATCGCTGCAAGTGTATTCGAAAGTCTCACAGCTTCAATGACCTCCGCCACTGACCTGTGTGTTCCACTTTCTCTTAAATATGATACCATACTCGAAAAATATTCAGATGGAAGTTTCTCAAAGTCCTTTTCTCTCAAGCATTCCCACATCATGCCGTAATAAGCGGGTGCAGTGTTGCCTGCGCCGTAACCCGACCTTGATGACAGCCTGTAGTATGAATATGGCATTAGGGTAAGCTTTGTCTTAACCCTTGGAAGGCTTGAAAATTCTTCATCGGTCATAGGTGGTAAATCCCCGCCAAGTGCCGTCGAATGATATGCGCCAGTTACTACTACAACCTTTTCCGGTTTATGACCGGATTTGATAGTATCCTGAATTCTTTTCCTCATATAAGCTTCCCGGACAAGGTTTTTGGCTTCCTCAAATCTGTTGTCATGGGATAACTGCCTTATACTCTTCCCAAACTCAAAAACTGCAAGGCGGTATGCATCTTTATTTAAATTATGTTCAAAATTCCGTTCCCAATATGTATCATGGTCATCATCTCCTGCCATTAGAGCCCATTTTTCATAAACAGATTTGTTTTTTATCGTAGTGGCATATACTGCTTCACTTTCGCTATCTGATCCCTTTTCAATTTTATTTAAATCAGCTTCTTCTTTACTTTCTATGGTTTCGCCATCTCCGCTTTTGACGGTACCGTCAGTTTTGTCTCTATCTTTATTTGAATACTCCAGATTTATAAAAACATCGGAAGGCAGATCAATAAATTCTGCATGGGCGTTATTCTTTTTTGACCATACGAAAGCCTGATATTCTGGAGAGTACTCTGCAAAAGGATACAAAAGTGTCCTTACAGGCAATTCCTCTGTGTATGCCAATATTGCAACAGGAGGCTTGGTAGCTTTGCCTGTAAAATGCTCAATTTGCGGATTTGCATCGGATAACCCTTCGACAAGTACAGCCGTGGGCATTATTTCATCAAGAAATTTAAGCAATTGATGCGCTCCTTGGGGTGATAAATGCCTGACTCCAAAAAAATGTGGTGACTTTTCTGTATGCTTCACACATTCATCTCCTTACAAGCATTGTACAAATCACGCCACTCGGAACCACGTTTTTTTAATACGTTATCTATATATTCCTTCCAAACCAGTTTATCCTTTTCCTCATCCTTCACAACTGCTCCCTGAAGCCCCGCAGCAATGTCCTCATTTGTAATCTTTCCTGCTCCAAAACTTGCTGCAAGAGCCATACTGTTTGCAAGTAGAGATATAGCCTCTGCTGTTGATATTACGCCACTCGGTGGCTTAATCTTTTCTTTGCTGTCTAAAGTCATACCGTTTCTCAATTCACGGAAAATTGTAACAACCTTCTCAATTGCATCTTCAGAAGGAAGAGACGCTTGAAGGTCTAAGTTTACTGCCAGTTCTTTTACACGTTTTCTTACAATTTCAATTTCCGTATTAATATCCCCCGGAGTAGGCAGCACAATAATGTTGAATCTTCGCTTCAAAGCGGAGGACATATCGTTTACACCCCTGTCCCGTGTATTTGCAGTAGCTATTATTGAAAAGCCTTTCGCCGCTGGAAGTTCAAATCCTAATTCAGGAATGGAAATTCTCTTTTCGGAAAGAATTGAAATCAATGCATCCTGGACTTCCGAAGCACATCGGGATATTTCTTCAAATCTCGCAATTCCACCAAGCTCCATAGCTCTAAATATTGGACTTTTAACCAATGCTTCCTTTGATGGACCATTAGCAAGGAGCATTGCATAATTCCATGAATAGCGAATTTGCTCTTCCGTTGTACCTGCTGTCCCCTGGACAACCTTTGTAGAATCACCATGTATAGCAGCTGTAAGATGTTCTGAAAGCCAGGACTTCGCGGTTCCTGGTTCTCCAATCAGGAGCAGCGCCCTATCAGTTATAAGTGTAGATATAGCTATTTCAACCAATCTTTTATTTCCTATGTACTTTGGAGTAATCTCTACTCCTTTAACTTTTCCCCCGGTTATATAAGTCAGCACTGAACGTGGCGACATTTTCCATCCGGTCGGTATACGCTCAGTTTCTGCAGAAATCAACGCCTCTATTTCATGAGCATACATTTGCTCCGCCGGCAACCTCAATACTTCATTAGATTCAGCCATTTTCCATTCTCCCCCACTTTATTTTTTATTTTTCAGATACCATGTAACGTCTGCTAGCACTTCTGTTCCTTCGTTATTAAACTTTGCTGCAAATTCCTCTATATATTGAACATCACTCGCTGGCAATAATTTCATTACACCCGCAAAGTCATTCAAATAGTATCTCATATAATTTTTATTGTTATTGAAATTAAACTCCAAAACATTGAGAATCTCTTCCCTGACTTTCTCATATCCAGCCTGAAACAGACCCAATATTATATAGTTTAAGTATCTGTCGCCAAATTTCATATGGGCTTTCAGTTTTTCAAGCAAAATTAAACATGAATTCATATCACCCCTTGAAATAAGCTTGCAACCCAACGAAATTTCATCCTGACTCAAAAGTAACTTTGCCCAGCGTTTATCCCATCTTATATTATATTTATTAATTGTATTTATATAGTAGTTCCTTATGTTTGAGTAATAATAATCCTGAATCCGGTACGCTTCATCAAAATCGCAGTAAAATGACATAACCTTTATAATTTCACTACGCTCAAAAGACTTTTTACCATTTTCCATCAGAGGTGAATAGTTTTCAAATACATATTCAGATGATTTTGACCTTATTGCAGCTTCTAAGGAAAACTCTATAATTGAATTATTATATTTCCCCAAGGTTGATACTAGGAAATCATAAGCCTCATAACTTTCAAACGCCAGAATATTCCTTGCTGATGTACGAATTATAGTATCATCTGCATTGTTAATCTTGAACTTTGTCAATTTTTTCGAGAGGTCAATACATTTTTTAAGAAACTCAAAAATGCCATTATCCCTTTTCCCAAGCATACAATCTAAAACCGTAACAAAATACTCAACTTCCAATTTTTCATTCTCGGATTTATTTCCGGTATCAGAACTCATAATCAATTCCATACTTTTTTCAGCCTCTTCCAAAAGGCTTTTTACAATTTCCTGCGAATCGTTTTCTCTGATTGGCTCAGAGACAATATCTCTGTCCTTTCCCCTGAATGCATTAAACAAGCACTTAACAGCACTTCCTGATTTGATTTTCCCAAGAGCATAAAATGCTGCCTCACGAACTTCCTTCTTCTTATCATTTGATAGCTCTATCAACAAATCTTCACATTCCGGGAAATCTTTCAGGACCTTAATTGAACTAACTTTGACCTCTATAGATCCTTTTTCAATTGCATCAAGATAAAACTCCTTTTCTTTTTTGCCGTTCAAGTCCGAAATAAGTTCAATAATCCTTGCATCTCCCTTACTGCCATTCATATTCAAACTCTTTTTCAAAACATGAATGATTGAATCACCGTATTTCTTCAGAACCTCATACGCCAAATCGGCAATCTCAGAATAACCATCTCCAAGTGCAGATATAAGAGGAACAACAAGTCTTAAATCTTTATAAAAGCTTTCAGCAAAAAACTGCCTTATTACTTCAAGCCTGCCGGAGCCCTTTGTTGTTAATGCACTTATCACCGGGTTAAGCTTTCTGTAAGAAACCTCCGTTAAAAAATCCAATCCTGCCGTATCAACTTTTTCTATTTTGCCCTGAACCCCAGTCTCACCCTGCGTATATACAACTGCATTTATTAAATTTGCCAACTCAAGAAGTTTTTCCTGTGACTTTCCTGTACCGGGATTTATAGCAACTTCGATTGCATCAGCTAACTTTGCAAAAACAGGAACACTCTCACCCGATTTTCTCATGCCCGGTAGTATCTTTTTCAGTTTGGAATTATCAACTGCCATTTCACTTCCTGCAATTAAAAGCTTTCTCACTTCATCATGTGCTTCAAAAATTAAAGCCATACTCATTATATCAACTCCTCGTTCCTATACTTCAAATAGTTTTGAACTCAAATCAAGCGTATTATCCTGTCATCAGTAATCAGGCTTAACGGTTGAGCCCTAAGTTTGCCGGTATCCGGGTTGTGGTGAAATCTCACAAGCATGCAATTGTTGTTAAGTACACTCTCATCAACAAGTTCCAACATATATGTATTATGAGGCTCAAAACAAAGGTAATTGTCTTCGAGCAGCACTCTCTGCCCCTTTTCATCTTCTGCAACAAATAGCCCTTCCACCTGTCCAATCCTTGCATAGCTTAATAACGCCAGAGGATTTTTGTCTGAAAGAGGATTTTTAATCTGATTTTTTACAGTCTTTATAACTTCAGTATATGAGGTTTTAGCAAATGATTTTATTAGCTTGTAATCCTTTGAAGCAACCTCTCTAATCTCCATGTTTTCCCACCTGATTCTTGGATTTAACTCTCCCGGGTATATAAAAAGTTCCTTCACCTGTGCAACCGAATAGAAGGAATCATCCTCACGTATATATTTTACAGCTTTAAAAGGCCTGTAATTTATTGTTTCCTGTATTTCGCCCGTTTTCAAGTTAATCCATATTCAATAATCCACATACTCATTTCTTCCTTCACTGGCAAAACAGTTGAAACACAACTGTATCAATCCAACATCGTTTTGAACCCTTCCAAGTGTCTTAAGCTCTGATAGCTGCCATGCATGACCTAATAATTCAGCAATCATACTATCTTGTTCTGACTCAAGTTCAGGGTCTTCAATCCTTTTATTCAAGTACTCCTTACCCCTCCTGCACAATGAATTCATCATAATAAGCAAATCAACTGCCTGTGAATAGATTTCCTCACGGTCATTACCATGTTCAAACAGAAGCAAGAAATCCTTCAATACGGTTTGAGGTCCGGAAAGGTAATAGTTGCCTAACTGTTTGACCTGTTCATTCATGATTTGGATCGTCTTGGCATTAATTGTTCCAAGTCCAGCCTGAACAAAATTCCCTACGATTTTTTCAAGCAGCTCTAAGCCTTCAATCTGGGCAGCAATCTTCTTTTTCAAAGCCGATTTATTGATCTTTTTAGGTCCTTTTTCACCCTCAGCTTTCTTCTTTTCCTCTCTCTGCTCAATCTTTTCACGCTTTTCTAATATATCTGCCGGAATTTCTGCTGCTTCAAATTTCTTTCCATTTATGTAAGCAAACAAAAGTCCTATTGAATGTTTACACGGAAACTGCCTGCTAGGGCAAGTACAGCGGAAAACAGGAGTGTCCTGATTTATAAAATCAGCAGATGTGATATAATTACTTGCTCCGCTTCCTTTACACTCACCAAACAAAACTGTCTCGTCATTTGAAATGTTCAGCTTTGCAAAGCTGTTCTTTTTAACAAGCCCTAAACCATTTGTAACAGCATTCTGATTTGGAGCTATTGAATTTATGAATTCTTCAGTAATTTTCAAAGTAATCTCCCCCTTACCTCAACCTTTTTCAATTACAACAATACACGTACTATCCGGAAGCCTTACAGGATTTCTTTTTTCATCGAAAAACTCAATTTTCTGCGATAATGCAATCGTATAACCTTCTTGCAGAAAATGTTTGAATTCTACTATTCTTGCCATTGGGCCAAGCACCTTTGTTATGAAATCCCTGAAGCCGCTCGGAGTGAAGTATCCAAACTGCTCATTAACTTCATGAACATAGGACTTTTCTCCCCAGGTATATGTATATAAAAACTCCATTGCATCGTTTACAGGCATAAGCACTTCATTTTGCCCGACTACTGAATATTCGATTTCTCTTCCTTGAAAATCATTTGTATATCTAATCAGGAATTCCATACCCTCTTGAGATAAAAATCTTATTATTCTCTTCTGGCTAATGGGTTCTGTCATGATACCATCACGTATGATAATCCTTCCTCCTGACGGTAAGACTTCAAATGCACTTTTAAATGCAGCTGCCAGCGTGTCGTGGTTAAACTTTTTGCCGCTAAATTCAATATAGGAGTACAATTCATGCAAAATGGAACAGAAAATGATTGTATCCACTTTCCCTTTTTCAATATACTGTCCTAAATTCAAAGCATCTCCGTAAAGTACATCCCAACTTCTATTCTCAAGCTGCTTTTTCTTTTTCAGACTATCCAGTACATTCTGCGCAATATCTACACCAAATACTTTCTTCTGCGGGAACTTCTCCGATATGAGATCCATCAACGCACCGCCGCCAGGCCCTATATCAATAATACTATTTCCTGTAATATAATCTAAAATAACTTTTTTATAATCTATTGTCTGATTCATAGTCTGAAGATAGGATTCCTCTTCATAGAAGCGGTCATATTTATCTTTTCTAAGTCCAAACAGGTCAAACAACATGATAATAGCACTTTCATAGAGCACATCAGATTTCTCTGCTTCAATACAAAAGTCGATCAGTTTGCTCCCTGCTGCAGAAAAATTGAAGTTAAAAAACATTGTATCTTCTACATCTTCGAGGAATGCTATCTCATGCACAACATGGGGGTTTTCTTTAAATCTGCCTTCCAATATGTCCTCCATTGAGATTTCGGAAAGGTACTTTTCTATAATCCTCTTTTTATAAATATTAACCCGCTTCTTCCCTTCATGCTGGTAATACAGACCTTTCATGAACCTCTCAAAACTGATATGTTTAATCTCTTCAACCTTTACTTCATGATCAATAATCAGAAACACCTTTACAAACTCTTCAAAGGAGAAGTCATACGTTGCTGCCTCTACATACCACAAATCAGCCTTATCCAGCAACCTGGCAATTCTCAATATTAGCCTCGAATCAGATAGTACTCTCGCAAATTCAGCTTCAAAGTTTTCACCGTTTTTTGCAGACACCTGTCTTAAACGTATTAACCGGTCTTTGAATTCATATTGCTTATCAAACCGTCCCGATATTACAAAATCAATTACTACTTCAACCTGTAGTTTTATATCCAGCCATATATATTCATCAACTGCAGCTATGATACAGAAATTCAGAGCCATCAATATTTCTTTCAATTCTTTGGCCGAAAGTTTATTATCTATGACAAGTTGATAGAGAGGTTTATTATCCATTAAAGGAATCTCTCCTCTGATGTATTGACCAATCAAGCCATGGGTTAAAATCAGATCGTATACTATCCTCTTTATATCAAGATCTGCTTCATTCGATTGCTCCTGATAAATTTGTGCTGATCCGATATTATGGGCAAAGAGGTTGTATCCATTCTTTATCCACTGATCCCTTTGATGTTTAAGTCCAGATTTTGCCACCTCAGACCACTTTAATGTTTCCTCAAGTATATGCTTTTGATACTTGTTCAGATCAAGTTCAGAAAGGAGCTTAAGGGTTTTCTCAACATAGTTCAATACATAATTGCTCCTGGTCTCTTCAAGAGAATAAAGCCTCTCAAGGTTGATGTTCCGTTCTGCCGTCAAAGCTAGATACATCAACCATTTTTCACTTTTTAAGCTCCTAAAGTCACCATTCTTTAGTACTTCGATAGCTTGCAAGGAATATATCTCCGATTTTGCTACCTCCAGCTCATTTATCTCTATATTAGTTACCTCTATATTGGGTATCTCTATATTACGTACCTCTATCACAGGTTCCTCCAGCTTGGCTTTTTCCATCACAGGTATCTCTGTTTTTGATCCTTTATAGTTTTCACCATAATACGATTCTATAACTTTGATCTCCCCGATAATATGCCTGTTAAATTCATCAAGTTCTTCCGCTGGAATCCACAATTCAGTGTGTACAAACGCCCCTACAGTCTTTACTTCAAATTTTGAAATATAATCATCATCAACATCAAACTCAGTTACAAAACCCGCATAACCAGGTGCACTTTTTGTGTTCCATTCCCTTGCAATCTGGCATGCATACTTTCTATTGAGAACAGGGTAGAATATCGGCTGATCCGGAAGCCTAGGCGGAAATTTAGTCATGCCTGACTGTTTTATTAGTTCGAGCTCACTTATTCCTACAGGTCTGTAAAGTTTCATTGTTATACACCCTCTATCATTTTTATATTTTAAACATTATTATGCATTCCGCCAATTTGGATTAAACCTATATAACTTTGAAGGTCTATGTCCTGCATCCTTAGTAAACTGGTTTGTTTCAATAACCATATCCTCAACTTTTCGTCTGAAAGCGGCAGCAAGAAGCTCTTTTCCCAAGACAATTTCAAAAACCTGCTGAAGCTCTGATAGAGTAAATAGTTCCGGCATAAGGTTAAAGGCTATATCCGTGTAGTTGATTTTATTTCTTAATCTCTCGATAGCATACTCGATCATTTTGGCATGATCAAATGCAAGTCCTTCGGATTTGGTAACCTCCCTTTTTACTCTTGTAGTACTACCTTCACATGTTTCCACAACTTTTACGATTGCCTCAATGGTATCCGAAGAGTTAAAAAGAGTTATTTTAACTAACTTTTCTAAAATAAAGCCCTTTTCCTGTACGTTTTTTTTCTCCTCAATCACATCATAGCTAACATTAAACCATGCAGCATCATCTGCATCGTCGCCGGCCTTTACATCAAGCGTTGTACTATCTATAAGCGCCATATATGAACAGCTTATAACCCTTGTACGTGGATCCCTTTTTACATCTCCCCATGTATAAAGCTGTTCCATATAAATATTATCTATATTTGTCTCAGTCTTCAATTCCCTCATGGCAGCTTCATCAATACTTTCGTTCACTGATACAAAACCTCCTGGCAAAGCCCAATCCGCAATAAAAGGATGGTCACCCCTTTTAACCAGAAGCAGTTTCAGTGACTTTTCAGGTAGTTTTCTATAATTTTCTTTCTCTTCATCCATTACAGTAAAGATCAGCATATCCACTGTTACAGATGGTCTTTCATAAATTCCGGCATCGTATTGCCCCAGAAACTCCTTCTCAGTAAGTCCCTGTCTATTTTTAATATATTTTTTATCCATCCTAATCTCCTTGATATAATTATACGTTCTTAACAGCTTGTTATTAACATTTTATTGTTCCACAAAATCTATGTCAATGAGATTATTTTTTAAATTGGTTTTATTTTTCTACTTGAAGTTAAAGCTCATTAGCTTTCCTAGCATAGCTAGGGGTATTGGCTAACAAAAAAATATACACAAAACATCTAATGTTTTGTGTATATAGCTGGCATCACATATCACGATCTAGGGATTCAGAATGCCCTATAAACAAGTAACCTCCTGGTTCCATACATTCATAAAACTTGTCTACTAAATCTATTCCGTATTTTGCTTTTACCCCTTTGACTATATATAAATTAATACTTGCCGAAGTTATTATCCTCAAGTGATATCGTGTTCTTTAAATTACTTTTAACCGGAACATCTTCTCCCATATAACTATCGTATTGTTCGAAATTCCTATGAGACTTCTTTTTATCAACAATATCTTCAATAGCACGGATAGTATCTGAATCCAGTCCCTCAATTTCCATATTACCCCTAGCCTTTTTAAGCTTGAACCTGCTGACTGATTCTTTTAGTAAATCTGCCTGACTTGATAATTCTTCACTGGCTGAAGCACTTTCTTCTGCAGTAGCAGAGTTGGTCTGTACAACCTGAGCAACCTGTGAAATTGCCTGATTAATCTGTGCAATACCCGAGGCCTGTTCATTTGATGCTGAAGCAATATTTCCAACAAGATCAGCGGCTTTTGCGACTCCATCAACAATTTCATTTAATGCTTGGGCAGTATTATTTGCAATCTGGCTTCCCGCTTCAACCTTCTTAATTGAATTTTCAATAAGTTCTGTAGTTTCTTTTGCAGCATTTGCACTTCTTGCTGCTAGATTTCTAACCTCATCAGCCACTACAGCAAAACCTTTGCCATGCTGACCTGCTCTTGCAGCTTCTACAGCAGCATTCAATGCCAAAATATTGGTCTGGAACGCTATATCGTCTATTACCTTTATAATCTTGGATATGCTAGCTGACGAATCATTTATCTCAGTCATTGCTTTAATCATTTCCTGCATCTGGCTATTGCCTTTTAAAGCATTTTCCTTTGCAGATAATGCAAGTTCGTTTGCTTGATTTGCATTTACTGCATTCTTCTTGGTTTGATCCGCAACCTGTGTCATAGAAACTGTAACCTCTTCAATAGAACTTGCCTGTTCTGTAGATCCCTGCGAAAGCATCTGGCTTGAAGCAGACACTTGTCTTGCCCCTGCAGCTACTTGAGCAGCAGCAGAACTTATAGTGCCAAGAACTTCATTGTTTGTCTTTATCATCTCTGTAAGTTTTATACCCATCAGATCATTTTCAGATTTAACTTTGACTTGTACTGTCATGTCACCTGCTGCAATTTTCTCGGTAGCATATGCCTGTTCCCTGATATTTTCAACCATTTTCGAGAATGCATGCATCAGATTACCTATTTCATCTTTTGTAGTCGCTTCAATTCTTACATTTACATCTCCAAGTGCGAGCTTTTGAGCAGCGTCTGTCATATTTTTAAGCGGTTTGCTTATAATTTGCGAGATAAAAATCCCAAGGGATATCGCTACAAGAACACCAATAAGAATGATAACTATCATTGTTGTTATTGCTGAATTTGCTGCATCCTCATTACTGTCGGACTTTTCTTTTGCTGCGGATGAATTATATATAAATAATTTATCAAAACTTTCCTGTACTGAATCTATTGTTGCTGCTGTTTTAACCATAACCTGATCCTTGGCTTCTGCATCTTTTCCTTCTTTTATCATGTCCATTGCGCTTTGAATTTCTGCTTTATACTTTTGCCACGCAGACTTCGTTTCAGCAAATATCGCCTTGTCTCCTTCGGTTAAAGTCTCTTTCTCATATTTTTGTGCATACTCATCTACTTTTTCAAAATAGCTACTAATTTTATCCATAAACTTCGTACGCTCTTCTGAATCACTATACATAATCATTTTAAAAGAGTTAACTCTTATTCTCTGAAAATATACATCTGCATTTCCTGCATATTCCAACCCACGTACATTTTGTTCATATAGTTGAGTATCTGCATTATCTATATTCTTGATATTAACTACACCAACAATTCCGATAACTGCTGCTATCACCGCTACAGTCAAAAAACCAATTAATAATTTTGCAGAAACCTTCAAATTATAGAACCACTTCATAGATATATTGCCTCCTTATATTCCTTTTATTTTTAGAACTAAAGTGCAATTACTCACCTATGCAATATTGCTCAAATCTTCCACTTCATCATCACTCAAAAGCCTGTCACAATCGAGAAGCAACTTCACTGTGTCTCCAACTTTACCTATACCTTTTATGTACTTTTGATGATAGCCTCTACTAAGTTGCGGAGGAGGGACAATATTTTTTTCGGTAATAGCAGAAACTTCTGCCACAGCATCTACAATTAACCCTACAGTTATGTCTTTTACTTCGATAACGATTGTACAGGTTCTGTCAGTGTATTCCCTCACTTCCTTACCGAATCTGAGCCTAACATCAATAACAGGAATTATTTTACCTCTCAAATTAATAATTCCTTTCACATAGTCGGGAAGTTCAGGAATTTGTGTAATCGATTGAATTCCCACAATCTCGGTTACATAGTTAATCCCTATTCCATATTCCTCCCTTCCCAATACAAAGGTAAGATACTTGTCCTTCTGCGTATCTTCTTCCAGCATCATATTCTCTTCTAATGCTTGTTTCATTGTTAGTCTCCTTCCTTTGATTTGTTGTGTTTCTGTTTCTTTTATATCAAGCACTTTATTGTTATAATTAACTTTGCTCACAATTTTGAGCAATGCCAAATAATAGCTATGTTTCAGCTAATGCTTTTAACATAACCAATTTCCTATAGCTTTGGTATTAAAATATCCTTGCTGTATTTGTTCTTTTCGCCCTCAAAAAACCGCCTTCGTTATGAGACACAAATTATGGTAACTAATATTTTAGTTACATCATAAAATGCAAAAAAAGACAATAGCTTTTAACTGCTATCTGACACATCAACAAGATATATCACAAACTCCAACAATACTAAAAATTGAAAAATAAGGTACTACAATTAACAGAACTGCTTGAACTATATCCATCGAAATGTAATACATACCAAAAGAAGTAATCAAAAGTGACAACATATATTATTATATATCAATATTCTACAATTTGCAACATTTTTCTTAATTATCATAATTAAGGTGCGCTGGAAAACAAAGCAACCCAAACGTAAGCGTACAATACAACCCATCTGTTAATCAATTTGTTAGCATGAGATAATACACCAAAAACCAGGAGGCGTCTTATGTTATATAAAGAATGGGAAAAGTTAATTAGAGAATTCGAAAAAAGCGGAAAAACCCAGGCTCAGTGGTGTAGGGAAAAGGGGTTGAAAATCAAAGCATTCAATTTCCAATATAGAAAATATAGAAGAGATAATCAAAACAAGGAAGAAATTAACAAAACAAACTGGATGCCAATTCAGTTTGAACCAATGATGACATCAAAACTCAACATAAGAATAGGTAAAGCTATAATTGAAATTGAGAACGGATATGACGAAAGACTTTTGCAAACTATAGTTAAATCCTTGGAGGCAATATGTTGAGCATAAGTGGAACAGAAAAAGTATATCTTGCTATTGGAAGTACTGATATGAGACGCTCTATCGACGGTTTGGCAGCAATAGTTCAGCAATGTTTTTCTCTCGACCCATTTTCATCGAATCTTTTTGTGTTTTGCAATAAAAACAGGACAATGATAAAAATATTACATTGGGATCATAACGGATTTTGGCTATACTTCCGACGACTTGAAAAGGGAACGTTTAAATGGCCTTCAGATAACTCTAAAGAGACAATTCAGGTGGGTACTAG